>NZ_JBFWIX010000013.1:0-98863 GCF_050253495.1 Acidocella sp.
CGCGTCGTTGCCTTATGCGGTTACGCTGGTCGGTGTGCTGGGCGGTGCGCTGGCATTTGGCGCGTTGGGAATATTCCTGGGACCGGTATTGCTGGCACTAGGTATTGCCATGGCCGAGGAATATGCCGGCCAGCCGCGTGGCACATGGCGGCAGCCATAAGAAATTTGGAAAAAATTAACTATTTTCTGGTGAAATCCCGGGATGCCGATACATCGACAACCCCTTCGCCAAGCGAGCCTCCCGGAGGCTTGTCTTCCGCTTTCCGTTCCGGTGTCTCCTCCCAGCCGGGCGCGGCGCCGTATCGCGGAAATATTGGGGCGGCGGGCGGAGGAAGAAGTTGCCACCCTGCTGCGGAGCAGGGGGTACGACATATTGGCGACGAGGCTGAAAACTGGAGCGGGCGAGATCGACATCGTGGCGGCGGATGCGCGCTGTCTTGTCTTCGTTGAGGTCAAGGCCAGGCATAGTCTTTCGGAGGCCGCTTATGCGCTTTCGCCTCGTCAGCAAGCCCGGTTGATCCAAGCCGCCTCTGTCGCCTTGGCTCAGCATCAGGCATGGGCGCGCCCGGAGATGCGTTTCGATGCCGCCCTGGTCGCAAATGGCGGCATCCAGTTCATCGAGGACGCCATCCGGATCAATTGACGGAAAGATCGGTCCGGTTATCAATCCAGTTATTTGGTGGTCTACTTGGCCATGGGGCGGGCGGCTTTGGAAGGCCGGGTCACCCCGCGAAGGCGCTGAGCAGCCGGGCATGCGCCCTGCTGCCGCGATGAAAGCAGGAGAGCTCGAATTTCTCATTCGGCGAATGAATGCAGTCGTCGTCCAGGCCAAATCCGGCCAGCAACGTGTCCAACCCCAATATGCTCTTGAACGCCTCCACAACCGGGATCGAGGCGCCAGAACCGATCAAGGCGGCTTCCTTGCCGAATTCGGCTTGCAGGGCCCCTTGGGCGGCTTTCAGGAATCGTGCGCTGGAATCCAGCCCGTAGCCGGGGGCGGCGCCGCCCCGGGTAAATTCCGCGCGCGCGTCGGGCGGCAGGCGCTCGGTCACGAAACGTTCGAACGCATTCAGGATTTTCACCGGATCCTGGCCCGCCACTAGCCGGAAGGTGAGCTTGGCCGTGGCGTGGGCGGGGATCACGGTTTTACTGCCATCTCCCTGATAGCCGCCATAAATGCCATTCAGCTCCGCCGTCGGCCGAGCCCAGAGCTGCGCGAGGGGGATTTGGTCCTGTTCGCCCGCTGGATGGTGCAGGCCGACATCGCCCAGGAACGCGTCGGCATTGAAACCGAGACCCGCCCAAGCCTTCTCCTGCTCCGGCGAGACAGGCGCGATGCCGTCATAAAAACCGGGGATCTGGATGCGGCCCTGCTCGTCCTTCATCTGGCCGAGAATATGCGCCAGCGCGTAGATCGGGTTGAGCGCGATGCCGCCGAACAGGCCGGAATGCAGATCGCGCGAGGGGCCATGCAGCCGCACGTCGATGGCCGCCAGCCCGCGCAGGCTCGCGGTGATGGCGGGGGTTTCGAAATTCCACATGTTGGTGTCGGCCACGAGCACGAAATCGGCTTGCAGGGTGTCGCGCTCATTGGTCAGCAATTCGGCGAGAGAGGGGCTGCCATTTTCCTCCTCGCCTTCCAGCAGGATGGTCAGGCGCACGGGCAGTTTGCCGTTCACCGCCAGATGGGCGCGGCAGGCTTCCATGAAGCTGACGACCTGCCCCTTATCATCGACCGCTCCGCGCGCGACGATGCGCTTGCCGCGCGGCCCCTCGACGAGTTGCGGTTCGAACGGGTCCGAGTGCCATAGCTCCAGCGGGTCGGCGGGCTGCACATCGTAATGGCCGTAGAACAAGACATGCGGCGCATCGGCGCCAGCGGAAAAATTCTGCGCGATGACACCGGGGTGCCCCTTGGTTTCCGAAAGCCGGGCGGTGAACCCCATCTCGGCCAGCGTGCCGCGTGCCCATTCGGCGGCTTTACGGCAATCTCCCGCATGGGCCGGCTGGGCGCTGATGGAGGGAATGCGCAGGAAGGCGAAGAGTCGCTCCAGAGAGGCGGGCAGGGCGGTATCCACCGCGTGCAGGATCTTTTCCATGGCAGGTATCAGAAACCCCGGCGCAGAAAAAATCAATGCGGCTTGATTTGACGTTAAAACAGGCCAAAAGAGCCGCATCATGACCCATTTGACGCTGTACAACACCCGCACCCGCGCCAAGGCGCCTTTCGTTCCGCTCGATCCGGCCAATGTGCGGGCCTATTTGTGCGGCCCCACCGTGTATGACCGCGCCCATATCGGCAATGCCCGTAACGTGGTGATTTTCGACGTGCTGATCCGCCTGCTGCGGCGGCTTTACCCGAACGTCACCTATGTACGGAACATCACGGACGTGGATGACAAGATCAATGTCCGCGCCAAGGAGCGCGGGGTTTCCATCGAGGAGGTCACGCAAGGGCCGATCCGCTGGTATCACGAGGATATGGGCGCGCTGTACACGTTGCCACCCGACATCGAGCCGCGCGCCACCGCGCATATCGGCGAGATTATCGCCATCATCGAAAAATTGATCCTGAACGGCCACGCTTACGCGGCGGAGGGGCATGTGCTGTTTTCCGTTGCCTCCGACCCCGATTACGGTAAATTTTCCGGCCGGACGCCCGACGAATTGATCGCCGGCGCGCGGGTGGATGTGGCCCCCTACAAGCGCGAGGCCGGGGATTTCGTGCTTTGGAAACCCTCCACCCCGGATCTGCCGGGTTGGGAGAGCCCCTGGGGCCGTGGGCGGCCGGGTTGGCATATCGAATGTTCGGCGATGAGCCATAAGCATCTGGGCGAGAATTTCGATATTCATGGCGGCGGGGACGATCTGATTTTCCCGCATCATGAGAATGAGCTTGCCCAAAGCTGCTGTGCCTTTCCTGGCTCGCATTACGCCAATGTATGGGTGCATAACCGCATGCTGCTGGTGAATGGCGAGAAGATGAGCAAGTCGCTCGGCAATTTTCTGGTGTTGCACGAGGTTCTTGAGAAGGCGCCGGGCGAGGCGGTGCGGTTCATGCTGATGCGCGCCCATTACCGGCAGACGCTGGATTTCTCCGATGCCGGGCTGATCGAGGCGCGCAAGGAGCTGGACAGATTCTATCGGGCGCTGGAGGCGCATCCCGGAACGGTTGCGGCGAAAATGGTGCCCGAAGAGGTGATGGACCCGTTGCTGGACGATCTCAATACACCCGGTGCCATCGCCGGGCTGCATGCGCTGGCGGACCAGGCCATCGCCGGCGACGCCGAAGCCGCGGCGGAGATGCGCGCGGCGGGGCAAGTTCTGGGGCTGTTCAACATGACACCGGAGGAATGGTTCGCGGGGGGAATCGACGAGGCGGTGAAAACCCTGGCCGAGGGGCGCATGGCCGCGCGCAAGGCCAAGGATTTCGCTGAATCGGACCGCATCCGCGACCTGTTGCTGAAAGAACATGGCGTGATCATCGAGGATGGCCCCGGCGGCACCTATAAGCTGCGGAAGGCCTGAACGTGACCGGCCGCAATGGGGGGGCGGAGCTGACGCCCCTGGACCCCTCGCCAGTGGTGATTCTGGTGCGCCCGCAAATGGCCGAGAATATCGGTTCCGTGGCGCGGGCCATGGGCAATGGCGGGCTGTTCCATTTACGCCTCGTCGCCCCGCGCGATGGCTGGCCGTTGCCCCGCGCCTGGATCACCGGATCCGGCGCGCACCGGATTTTGGACAATGCCGGGGTTTTTGAAACGGTGGCGGAAGCGGTGGCGGATCTGCACCGCGTCTTCGCCACCTGCCCGCGCCCGCGCCATATCATCAAGCCGGTGCTCACCGCGCGCGGTGGGGCGAATGAAATTGTCGCGGCGGGGGCGCGAGGGCTAAAAACCGGTATCCTCTTCGGCCCGGAGCGCACGGGGCTGGATAATGACGACATCGCGCAGGCGGATAGTCTGATCCGCTACGACCTCAATCCTGATTTCATGTCTCTCAATCTCGCCCAGGCGGTGATGGTGATGGGGTATGAATGGTGGCTGGCCCGGGGCCCGGAACAGCCGGCGCGTGAATTGCAGGTGAACGAGACCCTCCCCGCCACGAAGGGCGAGCTGGATAATTTCATGGCGCACCTCATCCGCGCCTGCGATGAGAGCGGTTTTTTACGCAATGAACAGAAGCGCCCTGGCATGGTGCGTAATTTGCGGCATTTCTTCCAACGCGGTGAGGTGACACGTCAGGAGCTGAACACGCTGCATGGGGTGATCACGGAGTTGCGGCGTGGACCAAGATAATCGCCCGGCCACTTGGTCATTTGCATCCCTCGCCAATCTGCACTATGCCTGGGCAATCGATCTTGCTGCTGAAATAGTGTTGCGTTTACGGCGCAGTCGCGGTCCCACGGAAAAATCGAATGGCTCCATTGCAGGGAATTGTCTTTGCGGTTGGGCGAACTGGAATGATTAGGAATTCTCTCATGGCTATCGGAACTGTTAAATTTTTCAACGCGACCAAGGGTTATGGCTTCATCAGCCCGGAAGAGGGCGGGCAGGACGTGTTCGTGCATATCTCCGCCGTTGAGCGTGCCGGGATGCGCACCTTGAACGAGGGCCAGAAGGTGAAGTTTGAAGTGGTGCAGGACCGCCGCAGCGGCAAGAACGCCGCCGACAACCTCGAAGCGGCATAAGCCAGCTTCAGGCGGTTACTGCCTTGCTAGGGCGGCCTCATGGCCGCCTTTTTCGTTATCGGGCGGGTACGTCAGACCGGAATGAAGCGGTTTCGCGCTTGCCCGAAGGGCTCGGCTTTCCCATATCTCCGCCGTTCAGGAGATTAATGGCATGAAATATAAGCAATTTGGCCGGACAGGCCTGTATGTCTCTGAGATCTGTCTCGGCACCATGACATTCGGGGGCAATGCGGATGCCGGGTGGTGGAAGGCCATTGGCCAGCTCCGTCAGGACGAGGTGGATGCGATCGTCGCCCGGGCGCTGGAAGCCGGGGTGAATTTCATCGACACGGCGGATGTCTATTCCATGGGGCAATCCGAGCGTCTGGTCGGCCAGGCGCTCAAAAATCTCGGCGTGAAACGCAAGGACGTGGTGCTCGCCACCAAGGTGTTTGGCGAGGTGGGGCCGGGGCCGAACGACCGCGGCGCCTCGCGCGGGCATATCATGGATGGGGTGAAGGAGAGCCTGGAACGGTTGCAGACCGACCATATCGATCTCTATCAGATCCATGGCGACGATACGATCACTCCCATCGACGAGACGTTGCGCGCATTGGACGATCTCGTGAGCCAGGGGCTGGTGCGCTATGTCGGCGTGTCCAACTGGGCGGCCTGGAAGATCGCCAAGGCGCTGGGGCTGTCAGAGGCCAAGGGGTATGCGCGGTTCGAGGCGTTGCAGGCTTACTATTCCATCGCCGGGCGTGACCTGGAACGTGAGCTGGTGCCTCTGATGAATGCAGAGACGCTGGGTCTGCTGGTCTGGTCGCCGCTGGCGGGCGGGTATCTGTCCGGCAAATACGGGCCGGGGGGCGAGCGGGCGAATGATTCGCGGCGCCTGACCTTCGATTTCCCGCCGGTGAATATCGAGCGCGCGGATGCCTGCATCGCCGCGATGCGCGAGGTGGGGGCGGCACATGGCGTTTCGGTGGCGCGGGTGGCCCTGGCCTGGCTGTTGGCGAAACCGCATGTGACCAGTGTGATCATCGGCGCCAAGACCACGGCGCAGCTCGATGATAACCTGGCGGCGGCGGCATTGATGCTTTCGCCAGAGGAGATCGCCCGGCTAGACGCGGTGAGCGCGCTTCCGGCGGAATATCCGGGCTGGATGCTGGCTCGCCAGTCGAGCCGTCGCGTGCCGGAGCCCTTTACGCCAGCTTCCTGATATTCCGCCCCTGAAATCAGGTGGAGTTCAGATTCGAGGGGCCAGGGCCGTTTCCCCTCGCATTGGTTCACGAGGAATGCCCTGGATTGCCGTTTAGCGCGCGATCTGTCCGGTCAGAAGCCGGCTGAACGGATGTCATTCTGAACGCCACCGGTCATTTCGCCGCGGGCGTCCAGCCATAAACGGGTTTGAGGTCGATGTCGCGGCGGGGATGGTCCCATGGCCCGATCAACCTGACGGTCAGGTCGAGAGGGGGCTTCACGGCGGGGCGTATATCGAGCTTCAGGGCCAGGGTGGAATCGAACAAATCGATCCCGCCGCTGGCGGCAAGAGTCCCCGCCGGAGCGGTCAGTTGCGCCTGGTTCAGCGTGCAGTTGCCCTGCGCGATGCGGCCTGCCAGGGTCAGTGTCGTAAATGGCGTGGTGCCATCGGTGAGCTTCCTGGCCAGGGGCGGGCGCTTCGCCAAGCCCAGCGCCGCCGTCAGCCCAGGCAGGTCCATGCCGTTCAATGTTCCGTCGCGGGCGGTGATGGTGGCGCTGCCGCCTAATGTCGCGGCCCAGGCCTTGGCGGTGTAGCCCGTGGCGTGAAGGCTGGCGGTGGCGCTGATCATGCCGGTGGAAAGGGTCAGGGGAAAAGTCTGCGGCAGGGTGAGGGCGCTGGCATCCACCCCCTCCGCCAGCAGCTTGGCGGTGAGGGCGGGCGGCGCGCTGGCGGAAAGCCGCAGGCTGGCACTGCCGGAGATGGCGCCATGGCCGATGCTGGCCTTGGTGAGTTTCAAGCTGGCTTCGCTGGGGGTGAAGGTCAGCGTTCCCTCGCTCTTTCCAAGGATGGGCAGCCCGGCATAGAGCACCCGCGCCGCCTTGAGCGTGAGGCTGCCGGACAATGGCAGGACGGACGGCATTTGCAGATTCATGGGCAAGGGCGGCATGGCGAACGTGCCGGAATCGATCAGCCCGGTCAGGCGGCCATGTTTTTCCAGCACTTGGCCAGAAGCGTTCAGCAGCCCGGCGCTGAGCACGAAATCGTTCAGCCCGCTCTCATCCGCCGACAAGGTGAAGCGGGCGCGCAGCGCCAGCACGCCCGGGCCGGGAAAGGCCAGAGCCGGATCGTTCGCGCTGGCGATGCAAGGCAGGCTGACTTTTTGAAACGGATAGCCGGGCAGAGGCGCCATGCTGGTGCAGCCGCCGCCGAAGCCGAGCAGTTTAAGCGCCGCGACGGCATTGGGATGGCGCAAGGAGACCGCGCCGCTGGCGCTGGATTTCACGAGGTTGATAACCGGCGCCGTGGTGAAGGTGAAATCCCCCAATCTGGCCACGGCGCTCGCGGCGAGCGCGTCCGGCGGTCCGGCGGCGGCCATCATCAGGTTCAGATGCGCCTTCAACAATTCGGGCGGTGGTTTGATGCTGGCGGGCAGCAGGGGGGCCAGTGGTTCGGCCGAGGGCAGGTCCAGGAAGGCATGGGCGGAGCTGACCGTGAAATTTTTATCCAGCGTGGCACTGCCGCCCGCGATGCCGCCATAAAGATCGGCGGTGGCGCGGCGAATGTTGAGCGTGTCGTCCAGGGCGGCGTCGATGAACAGATTGCTCAGCTTCACGGGGCCGGCATCGGCCTGCGCGGCGGTCAGCTCACCCGATGCGGTGAAAACCCCGCCTAGGGGGCGCTGCCCGAGCCAAGTCGCCAGTGGGGCCAGGGCGAGATGGTTGAAGCCGAGCCGGAACGCGGCATGCCCGGCGGAAAGCGCCACGAGCCCGTCGACATGATCCGTCCCCAACGTACCAGAGAGGGATTTGAAGACCGGGGCCGTGCGAGTGCCCGCGAGATCGGCCTGCAGGGACGCGGAGGACCAGCCGCTTTCAGCTGGCAGGCCAAGCCCCGTGGCGAGGGCCGTGAGGTCCGGCGCGGACAGGCTGAGATGGCCGGAGAGGTTGGCATCCGGCGTCAGGGCGAAATCGCCTTCCAGGCTGGCGCCGCCGGGCAGGCCGAGCGTCAGGTCATGCACGGCGAGGCCTTTTTTCCCGGTTTCCAGCTTGGCCTGCACGGCGGGCAATGTCTTGCCCGCGAATATCGGGTTCGTGGCGGACAGCGCGATGCTGGCTTTCAGATCCTGCGGCCAGATCGCCAGCAGCGCGCCGGATTTGCTGAAATCGACGTTCTGGCCGGTCAGATCGGCTTGCAGGGCCAGGGGGCTGAAGGAGAGGTTGGCCGTGCCGCCCAGGTTGGCCTTGCCCTGGGTTAGGGCCAGTTTGGTGGCGTTGAGACCATTGGCGTCGGCGTTGATTTGCGCCGTGCCCGCGATGCCGCCGGAAAGCTGAAACTGGAGTTGCCCGTCCAGCCGGCTGCGTGTGTCCAGCGTGCCGGAGAGGTTCGCCTTGCCGCCCTCGAACGTGGATTGGATGGAGATGGGCGCGGACCCGTCATCGGCGGTTTCACCGGCGGCGATGCTCAGCGATATGGGTTTGGCCGCCAGCTTGCCGTTGCCGGACACGCTGACGCTGCCGCCCGGGCCGGTGAACAGGTCGGCGTTGACACCGGTGAAATCCACGGAGCCGAACCGGATGAGGCCGTTTTCGATATGGGCATGCAAGGCTGCCAGCCAGGGGGGGGGCGCGACGGCGCCGATGCCCCCTGGCAAGGGCCAGGGATAGGAGATCGACGGCGTGTCGAGGTCGAGCGTGCGCACTTCAAGCTGCCCGCGCAGCAAGGAGGGCCAGGCCAGATTGAGGGACAAGGCCTTGGCCTTGATGGTTTCCTTGTGTGGGCCGGTGATGGTGATGCCCGAGGCGATGATCTCAGGCTGCGGCAGATAAGAAAGTGAAAGCCGGCCGCTGATATGCACATCCCGCCCGGTGAGCCGGGAGGCGAAGCTTTCCACCGCGGCGCGGTGCGAGGGGGAGGCCACGAAGTCCGGCAAGGCCAGCAGCAATGCGGCGGCGGCGAGCACGAGCGCCAGCGGCGCCGCCCAGAGGAGATGTTTTCGTCTCAAGATATGCCGCCGCCCCGACCCGTCCAGAACCGCCTGTTCATGTTTCCGCCTTACATGCTGCCCTGGTGAATGTCCCATTGTGTGGTTGGGTTCAAGGGCGCGGCTGTGCTAGGCAGATATCATGAGCTATTGGGGCAAGTTTATCGGAGGCATGGCGGGTTTCGCCATGGGTGGTCCCGTCGGTGCCCTGTTCGGGGCGGCGTTGGGTCATGCGGCGGACGAAGGCAAGCTGAACGCCTTCAAATCCGGTGTTTCCGGCTTTGCCGGGCGGGCGATGCCATTCGACCCGTTGAAGATGGCCTCGATGCTGGGACGGCGTGATCAGATTTTCGCCGTCGGGGTCACGGTGCTGGCGGCCAAGCTGTGCAAATGCGACGGGCCGGTAAGCCGGGCCGAGATCGACGCCTTCAAGCGCAGCTTCGCGATTCCGCAGGCAAGCATGTCCGAGGTGGCGCGGCTATTCGACAGTGCCCGGGAAAACGCCGCGGGATTCGAGACTTATGCCGCGCAGCTCGGCCAGGCTTTTTCCGACGATAAGACCGCCCTGGAGCAGGTGCTGGCCGGTCTGTACCAGATCGCCCGGGCCGATGGCCCGGTGAATGCGGCGGAGGCGGCGTTTCTCTCCCGCGTTGCCTTCGGTTTCGGGCTGCCGGAGGTGGCGGCCAGGCGGGCCGGGCAGGGGGTGCCGCCGCCAGCCCGGCCGGCGGAGGATCCGTATCTCGTGCTGGGCGTGGCACCTCAGGCGAGCAGTGAGGAGATCAGGGCGCGCTGGAAGCAATTGATGCGTGAAAGCCACCCGGACAGCATGGCGGCCAAGGGGGCCTCCGCCGCGGCGATCAAGGCGGCGTCTGAAAAAGTGGCGCGGATCAACGCCGCTTACGATGCCATCAAGCGCGAGCGGCGTTTATAGGGGGAGGGGCGCGTGTTCCAGCATTTGGGGGTGTTTTTCGCGGCGTCCGTGATGCTCGCATTGTTGCCGGGGCCGGGCATGACCTATGTGGTCAGCCGCAGCCTGGCCGGTGGCGTGCGTGAGGGGCTGGCCTCCAGCCTGGGTACGGGCACGGGCGGCCTGTTGCAGGTGGTGCTGGGCGCGGCGGGGCTTTCAGCCCTGGTGATGGCCAGCGCGGAACTCTTCACGATGCTGAAACTGGCGGGCGCGGTGTATCTGATCTGGCTCGGTATTGGCACGATCCTGCGGGCCAAGGCGGATGAGGCCACGCCGCTGGCGCCGCGCCGGGCGGGCATGCGCCGCGCTTGGCGGGATGGGATGGCGGTTGCCTTGTTCAACCCGAAAACGGCGGCGTTCTTCATCGCGTTTCTGCCGCAATTCATCAACCCCGGCGCGGGTCGGGTCGGGCTGCAATTCCTGGCGCTCGGCGCGGTGGCGGTGTGCGTTTATGCATTGTCCGACGCGATGATGGCCCTGCTGGCGGCCAGACTGAAGCGGTGTCTCGCCGGCCAGGGCGCCATGGCGGCGCGGATCCGCCAGCTTGCCGGTGGAATGATGATCTGCCTGGGGGTTGGATTGTTGTTCGCGCGCCGCCCCGCCGCATGAACGATCCCATGATCTGGGAGCCGTCGCCAAACGCCGATGAGCGGGACGGCCCGGTCTCCATGCTGGTGATGCATTATACCGGCATGCCGACGGCCCGCTCGGCGATCGACCTGCTAACATCGCCCCGCTCCAAGGTTTCCGCCCATTATGTCGTGGACGAGGATGGCGCGGTTTATCGCCTGGTGGCGGAAACGCGCCGCGCCTGGCATGCCGGTCTTTCCTGTTGGCGTGGCCGGCGGATGCTCAATGATGCCTCGGTCGGGATCGAGATCGTCAATCCCGGTCATGAATGGGGCTACAGACCGTTTCCGCCGGCGCAGATGCGCGCGGTGCTGGAGCTCTCCCAGGGCATTCTCGCCCGGCATGGCATAGAGGCACGCAACGTGGTGGCGCATTCGGACATCGCGCCCAACCGCAAGCAGGATCCGGGCGAGCTGTTCGACTGGCCCTGGTTGGCGGCGCATGGCGTGGGGATCTGGACGGAAGGGTTTGGCCCGCCGGGAGATTTGCGGGCGGATCTGGCCGCCATCGGGTACGACATGGAGCTTGCTGAAAAAGATGTCATCCTGGCCTTCCAGCGGCATTTTTTGCCAACGCATCTCAGCGGCTTGGCGGATGCCCCCACGGTGCGCCGCGCCGCCGCCTTGCGGGGGCTGGTTGACGGGGCGGGCAATCGGCCTTAGGCACCGCGCCGATCCAGACGGCTGGACGGCCGCTGGCGGGTAACCGCTGGAGGAAAGTCCGGGCTCCACGGAAATACGGTGCCGGCTAACGGCCGGCGGGGGCGACCCCAGGGATAGTGCCACAGAAAGCAAACCGCCGCGGCTTGCCGCGGCAAGGGTGAAAGGGTGCGGTAAGAGCGCACCGCCTCGCCGGTAACGGAGAGGGCATGGAAAACCCCACCGGGAGCAAAACCGAATAGGGGCGGCCGGCGTCCTGCCTCGCGGCAGGGACGCGAAGCTTATTCCGGCTTGCCGCCCGGGTTGGTTGCTAGAGGCGGGTGGTGACACCCGTCCCAGATGAATGGCCGTCCAGCGCCCGCTCGCGGGTGTGGACAGAACCCGGCTTACAGGCCGTCTGGATCCTTGGTTTCAAAACCCAAACGGGTTTTGAACACACCGGGAACGGATGAAGAAAAATCCATGAAAACCATCGAGCGTCCGGTCCGCCAGCAAGGCGGAAACGGCCCGATTCTCTTTGACGGGGGGATGGTGGCGTGATAGTGGATGTTAAACCCATGTTTTCCCATGAAGTGGTGGAAAAAGGGGGTGAGAGGTGTTTTGGCCTGGGGGCAATGAAGCAGTTCTTCGGCAGTCACGAGAACAAGCGCGACGCGAAGGGGCGGGTATCCGTTCCGGCGTCGTTTCGTGCTGCCTGGAAGGCTCATCAGGACATGACGCTGATCCTGCGCCCCTCCTTCATCGAGGGGTGCGTGGAAGCTTGGCCGTTGCCGAATTACGAGCGTTTCCAGGCCAAGGTGGATGCGATGCCGGAAATGAGCCGCGAGCAGGTCGGGCTGCAAACGCAAGTCTATTCCGACGCCGAGGAGGTGGAGCTGGACGGGCAGGGGCGCATTCTCATCACCGGCTATCTGGCCGAATGCGCGCGGCTTTCGGATTCAGTGTTCTTCATGGGCCGGGGCGATCATTTCCTGATCTGGGAGCCGGGTGCTGGCAAGGCGTTCCGCGAGGCCTCCCGCGCCATGGCGCCGAGACTTTCCTTTGGCGCGGCGTCATGACGGAATATTCACATATTTCCGTTCTGCGTGACGAGGCTGTGGCGGCGTTGGAGCCGGTGGATGGCGGCGTGTATCTGGATGGTACGTTCGGCGGTGGCGGCTATTCGCGGGTCGTTCTGGAGCGCGCGGCCTGCTGTCTTTACGCCATAGACCGCGACCCCGATGCCGTCGCCAGGGGGCGGGATCTGGCTGGGGCATACCCGGGCAGGTTTGAGATCATGCAAGGCAGGATCAGCGAGCTTTCCGTTCTGCTGGCGGCGCGCGCGGTCGTGGCGCTGGATGGGGCGGTGTTCGATCTGGGGTTGTCTTCTTATCAGATCGACGATCCGGCGCGTGGGTTTTCCTTTCGCCAGGACGGCCCTTTGGACATGAGGATGGGGGGCGAGGGGCGCGATGCGGCAACGCTCGTGAATCTTTGCGCCGAATCCGAACTTGCCGATATTTTCTTTAAATATGGTGAAGAAAAAGCCGCCCGGCGGGTCGCCAGGGCCATCGTTGAGCGGCGCAAGACTCAAAAATTTACGACGACGGCGGATTTGGCTGGCGTGATACGGAGTGTCGTGAGACCGGATAAATCGGGCATCGACCCGGCGACGAGAAGTTTTCAGGCGCTGCGCATCGCCGTGAATGAGGAATTGAGCGATATCGAAGCGGCCTTGGAGCAGGCCGCGGCGCTGTTGAGGCCGGGCGGGCGGCTTGTCGTCGTGAGCTTCCATTCGCTGGAGGACCGGATCGTGAAGCATTTTTTCGCGGGCTGTGCCGGGCGTTTGCCGGCGGCTTCCCGCCATGACCCGGCGGGGCTCGTTCCGGTCGCGGCGCCGCGTTTCAAGCTGGTCACCAAATCTCCCATTCTGCCCAGTGCGGCGGAAATCGGCTCCAATCCCCGTGCGCGCAGCGCCAAGCTGCGGACGATGGAAAGGCTCGCGGCATGATCGTCCGGCCCTTTACCTTTCTGACCGGTGTGCTGTTCGCGCTCTCCGGCGCTTATTTGTTCGTGGTCAAGCATCACAGCCAGTCGCTGGAGGACCAGCTTGAGCAGGTGGCCGAGACCACCCGGCAGGATGAGCAGGCCATCCGGGTGTTGAAGGCGCAATGGGCGCTGGAGGCGGATCCTTCCCGCATCGCCGCGTTGGCCGCGCAATTCACCGGTTTGCAGCCGATGAAGCCGGGGCAGCTCGTCACGCTGGCCTCGCTGGAAAGCCATTTGCCCGCTCCTGGCAGCGCGCCGCCATTCAGCAATCCGCAGGATGCCGTGCCGGCGATGCCGGTTGGCGGCGCCGGTCCGGCTGAACCTTCCGGCCCGGCGATCGAGGTTCAGGGCCATCTCGCCGATGCGGGGCAGGCCGGACAGACGGTTGCGGCCGCCGCCACGGAGCAGGTGGCGGATAATGCCTTGCCGCTGCCGTTGCCCCCGCCGAGCCGCCCCTCTCCGCCGGTGGCGGTCGAGCGTCTCGCCAGCGCGGGCGGCGTTCATGTCAGCCGGCCCGCGCCGCATCCGCAGCCTCGGCCGCAATCCCGGCCGGCTTCCTCCTTGTATGAGGAAGCCGCCGCGCGGACGGAGGTGCCGCCCCCACCCGTGCCGCCCAAGCACCAGGACAAGCTGGTTCCCATGGGCGCGCAGGTTGTGCGGGTACGCGCGGTGGCGGTGCCCCGGCCGGCGCCCTCGCCGCCGGTTTCGTCCAGGGCGCCCCTGGGCGGTGGTTCACTTCTTGGCATGGCGCAGACCGGGAGCCAGAATTGACCTTAAATCTGCGGCCTGACGGACCGCCCCCTTCCCGCAGGAAGGGTGGCGGCGGCCGCGATTCTGAGAAATCCTCCATGGAGACCGTGCGTGTCACCGGCCCCGATCTGATCCGGCGTGGCGCGATCGAGCGCGCGCGTGGCCGCATGGTGATCGCCGCGTTTCTGTTCATCGGGCTCTATAGCCTGGTGGCGCTGAAGCTGATCTGGGCCACGGTGGTCAACCCCATCCATCCCAGCCCGGCGCAGATCGCCGCGCTGACGCCCAAGCTGAGCGTGGCCCTGCCCCCGCCGGACAGGGCGGACATCGTCGACCGAAACGGCACCATTCTCGCGGTTTCGCTACCCGGCGCGTCGCTTTACGCCGATCCGAAGCAAGTGCCGGACCCGCAGGCGGCGGCGGCGATGTTGACCAATGCCCTGCCAGGCTCCAACGAGGCTTGGCTCGCCCACGCGCTGGGCGCCGGTGTGCCCAGGGAAAAGCGCAAGGAATTCGTCTATCTCGACCGCCGCTTGACCCCGCAGGAGGAGCTGGCGGTCAATTCACTCGGGATTCCGGGTATCTATTTCGAAAATCGCGAGGAACGCCATTATCCGGATGGCGATCTGGCGGCGCATATTCTGGGTGGCGTGAATATTGATTCCACCGGATTGGCGGGGGTCGAGAAATATTTCAACAAGCGGCTGGAGACCGACCCGCAGTCCCTGCAACTTTCGATCGATGCGGGCATTCAAAGCATCGTGCATGACGAGCTGGCCGCGGCGGTGAAGGAGTTCCAGGCGCCCGGGGCCTGCGCCATCGTGATGAACGTGCATACCGGTGAGGTGATGGCGATGGCCAGCCTGCCGGATTACGATGTGAACGATTACCGCTCGGCGACATCGAATCAGCAGTTCAACCGTTGTGTCAGCGGCCTTTACGAGCCCGGATCGGTCTTCAAGCTGCAAACCGTGGCCATGGGGCTGGATAGCGGCATGATCCATTGGTGGGATTATTTCGACACCACCCATCCCTTAAAGGTCGGGCGGTTCCGCATCACCGATTTCGAGCCGGTGCATAGCTGGATGGCGGTGCCGGAGATTCTCAACGTGTCCTCCAATATCGGCGCCTCGCGCATCGCCACCATATTGGGGCCGAAGATCGAGCAGGCCTGGTACCAGAAGCAGGGGTTGTTCGCGCCGCTGGATGTTCAGCTTCCCGGTCCGCCGATGCCGCTCTTTCCCTCGCCGAGCAATTGGGGGCTGGCGACGACGATGACGGTGTCCTTCGGCGCCGGCATCGCGATCTCCCCCTTGCAGCTCGTCACCGCCACGGCGCCCGTCGTCAATGGTGGCATACGGTACGACGCGACCCTGCTGAAGGTGGACCCGGATGGACCGCAACCCCAGGGCGTGCGGGTCATGAAGCAGAGCACGTCCGACACCATGCGGAAGCTGATGACCAACGTGGTGCTGTTTGGCACCGGCAAGAACGCCGCCGTGCCGGGCTATGTGGTTGGCGGCAAGACGGGCACGGCGCAGGTGGTGGGACCGAATGGCCGTTACCTGAAACATACCAACAACGCCTCCTTCATGGCGGCGTTCCCGATGCAGGATCCGCAATACATAGTTTATGTGCTGGTGATGCAGCCCAAGCCGGACAAGACCACGTTCGGCTTCACCACGGGCGGTTTCATCGCGGCGCCGACCGTGTCGCGCATCATTGCCCGGATCGGGCCGATGCTGGGCGTCATGCCTTCCACCGGGGATCAGCTCGCGCAGCTCGATGCTTCGTTGACCGTGCCGCTCAGCCCCACCACCCCGCCCGGTCAGAGCGCGTTGGGGCCGGGCAATCCGCTGCCGCCGGGCGCCAATGGCTTTGCTTATCTGCTGATGGGCAAGAAACCGCCCGCTTCGGCGTCGGCCGCGCAGCCAGCCAAGGGCGCGAAGGCCGAGCCGGCTGTCTCACGGGGGGCCAGCACGCGCCACGATGGGGTCATGGCGCCGGTTTCCCCGATGATGGGCAGCCACATGACCGCGCGGGACACTGGCAATGAACAAGGCTGAGATGCAAGGTGTGCTTGGCATAACGGCGGATAGCCGGGCGGTTGGGCCGGGTTATCTGTTTGCCGCCCTGCCGGGGGTCAAGGCCGATGGGCGGCGTTTCATCGGCGAGGCGGTGGCGCGCGGCGCCATCGCGGTGCTGGCGCCGGAGGGTACGGTCTGGCCGCCGGGCGTGCCGCCGCGCCGTTTGATCACGGCGGTGGATGCGCGGGCCAGGCTGGCTGAACTGGCGGTGGAGTTTTATGGCGTCCTGCCGGAACGGCTGGTGGCGGTGACGGGCACCAATGGCAAAACCAGCACCGTGGATTTTTTGCGGCAGATTTTCACGCTCGCCGGGCGCAAGGCGGCTTCCGTCGGCACGCTGGGGGTCATCGCGCCGGGGCATGAGCCCAGCGGCAGCTTGACCACGCCGGACCCGGTGGCGCTGGCGCGCACCCTCGCCGGGCTGGCGCGCGAGGGGGTGAGCGACGTGGCGATGGAAGCCTCCAGCCATGGGCTCGACCAGCACCGGCTGGATGGTCTGCGTTTCACGGCGGCGGGTTTCACCAATCTGACGCGCGACCATCTGGATTATCACGGCACCATGGAAGCCTATGGGCTCGCCAAGCTGCGCCTGTTCGAGGGGTTGTTGAAGCGCGGCGGCGCGGCGCGGGCCATGGCGGATCTGGACCCCGCCATTATGGCCAGGTTGCGGGCATTGGCCGCCGCTCAAGGGCAGGATTTCAGGGTGGTCGCGGTGGAGCGGGTGGAGCCGAGCCCGGGCGGGCAACGCCTATATGTGAATGGCCGGGCGGCGGAACTGCATCTGCCGGGGCGTTTCCAGGCCGATAACGCGGCGCTGGCCGCCAGTTTGGCGGAAGCGGCGGGGGTGAATGACCCGCTCGCATACCTGCCGCGTCTCACCGGTGTGCGCGGGCGGCTGGAGCGTGCCTTGGTGCTGCCCAACGGTGCCGCGGCCTATGTCGATTACGCCCATACGCCGGATGCCATTGCCCGGGTGCTGGCGGCGTTGCGCCCGCACGCCAGCGGCCGGCTGCATATCGTCTTTGGCGCGGGTGGAGACCGTGACCCCGGCAAACGTCCGTTGATGGGCGCGGCCGCCATGATAGGCGCGGACGTGGTTATCATAACCGATGATAACCCCCGCAACGAGGATCCGGCGCCGATCCGCCAGGCCATTCTGGCCGCTTGCCCGGGCGCGGTCGAAATAGCCGACCGCCGGGCCGCGATCGCCGCCGCCCTTGAGGGCTTGCGCGCGGGCGATGTGCTGGTGGTGGCGGGCAAGGGGCACGAGCAGGGGCAGATTGTGAAGGGCGAGGTGATTCCGTTCGACGATGTCTCGGTCATCCGTGAGCTGGGAGGGGCGCTATGAGCGTTCTCTGGAGCGCTGACGAATTGAAGGCCTTGTTCGGCGTGGGGTGGGATGTGTCCGGCATTTCCATCGACACGCGCAGCCTGCGGCCGGGCGATCTGTTCGTGGCGCTGCAAGGCGCGCGCGATGGACATGAGTTCGTGGAGGCCGCTTTCGCCAAGGGGGCGGCGGCGGCGCTGGTCTCGCGCCCGATGGCGGGCAATGCCATCCTGGTGACGGATGTGCTGAAGGCGCTGGAGGCGCTGGGGCAGGCGGCGCGAGCGCGCTCAGGCGCCAAGGCGGTGGCGGTGACCGGCTCGGTCGGCAAGACCACGGTCAAGGAGATGCTGCGGCGCACGCTCGCGGCCTTTGGCAAGGTGCATGCGGCGGAGGCGAGCTTCAACAACCATATCGGCGTCCCGCTGACCCTGGCGCGGATGCCGCGCGAGACGGATTTCGGCATATTCGAAATCGGCATGAACCACCCCGGCGAGATCGCGCCGCTGGCGGCGCTGGTGCGGCCGGATGTGGGTATCGTCACCTGTGTGGACCGGGCGCATCTGGGGCTGATGGGTTCGGAGCTGGCGATCGCCAAGGAGAAAGCCGGCATCTACGCGGCGCTCGCGCCGGCGGGCAAGGCGGTGATTCCGGGTGAGAGCGCCTATTTGCAGGTATTGCGCGAGGCGGTGCCGCCCGGCCATTGCGCGCTATTGTTCAACGGGCCCGAGGCCAGGCTGCTGGATATGCTGAGCGGGCCGGAGAATGCCGAGATCGCGGCGGAGGTTCTGGAGCGGAAGGTTTATTTCCGGCTCGCGGCGCCAGGGCGGCACATGGCCAGCAATGCGCTCGCGGTGCTGACCGCCGCCGCCGCGCTGGGGCTGGATGTGGAGGCGGCCGCCAGCGCGCTTTCGGGGTTCGCGCCTTATGCGGGGCGCGGGGCGCGGCGGATGCTGGCCCTGCCGGAAGGGGGGCGGGTTTTGCTGCTGGATGAAAGCTATAACGCTTCGGGCGCCTCCATGCGGGCGGCGTTTTCGGTGCTGAAGCTACAGCCCGGGCGGCATGTGGCGGTGCTGGGAGACATGCTGGAGCTGGGAGAGCACGCGCAGGGCGAGCATCTGGCCCTCGCGCCCGCGTTGCGGGAGAGCGCGGATGTGGTTTTTGCCGCCGGGCCGCATTGCGGGGCCTTGTTCGACTCGTTGCCGCGCGCCATGCAGGGCGCGCATGCGCCTGACGCGGCGGCGCTGGCACCCATGGTCAAGGCCGCATTGCGGGATGGCGACGCGGTGCTGGTGAAAGGCAGCCTCGGCAGCCGCATGCGCGATGTGATCTCTGCCCTGGAAAGTCCCGGCTGATGTTTTACTGGCTCCTGCTCCCGCTTGCCGGGCATATCCATGTTTTCAACCTGTTCCGGTACATCACCTTCCGGGCGGGCGGGGCATGCCTGACCGCGCTGATCATCAGCTTTTGGCTCGGCCCCAAGCTGATCCGCAAGCTGCGCGCCCTGCAACGCCATGGCCAGCCCATTCGCGCGGATGGGCCAGAGCGGCATCTGATCGAGAAAAAAGGCACGCCCACCATGGGGGGCACCTTGATTCTGCTGGCGCTTGGCGCCTCCACCTTGCTCTGGGCGGATCTGTCCAACGGGTATGTCTGGGCCACGCTGATGGTGACCTTTGGCTATGGCGCCATCGGTTTCGCGGATGATTTTCTGAAGCTGACCAAGCGCAACACCAAGGGTGTGTCGGGCCGCGCGCGGCTATTGGGCGAGGCGGCGATCGGGCTGGTGGCGGCCTTGTGGATGGCGCATCTGATGCCGCCGGCCATCGCCGATGGGGTGGCGCTGCCTTTCTTCAAGAATCTGCTGATTCCGCTGGGCTTCATGTTTCCCGTGTTCGGGTTGCTGGTGATGATGGGCTCGGCCAACGCGGTGAATTTCACCGATGGGCTGGATGGTCTCGCCACGGTGCCGACGATGATCGCCGCCGCCGTGTTCGGGTTGATCGCCTATCTCGTCGGCAACCGGATTTTCGCGGGGTATCTGGAAATCCATTTCGTGCCCGGCGTGGGGGAGCTGACCGTGTTCCTCTCGGCGCTGATCGGGGCGGGGATGGGGTTTCTGTGGTTTAACGCGCCGCCGGCGGCGGTGTTCATGGGGGATACGGGCTCGCTCTCGCTGGGCGGCGCGCTGGGCGCGGTGGCGGTGGCGACCAAGAACGAGATCGTGCTGGCCATCGTGGGCGGGCTGTTCGTGGTGGAGACCATTTCCGTCATCGTGCAGGTCTTCTGGTTCAAGCGCACCGGGCGGCGGGTGTTCCTGATGGCGCCGCTGCATCATCATTTCGAGAAGAAAGGTTGGGCGGAGCCGACGATCGTGATCCGTTTCTGGATCATCTCCATGATTCTGGGGCTGGTGGGGCTGGCCACCTTGAAGATAAGATGAGCGTTTTTTCCGGAAAATCCTTCGCGCTGGTCGGGCTGGGGCGAGCGGGGCTGCCCGCCGCGCGGCGCCTGCGCGAATTTGGCGCGCGGGTGCTGGTCTGGGACGATGGCGAGGCCAGCCGCGCGGCGGCGGCGGATGAGGGGTTTGAAGTGGGCCAGCCGTCCGAGGCCGGGCGCGCGTTCGACGCGCTGGTGCTCTCGCCGGGCATTCCCCATTGTCTGCCCAGGGCGCATCCGCAGGCCGCCTGGGCGGCGGCGCGGGGCATCGCCATCGTCACGGATGCCGAACTGCTCTACCAGGCTGTGCGGGGGCTGGGCTCCAGGGCGCGCTTTGCCGGTATCACCGGCACCAACGGCAAATCCACCACCACCGCGTTGCTGGCGCATATCCTCGACCAGGCGGGCATTCCCAACGCGGCGGGGGCGAATCTTGGCCCGGCGGCGCTTTCCCTGCCCATTCTGCCTGACGATGGCGTTTATGTGCTCGAAATGTCCAGCTATATGTTGGAGAGACTCGAAAGCCTGCGCTTCGATGCAGCGGCAATGCTGAATCTTTCGCCCGACCATCTGGACCGTCATGGCGACATGGCCGGCTATGAGGCCGCGAAGCGGGAGATTTTCGCGCGGCAGGATGAACGTTGCGTTGCCGTCATTGGCATGGACGACGCGCCCTCCCGCCGGATGGCGGCTTGGCTGCATACGCGCCCGGCCACGGTGATCGAAATTTCCGGCAAGGGGCATGAGACGGGCGCCAAGGCGCTGCGCGGGGAGCATAATGCCCAGAATGCGCTGGCCGCCGCGGCGCTGGCGCTGGCGCTGGGGGCAAGCGAGGAGGCCATCGCCAAGGGGATTTTGAGTTTCCCCGGGCTTGCCCATCGTGCCCAGGAGGTGGCGGTGCGCGAGGGGGTGCGCTTCGTCAATGACAGCAAGGCCACCAATGCGGACGCGGCGGCGCGGGCGATGGGCGTGTACGACCATTTTGTCTGGATCGCGGGGGGGGTTGCCAAGGCGGGCGGCATTGAGGATCTGGCGCCGCTGTTTCCGCGTATCGAGAAAGCCTTTCTGATCGGCCAGGATGGCGAGGCCTTCGCCAGGCGGCTGAGCGCCGCAGGAGTGGCGAACGACTATGTCGGCACGCTGGAAAATGCGGTGCCGGCGGCCTTCGCGGCGGCGAAGGCGGGCAGTGGGGTGGTTTTGTTCTCCCCCGCCACGGCGAGTTTCGACCAGTTTCCGAATTTCGAGGTGCGGGGCCAGCGTTTCGCCGCCCTGGCGAAAGGGGGTGCGTGATGCCGCAGCTTTCCCGGGCGGATACATCCCTCGTCGGCCGTTGGTGGTGGAGCGTGGACCGCGTGGCGCTGATGGCGCTCGCCGTGCTGCTGGGGGTTGGCTATGTGCTGGCGCTGGCGGCTTCCCCAGGGCTTTCGGCCCATATCACGGACCCGCGCACGCTGGCGATGATCAAGCAGATCATCTTTCTGCTGACCGGCGGGGTGATCATGTTGGGGCTTTCCATGCTCTCGCTGCGGCAGGTGAAGCTGGCGGCGCTGGGGCTTGGAATCGTGTTTTACCTGCTGACCGCTTTCACCCTGCTTCATGGCACCGAGGTGGATGGCGCCAAGCGCTGGCTCTCCCTGCCGGGATTCACCGTTCAGCCTTCGGAGTTCCTGCGCCCGGCTTATATCATCGTCACGGGCTGGTGCATCGCGGAATCGCGGCGCACGCCAGGGTTTCCGGGGCGGCGCGCGGCGGTTTGCGTTTTTCTCGCCACCGCGGCCTTGCTGAAAATGCAGCCCGACATCGGCATGACCTTTTTGTTCACCATGGTCGTGCTGTCGCAGTTCTATCTCGATGGGCTAGACATGAAATGGCTGCTCGTCGCGGGGGTGCTGCTGGTGTTGGCGGGGCTTTATGCCTTCTTCTTCATCAGCCATGTGCATACGCGCGTGATGATGTTCATCGACCCGCCCAAGGGCAGCCAGGCGCAGACGGCGCTGATGGCCTTCGGCAATGGCGGGATGTTCGGGCTTGGGCCGGGCGAGGGGCAGGTGAAGCAGTTTCTGCCCGATGCGCGGGCGGATTTCGTGTTCGCCGTGGCGGGTGAGGAGTTTGGGCTGTTCTTCTGCGCGTTCATCATCGCCGTGTTCGCCGCCATCGTGCTGCGCGCGCTGGTGCGGCTGCTGGCGGAGCCCAATTTGTTCGTCGTGCTTGCCGGCGGGGGCCTGGTGATCGCCTTTGGCTTGCAGGCCTTCGTCAACATGGCTTCCTCATTGTCGTTGATCCCCACGAAGGGGATGACGCTGCCCTTCATTTCCTATGGCGGTAGCGCGGTGCTGGCGACTTCGATCCAGATGGGGTTCCTGCTGGCTCTTACCCGCAAGCGACATGCGGGGGATGTGTCGTGAGGGCGCGGGCGCATCAGCCGATCATCATCGCCGCGGGCGGCACGGGGGGGCATTTCTTCCCGGCCGAGGCGCTGGCGGCGGAGTTGCAGGAGCGGGGCGAGCAGGTGGTGCTGCTGACCGATGCGCGTTCCGGCGGGTTGGCCTCGCCCGTTTTCGCGCGCACGCAGACGCATGTGGTGGCCGGCGCCGGGCTGGCCGGGCGCGGTTTCGCCCGTGCGGCCAAGGGGGCGCTGGTCCTGGCGCGCGGCGTGGTGCAAGCGCGTGGGATTTTACGCGGGCTGAAGCCTGGGGTGGTGGTGGCGTTTGGCGGTTATCCTTCCGTGCCGCCGGTGCTGGCCGCGGCGACGATGGGCGGGATGAAACCGCTGGTGGTTCTGCACGAGCAGAACGCGGTGCTGGGCCGGGCCAACCGGTTTCTTAGCCGTTTCGCCGATCTTCTGGCCTTGAATTTTGCCGATACGCGGCGTCTGCCGGAGACAGGGGAGAGGGTTGTGGTGGGAAATCCCGTCCGCCCCGTCATCGCGGCGCTTCATGGCCAGGGTTATGCGGCGCCGGCGCGGACGATTGAATTGCTGGTGGTTGGTGGCTCGCTGGGGGCGAAGGTGTTTTCGACATTGGTGCCGCAGGCCTTGGCGCAATTGCCGGCGGCCCTGCGCGCGCGCCTGCATGTGACGCAGCAATGCCGGGCCGATGACATTGAAACCGTCCGGCAAGTATTCGCGCAAGCGGGAATCGAGGCGGAGCTTTCGCCTTTTTTTACGGATATGGCGGCGCTTTTGACGCGCGCGCATCTGATCGTCGCCCGGGCCGGTGCGTCGACGGTGGCGGAGATCGCGGTGGCGGGACGACCGGCCATCTTCATTCCGCTGCCGGGCGCCATCGACGATCATCAACGCGCCAATGCCGATGCGCTGGCGATGCAAGGCGGTGCGCTGCGGCTCGATCAGGCGGGGCTGACATCTGAAATTTTAGCTGGGAAGATCGAGACTTTACTGATGGACTCTGAAGTTTTGACGAAAATGGCGGTGGCGGCGGCGCGGCTGGGAGAGCCGGCGGCGGCGGTGCGGCTGGCGAATCTGGTGATGGAAAGGGCGCGGGCATGAGGGCGCTGCCGCTTTCCATCGGGCCGATTCATTTCGTCGGTATCGGCGGTATCGGCATGTCCGGCATCGCCGAGGTGTTGCACGAGCTGGGGTATCAGGTGCAGGGGTCGGATCTATCGGAGAACGCCAATGTGCAGCGCCTGCGCGCCGCCGGGATTTCCGTGGCGGTGGGGCATGAGGCGAAAAATCTCGGCAATGCCCAGGTGGTGGTGATTTCCACCGCCGTGCCGAGGGATAATCCTGAGGTTGTCGCCGCGCGGGCCAAGCTGATCCCGGTTGTGCGCCGGGCGGAGATGCTGGCCGAATTGATGCGGCTGAAATGGTCCGTCGCCATCGCGGGCACGCATGGCAAGACCACCACCACCTCGCTGGTGGCGGCGGTGCTGGAGGGGGCCGGTTTTGACCCCACCGTGATCAATGGCGGCATCATCAATGCCTATGGCTCCAACACGCGTCTGGGCTCGGGCGATTGGATGGTGGTGGAGGCCGATGAATCGGATGGCAGCTTCCTGCGTTTGCCGGCGGTGATCGGCATCGTCACCAACATGGATCCGGAGCATCTGGACCATTGGGGGAGCAAGGAGGCGATGGAAGCCGGGTACCGGCAGTTCATTTCCAATATCCCGTTTTACGGTTTCGCGGTTTTGTGCATCGACCATCCAGCGGTACAGCAGATGATCCCCGATCTTTCGGATCATCGTCTGATCACCTACGGGTTTTCGCCGCAGGCGGATGTGCGCGCGGAGCGGATCATCTCCTCCAAGGACGGCGCGACCTTCGAGGTGCGCCTATCGGACCGCATCACCGGCCGGGCACGGCGCTTGGGGCCTTTCAAGCTGCCGATGCTGGGCAACCATAATGTCCAGAACGCGCTGGCGGCCATCACCGTGGCGCTGGAGATGGAGGTCGACGAGCCGCGCATCAAGGCGGCGCTTGCCAATTTCGCCGGTGTGAAGCGGCGTTTCACCAAGACCGGCGAAGCGGGCGGCATTACCGTGATCGATGATTACGGGCATCATCCGGTGGAGATCGCGGCGGTGCTGAAGGCGGCGCGTCAGGCGGGGGCGCGCGATGTGATCGCCGTGGTGCAACCGCACCGTTATACGCGGCTGCAAAGCCTGTTCGAGGAATTTTGCGCCTGCATGAACGATGCGGGCACGGTGATCGTCGCGGATGTGTATCCGGCGGGCGAACAGCCCATCGAAGGGGTGGACAAGGAAGCCCTGGTGGAGGGGCTGCGCGCGCGCGGGCACCGTTCCGTGGTGGCGATGGCCGATCCCGCGCATCTGCCCGAGATGGTGCATGCCATCGCCCGGCATGGGGATTATGTGGTTTGCCTGGGAGCGGGCAACATCACCCAATGGGCGGCGGCACTTCCACAGCAGCTTGCCGCGTTGCAGGCCCAGGCCTGGGCGGCGGGAGCGCGGCGATGATGACCGGCACGATCCCGGCCGCGCGCGGGCGCCTGAAGGAACATGAGGTGTTGGCGCCGTTCACGTGGTTTCGTGTCGGCGGGCCGGCGGAGTTCCTGCTACGCCCCGCGGATATAGAGGATCTGTGCGCGTTTCTGCGCGATTTGCCGTTGGAGATGCCGGTGACGGTGATCGGCGCGGCGTCCAATCTGATCGTGCGCGATGGCGGCCTCAATGGCGTCGTTATCAAGCTGGCCCGCGGGTTTGGCGATGTGGAGATCGAGGCGGATGGTTTGGTGGCGGGCGCGGCGGCCCTGGATGTGAGCGTGTCGGAGCATGCGGCCGCGGCGGGGTTGAGCGGGCTTGAGTTTCTCTCGGGCATTCCTGGCACCATTGGCGGCGCGGTGGCAATGAATGCGGGCGCCTATGGCGGGGACATGGCGGGGGTGCTGGACTGGGTGGATATCGCCACGCGGTCGGGCGAGTTGAAGCGGCTTTCCGTGCATGATCTCGGGCTGTCTTATCGCCATTCCAACCTGCCGGCCGATGCGGTGGTGGTGCGCGCGCGGCTGCGCGCGCGCCCTGGCGAGGCATCGCTGATCGGCGCGCGCATGGCTGAGATCAAATCCCGGCGCGAGGCCACCCAGCCGGTGCGCGCGCGCACCGGCGGCTCGACCTTCGCCAACCCGGAAGGGCAGAAGGCCTGGGAGCTGGTGGATGCAGCGGGCTGCCGGGGGCTCAAGCGTGGGAATGCCCAGGTTTCGGAACTGCATTGCAATTTTCTTCTGAATCTCGGCGGTGCCACGGCGGCCGAGCTGGAAGGGCTGGGGGAGGAGGTGCGCAGGCGGGTGCGGGAGAAATCCGGTGTTTCGCTGCGCTGGGAAATCAAACGGATCGGAGTGCCGGCGTGATGCGTGTTGCGGTGTTGATGGGGGGCATGTCCTCCGAACGCGAAGTGTCGTTGAATACCGGCGCGCAGGTTTCCGACGCGTTGCGCAAGGCTGGGTTCGATGTGCGCGAGATCGTTGTCACCGAGGATCTGGAAGCGTTGCTGACGGCGCTGAAGCCCCGGCCGGACGTGGTGTTCAACGCGTTGCATGGGCGTTTCGGCGAGGATGGCGTCATTCAGGGCGTGCTGGATTATCTGGGCCTGCCTTACACGCATTCCGGTGTGCGGGCCTCGGCCCTGGCGATGGACAAGGGGGCCGCGAAGGCGCTTTTCGCCGCCGCGGGATTGCCGGTGGCCGCGCATAGGATCATCGATGTTTCAGAATTGCTGGAGCGCCACCCGATTTCGCCGCCTTATGTGGTGAAGCCGGTGAATGAGGGGTCGTCCGTCGGTGTGTCCATTGTGAAGGAGGGCGATAATCATCGCGCTGAGATCGCCGCCAACTGGCATTTCGGCCCGGCGATGGTCGAGCAATATATTCCGGGACGGGAACTGACCGTGGGCGTGCTGGAGGACCGGGCGCTGACCGTGACGGAGATTCTGCCGGCCGAGACATTTTACGATTACCACGCCAAATACGCGGCCGGGGGCTCGCGCCATGAATTGCCCGCGAACGTGCCCGCCGAGATCGCCAAAAGCGCGCAGGAGATCGCGGTGGCGGCGCACAAGGCGCTGGGGTGCCGGGGCGCCTCGCGCGCGGATTTGCGCTATGACGAGGAAACCGGACGGTTGATTCTGCTGGAGGTGAATACGCAGCCGGGCATGACCGCGACCTCGCTGTTGCCGGAGCAGGCCGCGTATGAGGGCATGGATTTCCCCTCGCTTTGCGCTTGGATGGTGGAGAGGGCGGCATGTCGCGTGTAGAGACGCTGGAACGCCCCGCCAAGGCGCCGGCACGCGCGCGCTCCCGCACCGCGCGTGCGCGCAAGCCGGCCCCGCCGCAGGACCGGCTGACCCAGCGGACGCTGTTTTTTCGCCGTCTCAGGAAAAATCTGAGGCCAGGGCTCTGGATTTTGGGGACCGGCGCGGTTGTGCTGCTGGGTGTGGAACTGGTGCGCAGCCTGCCGAGCGCGCCGCAATCCGTGCCGGCTGCGCCCAGTGCCGCCAGTTCCGCCTTGCCGCCGCCCGTGGCGGCGCCAGCCCCGGTGGTGCAGCCGGGCTTGCTGGCCGATGCGCTGGCCAGTGTCGGTTTCCGGATCACTCAAGTCGTGACGCATGGCGCCGGGGCCACCGACGCGGCGGCCTTGGCCCAGGCCATCGGCGTGAAGGATGGCGACCCGACTTTTGGTTTTTCCTTACGGGGCATTCAGCAGCGGGTTGGGGCGCTGGGGCCGGTGCAGGCCGTGACCGTGGAGCGCATTCTGCCCGGCACGCTGGTGGTGAACATCACCGAGCGCGATGTCTATGCGATCTGGCAGACGATTCAGAATGGCAAGGTCGTGTTTGAGCTGATCGACAAGAAAGGCAATGTCATCGCTGACCAGGATGCCGCGGCGGCGAAGCGGCGCCAGCCTTCCTTGCTGCTGCTCTCGGGCGCGGGCGCGCCCGAGCAGGCGAATTTGTTGATACCCGAGCTGAAAGCGCAGCCCAGCGTGCTCTCGCATGTGGCGGCGGCGGAACGCGTGGACGGACTGCGTTGGAACCTGATCCTGAAGAACCAAACGGTGGTGAAGCTGCCGGCGCAGGATGAGGCCGGGGCGCTGGCGCAGCTTGCCTCGTTGCAGAAATCCATGCAGTTGCTCGACAGGCCGGTGGAGGCGATCGATCTGCGCCAGGCGGGGCGGATGGTCGTGCGCCCATATGATACCGCGCCACAGCCGGCCGATGCGCAGAAGAAGAACAAACCCGATAGACGGCAGGAGGGACAATGAACAGCATGACGCGCCGCCCGCCTATGTTGGATGGTGGGACGAAACCGCCGCCGGAGGAGATGTTGCGAAGCCGCAATGTCAAGTCTGGCCCGTTCGGGGTGCTGGATATTGGGTCCACCAAGATCGCCTGTCTTATCGGGCGGGGGGAATCCGACGGCAGGCTCCGCGCCTTGGGGTTTGGCTGGCAGAAGAGCCGGGGGATCAAATCCGGCGGGATCGTCGATCTCGACGAGGCCGAGCGCGCGATCCGCGCCGCTGTTGGTCAGGCCGAGGATATGGCGGATATGCGCCTGAAATCCGTGTATGTGAATCTGTCCTGCGGCCAGCCGGAATCGCGTTTGTTCAATGTGCAATGGCCCGTCGATGGCCGGGCGGTCAATACCGACGATATTCGCCGCGTGGTGCGTGAGGCGCGCATGCGCGCCGCCATGGAAGGGCGGGTGACGATCCATGCCTTGCCGTTGAATTTCTCCGCCGACGAGACGCCGGGGGTGACCGATCCACGGGGCTTGTTCTGCGACACGCTGACGGCGCAGCTGCATGTCGTGGATGCCAGCACGACGGCGCTGCGCACGCTGGCGGCCTGCCTATCGCGCTGCGAGCTGGATATTGCCGCGCTGGTTTCGGCACCTTATGCGGCGGGGTTGGTCTCGCTGGTGGGCGATGAGCGTGAGTTGGGCGCCACGGTTATCGACATGGGAGGCGGCACCACCACCATGGCGGTGTTTTTCGAAGGGCAGGTGGTGCATACCGCGCAACTTCCCGTTGGAGGCAACCATGTCACGACCGATATCGCGATGGGGCTGTCCACGCCGATTGCCCATGCGGAAAGGTTGAAGGCGCTTTATGGCAATTGCCATTCCTCGCCGGACGATGCGCGCGAGCTTTTGCCGGTGCCGTCCGTGGGGGAGGCGGAGCATCAAATCGCTCAGGTGCCGCGTTCGCATCTCATTTCCTGCATCAAGCCACGGCTTGAGGAAATTTTCGAAATGACGAAAGACAGGTTGGAGACGGCGGGGTTGGGCCGCGCCGGAAATGGCCGCGTGGTGCTGACGGGAGGCGCTTCCCAGCTTGGCGGCGTGCGGGATCTGGCCTCGCAAATTCTCGAAAGGCCGGTGCGGCTGGGGCGGCCCGGTGGCATGATCGGCCTGCCCGATTCGGCGAATGCGCCGAATTTCGCCACACTTATGGGCTTGTTGGCCTTCGCCTCCGGAGATGGCCAGACGATGCAGGACATAAATTTCGAGGCGGAGCGGCATTCCGGCTGGTTCAGCCGGTTTGTCGATTTTTTAAAAAATCGTGTTTGACATGAAAACGACGCGTTCTTTACCGATGCTGTTCAAGGAGAGAGAATCACATGGTTTTGCATTTGTCGGTCGATAAGCCCACGCATACGGATTTCACACCCCGCATCACCGTGTTCGGCGTCGGCGGCGGTGGGTGCAATGCCGTCAACAACATGATCGAGATGAATCTCCCCGGTGTGGAGTTTGTCGTCGCCAATACGGATGCGCAGCAATTGCAGCGCTCCCTGGCGGAAAAACGGATTCAGCTCGGGCCGCACCTCACCCAGGGCAATGGCGCGGGTGGGCGCCCTGACATCGGTAAACTCTCCGCCGATGAAGCCGCCGACGATCTGGCGCGGCATCTTGAGAACACGCACATGGTCTTCATCACCGCCGGCATGGGGGGAGGCACAGGCACGGGGGCCGCGCCGGTCATCGCGCGTATGGCCCGCGAGCGTGACATTCTCACGGTCGGTGTGGTGACCAAGCCGTTCGCCTTCGAAGGCAAGCGGCGCATGCGCGCGGCCGAGGAAGGCATCGTCGAGATGCAGGCCTATGTCGACACGCTGATCGTGATCCCGAACCAGAATCTCTTCAAGGTCGCCAATGAGCGCACCGGCTGGAAAGAAGCGTTCGAGATGGCCGACAACGTGCTCTATATGGGCGTGCGCGGCGTGACCGACCTGATGGTGATGCCCGGTATCGTGAATCTGGATTTTGCCGATGTCCGCTCCGTGATGCGCGAGATGGGCAAGGCGATGATGGGCACTGGCGAGGCCGAGGGCGAGGATCGCGCGATCCGCGCCGCCGAGGCCGCGATCAGCAACCCGTTGCTCGAAGACACCAACATGAAGGGCGCGCGCGGTCTGTTGATCAACATCACCGGCGGTTCCGACGTGACGTTGTTCGAGATCGATCAGGCCGCCAACCGCGTGAGCGAGGAGGTCGACACCGACGCCAATATCATGTTCGGCATGTCGCTCGACGAAACGATGTCCGGACGTATCCGCGTGTCGGTGGTGGCAACGGGCATTGATTCGATGCCCGTTGCCGTGCCGAACCTCAAGGTTGTGAATGGCGGCGCCGAAAACAATAATTTCGTGCAGGCCGTGGCGACGCAGAACGCGCAGCAGCCTGCGGCCATGGGAACCGGGGCTGGAGCTGGCGGGCGCCCCGCTGGCTATGTGCCCGAGCCGCCCGCCGCGCCGCTGGTCGCCAAGGCCTATGCCGAGCGTGGACAGGAAATGCCCGTGGCCCAGCAGGCCCCGGTCATGGAAGCAGCGCCGGTGATGGAAGCCCCGGCCCCGCGCCCGGCGGCCACGCTGCGCCCGGCCATGACGCAAGCACCGGCCCCCACGCCGGTGCGCGCGCCCGAGCCGCCGAAGAGCACGAGCATCTTTAAATCCGTGTTCGGGTTTGGCGCCCATAAGGCCGCGGCACCGGCGCCGCAGCCCCACCGCCAGGAGCCCGCGATGCGCGCGGACGAGACCGCCCAACCCGAAGCGCCCCGTGCGGCCGTGCGGCCCGCGCAGATGGATGAGGTCGGGTTGGAAATTCCGGCTTTCCTGCGCCGCAATCAGTAAGTTTCGCCTCATATTCATGCTGCAACCCCAGGCCTGGTGCCTGGGGTTTTTTGTTGCCGCGATAAAAGCGCGTCTTGACATGAAGGCGGGAATAAACGGGATATTTTCTGGGTAACATTGTTTAAAAACAAAAGGTTGTAACGAAATAATCAGAAATAATGATTTATTGGCCGTGTTGCGGTGCGGCGATTAAGTTTAATGCGTGATAAACGGACTGGATTCTCATGTCGTCTTTGCGTGACAGGTACAGCATGATTCAGCGTGACGCTGTTCCCCGCCGGACCTTGAAAGCCCCCATTTCCGCCGTGGGAAAGGGATTGCATAGCGGCGCGGATGTGCGGATCGTACTGCGCCCGGCGCCGTTGAATGCGGGAATTTTGTTCCGCCGGACGGATCTAGGCGCCGATATTCCGGCGCGGTTCGACAATGTCACCGATACGCGGCTTTGCACGCTGGTTTCGCGCGGTGAGGCCAAGGTGGGCACCATTGAGCATCTGATGGCCGCTCTGGCCGCCGCCGCCGTGGACGACCTGATAATCGAGGTGGATGCGCCGGAATTGCCGGTGTTCGATGGCTCCGCCGCATCGTTCCTGTTTCTGGTCGAGAGTGCTGGAACCGTGGAGCATGGCGGAGCCCGCCCGGTTCTGGATATTCTGCGCCCCGTGCGTGTCGAGCAAAACGGTGCGTTTGCCGAGCTGCGCCCACACCAGGATGGCGGGGATGGGTTCGATTTGTCGCTCTCCATCGAGTTTCAGGCCAAGGCCATCGGCGCGCAGGCTTATCATTTCCACCTTTCGGAAGCCGGGTTCGCTACGGAAATCGCCCGGGCGCGGACCTTCACCCTGCGCGGGGAGATCGAGGCATTGCACAAGGCTGGGCTGGCCCGGGGTGGGTCGCTTGCCAATGCCGTGGTGGTGGATGACGAAAAAATCATGAATCCCGAGGGGCTGCGCTATGACGATGAATTCGTCCGGCACAAGCTGCTGGATGTGATCGGCGATTTATATCTGGCTGGCGCGCCGATTCATGGCCGCTTCATTGGCAACCGGACCGGCCATGGTCTGAACAACCAGCTTTTGCGGGCGGTTTTCGCCGATCAGGCCAATTACCGTCTGGCGACCGGAGCGCTGGAAGCGCCATTGCAACTGACGGCCGCCTGACGGGGGCGTCTTGCACCGAGGCGGGGGCTGGTCTACCTCGCGGCAGCAACTTCAGGAGCTGCCCATGACCGCCATTGCTGACATTGTCGCCCGTGAAATTCTCGATAGCCGGGGCAACCCGACCGTGGAGGTTGATGTGCTGCTGGAATCCGGCGCCTTTGGCCGGGCGGCCGTGCCCTCCGGCGCCTCCACCGGTGCGCATGAGGCGGTGGAGCTGCGCGATGGCGATAAATCCCGCTATGGCGGCAAGGGCGTGCTGAAGGCCGTGCAGGCTGTCGAAGGCGAGATTCTGGATACGATCGGCGGGTTGGATGCCGAGGATCAGATCGGCATCGACAATATTCTGATCGATCTGGACGGCACGCCGAACAAGGCCCGTCTGGGCGCGAATGCCATTCTCGGTGTCTCCCTGGCGCTGGCCAAGGCGGCCGCGGTGGATAACGGGCTGCCGCTTTACCGTTATATCGGCGGTGTGTCCGCCCGGACCCTGCCGGTGCCGATGATGAATATCGTCAATGGGGGCAAGCATGCCGACAACCCGATCGATATTCAGGAATTCATGATCCAGCCCGTGGGCGCTGCGTCCGTCGCCGAGGCGGTGCGGATCGGCGCGGAAATCTTCCATACGCTGAAGAAGCTGCTGGCCGAGGGGGGACATAACACCAATGTCGGCGATGAGGGCGGTTTCGCGCCGAACCTGAAATCCGCCGACGAGGCACTGAGCTTCATCGCCAAGGCCTGCGAGATGGCTGGCTACAAGCCGGGTGAGGACATCACCTTCGCGCTGGATTGTGCCTCCACTGAATTCTTCAAGGATGGCGTTTATGACCTCGAGGGCGAGGGCAAGCGCTTCGATGCCGGGCAGATGATCGATTATCTGGCCGATCTGTGCGGGCGCTACCCCATTGCTTCCATCGAGGATGGCTGTGCCGAGGATGATTGGGAGGGCTGGAAGGCGCTGACCGACCGGCTCGGCGGTAAGTTGCAACTGGTGGGAGATGATCTGTTCGTCACCAACCCTGTGCGTCTGCGCCGGGGCATCGAGGCGGGCACGGGTAATTCCATTCTGGTGAAGGTCAATCAGATCGGCACGCTGACCGAGACGCTGGAAGCGGTCGAAATCGCGCATCGCGCGGGTTATACCGCCGTGATGTCTCATCGTTCTGGTGAGACGGAAGATTCGACCATCGCCGATCTCGCGGTGGCGACGAATTGCGGGCAGATCAAGACCGGTTCGCTGGCCCGCTCCGACCGGACGGCGAAATATAACCAACTGATCCGCATCGAGGCGGAGCTGGGTGGCACGGGCCGCTATTACGGCCCGATGATGCGCAAGGCCTAAGACGGCCATGCCCGGCGGGATCTGTCCCGCCGGGCATGATTTTACCAGCTATTATCGTTCAGATCGTCGCCACCGCTGTCGCCCCAGCCTGGGTCGCCGAGCAACCCGTCATCTTGATCGGGGGTGAAATCCTGCTGGGGAGGCGCGGCCTGGGCCTCGTGGCCCCCCATCAGCCCATCCACCACCCGTTCCCCGGCGGCAAAGCCAGCCCCCGCCGCAAGGCCGGTCATGATGGAACTGCCCAAGCCGCCGCCCATCGGCCCGTAGCCGGTGGGGCCGTAAGGGGGTTGACCGTTCGGGCCATAGGCGCCGTAAGGCGCGTTCGGGTTGCCTGGATAACGGCGATAGGCCGGGTTCATCGCGCCGCGGCGGAAGCCGGAGAACAGACGCAGCAGCACGAACAGCAGCACCAGCCCGCCTATGACCAGCAGCACCGGGCTGAAACCGCCGCCCGCGTGGCCCATGCCGGCGTTTTTCAGCCCGCCATTGATATGGGCGCGCAGGGCCTCGGCTTTCTGCTGATTGGCGAAGGGCAGGCCCGGCGCATATTGCTCGGCCTTGGCCAGAGCCTGGGCGGCGGCGTTTTCATTGCCGCGCGCATCCTGCGCCTCGGCCATCAGATACCAGGCCGTGCCGCTGTCGGGATGGTGCTGCAATACGCCATTCAGCGCTTGCGTGGCGCTGCCGGCCTGACCGTTATCGATCATGCTCTGGATCTGGCGTGGTGTCGGCCCTTCGGTTTGGGCGAAGGCGGGCAGGGCGGGAGCCAGCAGAAGGCCGCCGGCCAGCGCCATGGGGATGAGGGAAAAACGTGTCATATTCAGGAGTCCTTTAGGCTTCCTATTATAATCTGGTGAGGCCCGGGCCGAAAGTCCATTGCGGCTTATAGGGCACAGGCAGGAGAAACAAAGCGTAACGGAGCATTATTAATATACGCGGCGCACAAAATTGAATAAAATCCGATTCGTGGGGAGAAACACTGCGCGGGAGGCCAGAATCGTCTCACCCAGTCTCAAATGGTGACAAGGAGGCCCCTTGCATGCCCAGTCTGGCTCACGCCGAGGATGACGTAACCACAGTCTCCAACCCGCTCGATCTGGTGGAACAGGTCGTTTCCGCGAATGAATGGATGTTTGACCGCCGTTCCGAATCCGACCTCGCCGCCGAGGCGCAAGGCAAATGGTGCGATTACGGGATGTATTTTTGCTGGTCGGATGAGATTTCGGTCATGCATTTCACAGCCGCGTTCGACATGAAGGCGCCGGTGAAGCAGCGCGGCGCGCTGTATGAGCTGCTGGCCAAGGCCAATGAACGGCTCTGGATCGGCCATTTCGGCATGGATGAGGAAACGGGCATGCCGGTCTACCGCCACGCCATGTTGTTGCGTGGCACACCCAGCGCCGCGGCGGAATCGATCGAGGATCTGATCGATATCGCCATCACCGAATGCGAGCGGTTTTTTCCGGCGTTCCAGTTCGTGATTTGGGGTGGCAAGAGCGCCGAGGAAGCCCTGGATGCCGCCATGCTGGAATGTGCCGGCGAGGCCTGAGGCCGGTTTGCGCGGGTAAGTTTATCCGGCCGGATGATTTCATTCGGCCGGATGTTGCTCTAGAGCGGTGTCATGACCGCTCTTCCTTCCCTTCTGCTCATCGGCGGTGGCCGCATGGGCAGCGCCTTGCTCGCCGGATGGCGTGAGCAAGGCCTCTCCCAGGCTTTTGTCATCGACCCTTCGCCGGGCGCGCAATCCCTGGCCGGGCCGGGCGTGACGGTACTGAAGGATGCCTCCCAACTGCCAGCGGGGTTCATGCCGGAGGCGGTGGTGCTTGCGGTGAAGCCGCAAATGGCCGACGGCGCCTTGCCGGCCTATGGCCGTTTCGCGGCGACGGCCTTGTTCATCTCCATCATGGCGGGAAAGACCGTGCGGGGCGTGGCCGGGCTTCTGGGAGGCGCGCCCGCCATTGTGCGCGCCATGCCCAACACGCCGGCCGCCGTGCGCCAGGGCATTACCGTGGCGTTTGCCGGTGCCGAGGTTTCCTCCGCGCGGCGCGATCTCGCGGCGCGGCTGCTCGCCGCCGTGGGAGAGGTGGCCTGGGTGGAGGAAGAGGCCATGCTGGACCCGGTGACCGCCATTTCCGGCGGTGGCCCGGCTTATGTATTTTTGCTTACGGAGCTTCTGGAACAAGCGGGGCTGGACCAGGGGCTGCCCGCGGGGTTGGCCCGAATCATGGCCCGGCAAACCGTTATTGGCTCGGCGGGGCTGCTGGCGGCTTCTTCCGAGACGCCCGAGGCGCTGCGCGTGGCCGTGACCTCCCCCGGTGGCACCACCGCCGAGGCGTTAAAACTGTTGCGCGCGGATGACGCCTTGCCGAAAATTTTCAAGGCAGCCATTCAGGCGGCCACTGAACGCTCACGGGAGCTCTCCGCTTAATTTACTTTGCCCCCCCCCGGTTGCTACACCGCGCCCCAGCAGAACCCTGGGAAGACCTAGCATGAAAATTGTCGCCTGCAACAGCAACCGCCCCCTGGCTGAGGCTGTCGCTGCTGGTTTGAACCTGCCATTGGCGAAAGCCTCCATCCGGCGCTTCGCGGATATGGAAGTGTTCGTGGAGATTCACGAGAATGTGCGTGGCGAGGATGTGTTCGTCATCCAGTCCACCTCTTACCCGACCAATGACAATCTGATGGAGTTGCTGATCACGCTGGATGCGCTGCGGCGCGGTTCGGCCCGGCGGGTCACGGCCGTCATACCGTATTTCGGCTATGCGCGGCAGGATCGCAAATCCGGGCCGCGCACGCCGATTTCGGCGAAGCTGGTGGCCAATATCATTACCGAGGCGGGTGCGAGCCGCGTACTGACCATGGATCTCCATGCGGGGCAGATTCAGGGCTTCTTCGATATTCCGGTGGATAATTTGCCGGCCGCTCCGCTCTTTTCGCGCGATATTCAGGAGCGTTTCGAGGGGCGGACGCCGATGATCGTGTCGCCGGACGTGGGCGGTGTGTTGCGCGCGCGCATTATCGCCCGGCGGCTGAACACGGATCTGGCGATTATCGATAAGCGCCGGGAGCGTGCCGGTGTGTCCGAGGTGATGAACATCATCGGCGATGTGAAGGACCGCCACTGCATTCTGGTCGATGACATTGTCGATTCTGGCGGCACGCTTTGCAACGCCGCCGAGGCGCTGCTGGCCAATGGCGCCAAATCCGTCGAGGTTTATGTCTCGCACGGGGTGCTGTCCGGTGGCGCGGTGGCGCGGATCGCCGCTTCGCCGATCGAGATGATGACCATTACCGATTCCATCATGGCGACAGAGGCCGTGCGTCTGGCCCATAATATCCGCCAGCTCTCCATTGCGCCGTTGTTGGCCGAGGCGATGCGCCGCATCTCCACGGAAAGCTCCGTCAGCTCGTTGTTCGATTAACGGTGCGCCTCCCCATTGCCGGGGGGTAGAGCCATCTGATCTGGATCTGAGACCGCGTTCCGCCCTGGGCTGGACGCGGTTTTTAATTGTCTTAAACTCTCCTGGCGGCGCGCATGGCGCCATGAAAACGCCGGGAGCCACAATGAAACTTTTCTATTTCCCCAATGCCTGTTCGCTCGGTATCCATGTTCTGCTGGAGGAAATCGGCAAGCCGTTCGAATTGGTGAAGGTCGATTTCACGTCTGGCGCCCAGTATAAGGAGGCTTATGTCTCGTTAAACCCGAAATCCAAGGTGCCAGCCCTGGCCCTGGATGATGGTACGCTGGTGACCGAGTGGCCGGCCATCGCCTGGTATCTGGCCAAGACCAACCCCGAAGCGCATTTGCTGCCGGCGAGCATCGAGGGGGAGGTTCGTGTGCTGGAACTGCTCGATTATATGATCGCCACCCTGCATATGCGCGGCTTTACCCGTATTTTTCGCCCCGGCGCCTTTACCCCCACCAATTCCGACGAACCCGCCGTGCAGCGCACCGGGCGTGAGACGGCGGAGGCGGGGTTTAAGCTGCTGGCCCAGACTTTAGGCGCGAAGGCCTATCTGCTGGGGGATTTCTCCATTGCGGATGCGGCCTTGTTCTTCCTGACCTATTGGGCCGCGTACCGGGCCGATATGACCCTGCCGCAGCCTTTGGCCGCGCATCTTGAGCGGATGCGCGCCCGCCCGGCCGTGCAACGGGCCCTGGCCAGCGAGGAGTTGGCCTGAGATGGCGTTGCCGCGTGTTCCGTTCTGGTATCTGCGCCATGGTGAAACACGGTATAACGCCGCTGGCCTCAGCCAGGGGGCGTTGGATGTCGAGTTGAACGCCACGGGCAGGGCGCAGGCGGAACGCGCCGGACCGTTTCTGGCGGGGCGGGGGATCACGGGCATCGTCTCCTCGCCGATGCTGCGCACGCGTGAGACGGCGGATATCGTCAATGGCTTTCTGCGCCTTGGCATCAGCTATGAGCCAGGCCTGCGGGAAGTGGTGTTTGGCGGCATGGAAGGCAAGCCACTTTTGCCCTGGTTTCCCGAATGGCTGGAAGGGCGCTACGTCCCTGAAGGTGCGGAAAGTTTCGCGGCTTTGACGGTGCGGGTTGAAACGGCGATGGAAACTGTTCTGGCCGGGCGGCCTGGTCCGGTGCTGATCGTCGCTCATGGCGGGGTATTCCGCGCGCTGCGTGAATTGATGGGACTGCCAAGGGAAGGTGTCACCCGCAATGCCGTGCCGCTTTATTGCGAACCTGGAGAGCACGGGTGGCAAATCGTCAGCCCGGGGGAGGAGGATTAGTCCCTGTCTTGTTTGAGGGCCATGCTGGCGGCGAGCTGGGAGAATTGAAAAATCAGCGGCGGTTTAGGCGCATGTTATAAAAACGTCTGAAAGCCCGGGCTCTTTTTGGGAAAAGGCTGGTCGGCTCAAACCGCCCGGGCCGAAAGCGATATGGAAATTTTACGACGTGGGAAGGTTCAGCGTCAGGGCCACGGGGACATGGTCCGAAGGCTGTTCCCAGCTGCGGGCTTCACGCAGGATCTCATGGCTGTCCAGTGCGGGAACGAGGTCAGAGGAGACCCAGATATGGTCCAGCCGGCGGCCGCGGTTGGAAGCCGCCCAGTCGCGGTTACGGTAAGACCACCAAGTATAAAGCTTTTCTGAGTCTGGAACGAAGTGCCTGATGCCGTCATGAAACCCGGTATCGCGCCATGCCGTTAGCGCCTCGACCTCGACAGGTGTATGGCTGACGACATCGAGAAGCTGTTTATGGCTCCAGACATCATGTTCCAACGGGGCAATGTTCAGGTCGCCGACGAGAATGGCGCGCTGGGGCGGAGTTTTTTTGAAATGTGCCTTGGCCTCGGCCAGAAAATCCAGCTTATGCGCGAATTTCTCGTTGCTGCCACGGTCGGGAACATCGCCACCGGCGGGGACGTAGAAATTATGAAGATGCAGCGGGCCGTTGGGTGTTTCGATGGTTGCGCAGATATGGCGGCAATCGGTCTTGCCACACCAATCGGGCATGGATGAAGCCAGGGTCAGCGGCAGGCGTGAGAGCAGGGCCACGCCATTATAGCTTTTCATGCCGCGTTTCAGCACGTGCGGAAAGCCGATCTCAGCGGCGATCGCTTCTGGAAACAGCTCATCCGGCACCTTGGTTTCTTGCAGGCAGATGATGTCTGGCCGCAAGGCCGCCACCAGCTTGTGCAGATGTGCCTGGCGCAAGCGCAGGGAATTGATGTTCCAGGTGGCGACGGTCAGTTTCATGCGGCTTTTCTACAGCCTTTTCCGGGGCTGGCTATCCCCCGGTCGGTATCGGAGATGAGGAGGGCGTGAATTGGAACAGGGAATTCGGGAAAGGCCCGCCCGGCGCGATGTCGTACAGATGCACGCTGGTTTGTTTGCCTTGCGCATCGGTGACCACCCAGGCGCGCAATTCCAGCGGATCGGTCGAGAAAGACAGGGTCAGCGTGCCGGCGGCTTCCTTGCCCTTACGGGCCAGTGTCAGATTCACCTGGCCTGGCTGACGGTCGATATTGGTGACATAGACGCCCGCTGATTCGAGATTCACATGCGGGGCCAGCAAAATGCCAAGCGGCGTGGAGCTGAGCGGAATATTGGTGGTCTGCCCCAGCTGAGGGTCGTGATAGACCAGGATGCCAAAACCGGCGACGAGTAGTTGCGGATCCGGAGGGTCGTAGGCAAAGCGCATCTTGCCGGGCCGTTCCAGCCAAGCCTTGCCGGTGCGGGTCGAGCCGTCCGCGGCGACTTGCAGGAAGTTCGCCGTCAGCCCTTTCTGGGCGTTCAGATAGGCCTCGATCTGGGCGATCAATGCCTTGTCAGAAGCCGATAGGGGCTTTGGCGCTGTCTGCCCCCAGGCCGGAGCAGACAGCGAGACAGCCAGAAACAGCGCCGCCACGCCCAGGGAGCGGCGGCGGCAGGAGGGGTTAGCCGGCAGCGCGGCGGCTGGAGGCTTCGGTTTTGTTCGCAGCGAGAGCATCGACCATAATATGGCGCGTCTCGCGCAGAAATGCAGCCCCCTTCACGGTGCGCTGGACCAGAACGGAGCGGCGGTCCGACGGGTCGACCTTACGGCGGACATAATCAAGCTCCGTCAGACGGTCGAGCGCGCGGGTGATCGCGGGTTTCGAGACGTTCAGCTCCTGCGCCAAGCCACGCACCGTATGGCCACCCTCGTTCAAATAACAGGTGAGGAACACTCCCAGCTGCCGGGCCGAAAGATCGACGCCGTCCCGCCGTACCAGTGAAACGATGGTGTCACGGAGGATTCCAACCAGCTGGTCAGACGAAAGTTGTGGAGAAGCCATACTCTTAAAATTCCTTAGATAGCGAAAATCGCTTGAATTGTCAGCAAAAAGCCAAAGCTCTTCACCGCCTAAACGATTAGTGCACGATACTATAGGAATTTTCAAAGGCGCTTCAATATGAAAGCGGAAAAATCTTTGTCCGTACTACTAACAAAACCAAACTTTCCTGTCGGCTGTGTTACAAAACTGGCGCGGTGGTTGAACACGGAAGGGTTGTGTTGAAAAAAACAAGTCTATATCAATATGTTTTTTGATCTTTGTTATTTTCTGTTTGTAACGTCTCAACTTTCTGGTGTGACGCGAAATAACAAAAATCCTGGTCAAGCGGCGGTCAGTTTTTCCGTCGCCGCCAGCAATGCCCGCAATGTTTGCGCGTCCCCGCCTTCTGGTTTTCCCGGTCTGGTTGAGTCGTTCCAGGCATAAGTGTCGATATGAGCCCAGGAAACTTGTTTCGGAATGAAATATTGCAGGAAAAGAGCCGCTGTTATGGCGCCGGCAAAAGGTTTTGTAGAAATATTGCAGAGATCAGCGAAGGGGGTTTCCAGCCATTTGGCATAGCCGGCATGCAGGGGCAGGCGCCAGAGCGGGTCGTTCGCGGCGAGGCCGGCGGTGAGAATGGTGTCAGCCATGCTGTCGTTATTGCAAAACAAGGCTGGTAAATCAGGCCCTAACGCGACCCTGGCGGCGCCGGTCAATGTCGCTGTATCTATCAGCCAGTCAGGAGTGGTTTCGGAGGCTTCCGACAGCAGGTCGCATAGAACAAGCCGCCCCTCCGCGTCCGTGTTGCCAACTTCAACGCTCAGGCCGGCGCGGGTACGGATAATGTCGGATGGCCGCATCGCATGGCCGGACACGCTGTTTTCCACACAACCGATTCGCAGCTCAAGCCTGATGGGCAAATCGAGCGCCATGATCGCCGAGGCCAGTCCCAGGACAATGGCCGCCCCGCCCATGTCCTTGCGCATCAGCCGCATGGCGCCGCTGGGCTTTAAATCATATCCGCCAGTATCGAAACAAACACCTTTTCCACAGAGCGAAACAAGTTTTGCGTCATCTCCGGCGGCGGTGCCGCGCCAGCGGAGTATGACGGCGGCGGCTGGTCTGTCCGACCCCGCGCCAACCGTGTGGATCGCGGGGAAGCGTTCAGCCAGCGCGGCGCCTTGCACGCATTCCGTTTCGGCGCCATGGCGCTGGGCAAGGGCCATGGCCGTTTGCGCCAGTTCCTGGGGGCCGAGCAGGTTAGCGGGGGTATTGATCAGTTCCCGCGCCAGCATCATCGCGCCGGCAATGGTCCGCGCCCGGGGGGAGGCCGCCGTGAGCGAGGCGAGGGAGGGTTTCTCCGCGCGGCGTGAGACGTAGCGGTAGGCCCCGAGCAGAAAGCCGAGTTCGGCATCATCCTGTGAAAAATTACCCGGTTCGATCCGCCATGCGCTGCCCGCGGGCAAAGCAGCGGCGGCGGCTCCGAAACCTTCTAGGGGATCGCCGTCACCAAGCCCCAGCGCGGCGGCAATAAGCGCGCCTTGCGTGTCTGGTATGAGCAAGACACGCCCGGCCTGGGCGTCGAATTTCAACAGCCCGGCCTGCATGGCGGCGGTGGGAAGGTGCGACAGGGTTTCTCGCCAGTTGCCGGGTCTGACCGCGTGGAGCGGCAAGGCGGGGGTGCCGGTCATGTCCAGGCCGGCCGGTATGTCCAGGAAGTTCAGCGCTGAGGTGATCATGCTGAAATATGTAATGCCGGATCGCCGGCTTCGCCATGACCGATGACGACAAACCAAGCTTTATGGGATGATTGCCGCCATATAAATAACCATGAACCAGACGGCCCAGGATAGAGGGCTGTCTGGTTCATTCGCGCATTCGTCTTTTACGTGTCTGAAACGGCGCTGCCGCCAAGGTGGTGGGGCGGTTTAGTGCAGCCTTTCGATGCCAATGGCGGCGACACGGCCTTCCCGTTGTTGGAGCGCGAAGCGGACCCGCTCCCCTTCATTCAGCTTCCGCAAGCCCGCATGCTGCACGGCGCTGATATGCACGAATATATCGTTGCCGCCACGATCAGGGGCAATGAACCCATACCCCTTGCCGGGGTTGAACCATTTCACGATCCCGGTGAGGGAGTTTGTATCTTGTTCGACTGTGTTGTCCTGAATCGTTTCCATATCGACGCCTCTCTTTGCTCACGTCATGCGAGCCTGGGTCATTCATGCCGGGTATTGACCCGGTACTGGTTAGTCTAAGCCTATTTGAAATTTGCGATCAATTGGAAAGTTTGTGCTGCATTGCGGCATAAATTCAAAACAAAAGGCCGGGCGGCGATGCCGTCCGGCCTGGCTTGTTGGGTTTTGTCCTGGCTTAGGCTACATCTTCGCGTTTGTCTCGTACCCGGACATAAGCAATGGCCGCATGCTCCTCGCAATAGGGCTTACCGGTCACGGCGGCAGCGTTGCAGAAATGGAAACCCGGCCGCCCTGGTTCGCCGATGGGCCAGCAGCAGGGCAGGGCACGGGGCTGCTGCGGTTTCGGGGCCGGCGCGATGGCGCGCAAGACAGGCACGGGCGCGCTGACGGAAGCAGGCAAGGGCGGCAGGGTCGGCCCCTGTGTGCGTTTTGGCGTGGTCGGGCGTGGAGTGGCTTCCCCCGTGGTTCGGCGGATGGGGGAGGGGCGCGCGGGCAAGCTCAGGCGGTGTGCCTTGCCGACGACGGCATTTTTGGAAATATTGAGGCGTCGGCCGATCTCGGCGGTAGACAAACCTTCCGCCCACAATGCGCGCAGCCGCGCGATTGTTTCATCTGTCCACTCCATATTGTGGGCCCCCTTATTCAACCTACTAGATACAGTAGCTTCGGCGAGGCGTCCGGGCAATGTTTAGCAGCGCTTTCCCGAGTCCTTTTCTGTGGAAAACTTTTTTGGACGATGTCAGGGTTTAACCGTTTCGCCAGGAAACGCGCCCCAGAAATCACTGCGTGCCAGATAGCCGGTTTCAAACTTCGTGGCGACCTTGCAATAATCTCCGTTGGCCTGGCATCGTAGCAGCCGCCCGGAAACGCCATGCTTGAAGTAGGCGACGATATTGGCGCTGGGGTGGGGAGCGCTGCGCAGGGCGGCTTGCGGTACGGTGACGTAAAAACCGCGTCTGGCGCGTATGGTGGCCTCATGCACCCAGCCGGTTCCGCCATCCGGTGCCAGCACATGGCGCCAGACGTCGAATTCACCGATGATTTCCACGGGTAGCCCCTCGCGCTGATAAACCCAGTTCACCGGATATTGAAATCCAGGCCCGGCGCGAAAATTCACCTTGTCCGAGCGCAGGCTGACAAAGCGCGGTATGGGGAGCCCGGTCACGCTGCCGCGCGCCGGGCCGGGGCCGGTGCCGGGATCGGGCGGTGGTTGGCTGGCGGCCGCCCCAGCCGCTGGCGAGGGGGCGGAAACCGGCGCGGCGGCGCAGAGCAGCGGCGCCAGCAGCAGCAATATCAGCCGCAGACGGGGCATGCGGGATCCTTTCTCAGCCTGACCTTACGGAATTCCGAGGCGAGCGCGTCCCAGACCAGCAGATGGCCGGAGAGGGACTGGCCAATGCCGGTGATCTCCTTGATGACTTCCACCGCCTGCATCGCCCCCATCACGCCGGTGACAGCGCCCATCACGCCCGCCTCGGAACAGGCAGGCACCAACCCGTCCGGGGGCGGCTCGGGGTAGAGGCAGCGATAGCAGGGGCCGCCCTCATGCGGTTTGAAGGTGGAGATCTGTCCTTCGAAGCGCAGCACGGCGGCGGAGACCAGGGTTTTGCGCGCCGCCACGCATTCATCCGCGATCAGGAAGCGCGTGGTGAAATTGTCGGTGCCGTCGCAAACCAGATCATAATCCGCGATCAGCCGGGCCGCGTTCTCGCGGGTCAGCCGCGTGGCGTGGCATTCGACCTTGACCAGAGGGTTGAGCCGCCGCAGCGACTCGGCGGCGGATTCCACCTTCAACTGTTCCAGATTGTTGGTGCCGTGCAGAATTTGACGCTGAAGATTGGACAACTCGACCTTGTCGGCATCCACCAGCCCGAGCGTGCCGATGCCCGCCGCCGTCAGATAGAGCGCCAAGGGCGAGCCCAGCCCGCCCGCTCCCACCACCAGCACCCGTGCCGCCTTCAGCTTGGCCTGGCCGGTGCCGCCCAGTTCCGGCAGCAATATATGCCTGGAATAACGCTGGATTTCGGCTTCTGAGAAATTGAGGTCCATGGCGCGGCTTATATTATGCTTATCTTCCTTCGGCCAAACCGCGAAAACACTTCACGCCGTGTGTCAATCTGGTAATAGGGGCGGATAAGGCAAAATTGTGTTCCCGCGGGGCGAGACCCGGCTGTGAGGTTGTTTATATGACGGTGATCAATGCCATCCGCATGGGTGGTTTGGATATTCTTCCCCTGGTCGAGGGCGGCAAGGGCGTTGCCGCCTCCAACGGTGTCAGCGCGGGCCATTGGGCGCTCGCGGGAGGAGTTGGCACCTTCTCGGCTGTGAATGCTGACAGTTACGACGAGGCGGGGCATGTCATTCCCCAGATTTATCATGGCCGCACTCGGCGGGACCGTCATGAGGAACTGATCCGTTACGCGATCGAGGGCGGTGTCGCCCAGGCGCGGCGCGCCTGGGAGATTTCCGGCGGCAAGGGGCGCATCCATGCCAATATCCTATGGGAGATGGGCGGGGCCGAGCGCGTCATTAACGGGATTCTGGAACGCACCAAGGGGATTGTCAGCGGCATCACCTGCGGGGCGGGCATGCCCTATCGCCTGTCTGACATCGCGGCCAAGTTCAACGTGCATTATTATCCCATCGTTTCCTCCAGCCGGGCTTTCTCCGCGCTCTGGAAGCGGGCTTATTCCAAGGTGTCCCACCTTCTGGGCGGGGTGGTGTATGAGGATCCCTGGCTGGCGGGCGGGCATAATGGCTTGTCCAATTCCGAAAACCCGGAAAAGCCGGAAAGCCCCTATCCGCGCCTTGTGGCCTTGCGCAAGGTGATGCGGGAGTTTGGGCTGCACGACACGCCGATCATCATGGCCGGCGGCGTCTGGGCGCTGGAGGAGTGGAAGGATTATATCGATAATCCCGAAATCGGGCCGATCGCCTTTCAGTTTGGCACGCGCCCGCTGCTGACCAAGGAAAGCCCCATTCCACAAAGCTGGAAAGACCGCTTGCTGAAGCTTAAGCCCGGCGATGTGTTCCTCAACCGTTTTTCGCCGACCGGGTTTTATTCCTCGGCGGTGAATAATGATTTCATTCAGGAACTCAGGACCCGCAACGAGCGCCAGGTGGCCTATAGCCCCGAGCCGGTGGGCGAGCATCTGGTGGAATATGGCGTGGGCGCGCGCAAGCGGTCTGTATATCTTACCGCGCCGGATTATGCCCGTGCGAAGGAATGGGAGGATGAAGGGTTTACCGAGGCGCTGCGCACGCCGGATTCCACGCTGATTTTCGTGGGGCCCGAAAAGGCCCGTGAGATTCATGAGGATCAGGTGAACTGCATGGGCTGTCTCAGCCAGTGCCGCTTTTCCAACTGGTCGCAGCATGAGCCGAGTTTCGATAACGGCAAAAAGGCGGATCCACGCAGTTTCTGCATCCAGAAGACCCTGCAGGCCGTCGTGCATGCGGCGCCGGACGATGAGGCGGCCATGGATCACAATCTGATGTTCGCGGGGCATAACGCCCATCGTTTTGCCACGGACCCGTTCTATTCCAACGGTTTCATCCCGACGGTGAAGCAACTCGTGGAGCGTATTCTCACCGGCAAGTGAGATGTTTCAGGAATGCTCGTCGCCGCGCCGCAGATAATGGCGCGGCGGGACGCCCAGGCAGCGTTTGAACATCGCGGTGAAGGCGGCCGGGTTGTCATAGCCGAGGTCGAGGGCCACCTGCGTTACCGATTCCCCCGCGCCAAGACGGGGCAGGGCGGCATGCAAGCAGGCATGCTGCCGCCAGACGGCGAAGCTTTGCCCTGTTTCCCGCCGGAATAGCCGGGTAAAGGCGCGGCGGCTGAGACCCAGGCTGGTCGCCCATTCATCGATGGTGGCGTGCGGGGTGGGGGCCTTCAGGAAGTTTTGGCAACGCGTCAGAAGGGGATGGTGGCCCGTTGGCATCGGCAGGCCCAGGGGCAGGCTGGAGAGCCGGTGCAGCTCATGCAGAAGCAGGGTCATCAGGGCGGCGGCACGGCTGCTCAGCTCATATTCGGCGGGAATATCCAGCGCTTCGCGCATCAGGCCCTGCATGAAGGCCGGTATCGCCATGACCTGACAATCCTCTGGCATGTCCGATATGGCGGTCGGATCCAGATACAGGCTGCGCATGGGGACCTCACCCAGCATCTTCACGGCATGCTCGACCCCGGCTGGGATCCAGATGCCTTGTCCCGGCGGGATAACCCAACTGCCGCCAAGGGTGGTGACGATGACCGTGCCCGCCGCGCTGAACAGAAGCTGATGCCGCCGGTGCTTGTGGGCGGGAATCTCATGACCGTTCTTGTAGTCCGTGCCCAAGGCCAATAATGGCCGGGCGACATCTTCAAGAAACTCAATGCGGCTATTCCATACCATGGCCCGGTCTCGTAAATTTCCGGCCTGCTTGCGGTTGTAGGCTGGCTTGGTCCGGCATAGTTGCTTCTTTTGCCACAAGCAACAAAGCGAAAGGCTCCGCCCTATGCGGAGCGGGGAATCAAACGCATGAGTCAGACCATCGCGGCGCCTGAACGGGGCGCTGGCACGGCGGGGCCGGTATTGGCGGCCATCAGCCTGTGCCATATGCTAAACGACCTGCTGCAATCCTTGTTGCCGGCGGTGTATCCAATCTTGAAGGGCGGCTTCAATCTCAATTTCGGTCAGATCGGCGCGCTGACCCTGACCTATCAGATCACCGCGTCCTTGTTGCAGCCGCTCGTCGGGCTGTTCACCGACAATAAACCGCTGCCTTTTTCCTTGCCTTTCGGCATGGGGTTCACCCTGGCGGGGCTTGTGACCCTGGCTTTCGCGCCCAGCTATGGTCTGCTGGTGCTGGGGGCTGGGCTGCTTGGCATTGGCTCTTCCGTCTTTCATCCCGAGGCATCGCGGATCGCGCGGCTGGCTTCGGGTGGGCGCCACGGGCTGGCGCAGTCGGTCTTTCAGGTTGGTGGTAATTTCGGTCAGGCGCTGGGCCCTCTGATGGCCGCGTTCGTCGTGCTGCCGCATGGCCGTGCCAGCATCGCCTGGTTCGCCGTGGTGGCTTTTGGCGCCATCGCCATTCTTTCGGCGCTGGGGCGCTGGTACCAGGCCCAGGGTCACGCCAAGCGCGCGCCGCGCCGCGCCGCCGCCGAGGCATTGCCGCGCGGGCGCCTGATTCTCGCGCTGAGCGTGCTGCTGGCGCTGATGTTCTCCAAGTTCTTCTATATAGCGAGCTTCACCAGTTATTATATTTTCTATCTGATGCAGCGTTTTCACCTTGATGTGCAGGCAGCGCAGCTGCATCTGTTCGCCTTCATGGCGGCGGCGGCCATCGGCACCGTGGCGGGAGGCCCCATTGGCGACAGGATCGGGCGCAAGGCGGTGATCTGGGTGTCCATTCTGGGGGTGGCGCCGTTTGCCCTGGTGTTGCCTTACGCGGGGCTGCACCTGACCGTTGTGCTGACGGTGATCATCGGCCTCGTGCTGTCCTCGGCCTTTTCCTCCATTGTCGTCTATGCCACCGAATTGATGCCAGGGCGCGTCGGTGCCGTTTCTGGCCTGTTCTTCGGGCTGGCTTTCGGCATGGGCGGCATCGGCGCGGCGGTGCTGGGGGCCATGGCGGACCGCTATGGCATCGCGGAGGTTTATAAGCTTTGTTCTTTCCTGCCGCTCATCGGGTTGCTGGCGGCGTTTCTGCCGCCGATGGCGAGTGCTCGCCGCGCATGATTCATTGGGGCGAATCGCGGGATTCGGCTATTCTGGAAGCCTGACCAGCGGGATGAGGAGCAGCGGCATGACGGCGCAGGCGGGACGAAAGCCATATTTCATCGTGTTGGGGAACGAGAAGGGGGGCTCCGGCAAGTCCACCACCTCGATTCATATTATCGTCTCGCTGCTGCGGGATGGTTACCGTGTCGGCGCCATGGATCTGGATGCGCGGCAGGGCACGCTGGCTGGAACGCTGGCCGCCCGCCAGGCCTTTGTCGAGAGCAAGGGGATAGAGTTGCCCCTGCCGGCGTTCCGCCCGGTCTTTCGGTCCGAACTGGATAACAGGCAGGAGGTTGAGGCGCAGGAGCGCGAGCGTTTCGACCATGCCGTGTCCGAATTGGTGGAAGGCGGCGCCGAGGTGATCGTGGTCGATTGCCCGGGCACCGATAATTTTCTTTCCCGCTACGGCCATTCCTTCGCGGATACGCTGATCACGCCGATTAATGACAGTTTTGTCGATTTTTCGATGCTGGCCAAGGTCGAGCCGGATAATCACGACATCATCAAGCCCAGCATCTATTCCGAGATGGTATGGGAGGCGCGCAAGACCCGGTTCAACCGTGACCGGGGCAAGATCGACTGGATTGTGATGCGTAACCGCCTGGCCGCCGTGGAGGCGCGCAACAAACGCGATGTCGGTGAGACGCTGGAAAGCCTGGCCAAGCGCATTGGGTTTCGCACGCTGAAGGGATTTGGCGAGCGTGTGATCTTCCGCGAGCTATATTTGCAGGGGCTGACATTGATGGATGTGAAGGAAGCCAATATCGGCATCGCCATGGGGTTGTCTCATATCGCCGCCCGCAACGAGGTGCGGGCCCTGATCGCCGCCATTAAGCTGCCGCCCGCCATGGCTGGCGACCGCGCCGAATTGGTGGCCTGAAACGGAAACCCAAAAAAGATCCTCTAAATTCATGCTTGTTTCTGGTGTGCTTTGCCACGGAGAGCCGTGGGTGGGGCGGGTTTTGGCAAGAATTTGAATTATCTTTAAATTCTCAAGCTTTTTCAATTTGTTGTGTTGCGCTTGCCATTCCGGCCGCTTTGGCCAATGAGCATCCACACTGGAATGTGGAAGTAAGAATGGCACGTATATTCCTGGCCGGAGCAGGGCCGGGCGATCCTGATCTGTTGACGTTGAAAACCGCGCGTTTGCTAAGCCGCGCGCAGGTGGTGCTGCATGACAGCCTGGTTGGGCCGGAGATTTTAGCGCTCATCAATCCCGAGGCTGAGATTGTGGATGTCGGTAAGCGTTGCGGCCAGGCTTCCACCGCGCAGGCCGAGATTTGCCGCTTGCTGGTGGAAGCCGCCGGAACAGGCAGGCTGGTGGTGCGGCTAAAAGGCGGCGATCCGGCGATTTTCGGCCGTCTGACGGAAGAAATGGAGGCGCTGCGCGCGGCGGGGTTTGCCTTTGAGGTGGTGCCGGGGGTGACGGCGGCCTCGGCGGCGGCGGCGGCGTTGGAAACCTCGCTCACACAAAGGCGCACGGCCCGCTCGCTGCATGTTATCACCGGCCATGGAGCCGAGGATGGCCTGCCGGCGCATGATTGGGCAGCCCTTGCCAGGGCGGGGGGGACTTTGGCCATCTATATGGGGAGCAAGCATCTGCCCGGCTTGGTCGGCAGGCTATTGGACGCCGGATTGCCGCCGGAGCTGCCAGCCGTTGCGGTGGAGGCGGCCAGCCTGCCGGGGGAACGTGTGATTCGTGCCAATCTGGCGCAATTGCCCGCCTCCTTGGTCCGCGCCGCGCCCTCGGGGCCGGTTCTGCTGTTGGTGGGGGTGGCGCTGGCTTAGGGGGTGTTTCTGAGTCGTTACGAGCTGATGGTTTGAAATGATTACAATATTGGGGTTCTTTTTATAAAGAAGACCTCAAAAGCCGGAGTCTTTTGTAAAAAGAGCCAGCCTCAGGGAAACGTTCCATAATTTTTCGTGTTTTTTAGAAGTTCTTAAGCTGTTCTAAACTGGGCGGACGCGTACGGGCCAGGATATTTGGTTGACGCGTCCTGCGAGAGTTGAGCCACTCTTGCCGCCATCCGTGTCCAGAATGTTTTTGGCAACCAATCCTTAAAGTTCAACGGTCATAAGAACGATGGCGGCGCGCATGGCCGCCGCCGCGAAGCGTCTGGCCGTTCCATCCTTGAGGACCAATATGAAAAATCTGCCGATCATTGCTAAAATTCTGGCTATTCTAGGGGTGCTCGGTGCGTTCATGATGGTTTCCACCGGCATGTTGTCCATCCAGATGTCCAGAATCGCGAAGCACGGCACCGAGATCAACGGCAGCGATGTTCAGGCCGCGTTCAACATGGCGGAGGCAAATGCCGCGCTTCAGAAGGAGCAGGCGGGGCTTGAAGCATTGATGATTAGTGTCGATGGCCGGTTGAACGCGCAGCATGATCAAGAGATGAAGAATGCCGCCGAGACCTTCAGTCAGGAAATGTCCCTGGCGGCCAAGTTGGCACCAGACCAGGCGGATGAAATTCATGATCTTTTGGTCAGGAGCAATGAGGTTTTTGGCAAGGCTTGCCTGAAAGCGCGCGATCTCGCGATTAACGCGACGGATATCATGGGTAACGCGCAGGCGCAGTCTGAATTCAACATGAACTGCGCGCCACTATTGCCACCTTTGACCAAGGCTGTGTTGACGCAAAGTCAAAAATTGCAAAACATCGCGGCGCTGAAGGTCAAGGGGCTGGAAAAGCAGGCGATCCGTATCGTCTGGATTTCCGGTGGGCTTGTGTTTCTCGTCCTGATGATTGTGATCCTGGTGGCGTTTTTCGTCATTCGCGGTGGAATTGTCAGGCCCCTGACCGCGCTGCGCGATGCGATGACGAGGCTGAGCGGTGGCGATTTGTCGACCGATGTGCCTGAAAGCGACCGCAAGGATGAGATCGGTGAAATGTCGCGCGCCGTCTCGCTGTTCAAGGAGGCTGGACTTGAAAAACAGCGTGTCGAGGAGGTTGCGAGGCGCAACGCCGCTCAAGTGGAAGCAGAGCGTGCCAGAGAGCAGAGCGCGCGGGAAGCGGCGGCGGCGGTCCAGGCGCATGTGGTCCAGACGCTGGCCAACGGGTTGGAGCGGCTTTCCGATGGGGATCTCATTTTCAGAATCAAGGATGAATTTGCCAGCGAATATGAAAAACTGAGGAAGGATTTCAACAAGGCCGTCGAAACATTGCAAAGCACATTGCAGCAGATTTCCACCAATGCGCAAGGTGTGCGGGCGAGTGCCGGAGAGATCACGCAGAGTTCTGACGATCTGTCGCACCGCACGGAGCAGCAGGCGGCGAATTTGGAAGAAACGGCGGCGGCTTTGGATGAAATCACGGTGACCGTGCGCAAGTCCTCCGAGGGGGCGAGCGAGGCAAGCCAATTGGTCGATGAGGCGAAGAGCGATGCCGAGCGTTCAGGAAGCGTGGTCAATGAAACCGTCACGGCGATGGGTGAAATCGAGGCCTCCTCGAAGAAAATTTCAAATATCATCGGAGTGATCGACGAGATTGCTTTTCAGACCAATCTACTGGCGCTGAATGCCGGGGTGGAGGCCGCCCGCGCGGGCGATGCTGGGCGTGGCTTTGCCGTTGTCGCCACCGAAGTACGGGCATTGGCACAGCGTTCCGCCGATGCGGCCAAAGAAATCAAGGCGCTGATCAACGCATCCGGCTTGCAGGTGCAGACAGGGGTCAGGCTGGTGAATGAAACGGGTCAAGCGCTTACCAGAATTGTTGAACAGGTTAGCCGGTTGAATATTTTGGTAACGGATATGGCCTCGTCAACCAAGGAACAGTCCATGGCCTTAGCCGGGGTCAATGATGCAGTAAACCGGATGGACCAAGTCACCCAGCAGAATGCGGCCATGGTTGAGCAAAGCACCGCCGCCTCTCACGCCTTGGCAAACGAGGCTGACGAGTTGGCCAGGCTTGTTGGGCAGTTCCGTATTGGTGAGGGCATGCCGCAAGCCAAGCCAGCAGTGACCAAATCGGCTAAGCAGGAAACGATTCAGAAGGTTGTCCCGATGCCTAACAACGCAGTGTCACCAGGAAAATTCAAGAAAGTTATGCCGGTTGAAGCCGATGACTGGGATGAGTTCTAACTTGGTCCGTTAAAATATCGTCATTAAATGGTGGTGAAAGTCATAACCATGAAAGAGGAAATTGAATTGCCGGCGGTAATGGACATGGTAGCCGCTTCAGGATTGTTGGAAGATTTTCTGCGTCAGAGAGGCCATGAAATTTTAGTTGAAGCTGGACAGGTTCAGCGTTGCGGAGCCCAATGTTTGCAAATTCTGCTGGCGGCACGGGCGGCCTGGGTGGCGGATGGACAGTTGTTCTTAATACAGAATCCTTCCGATGAGTTTACGGCAACTCTAGAATTAATGGGAATCTCTCCAGGAGAGCTTGGATATAAGCCAGATGTTGAGAGCGGAGAAAAAGCCAAATGAGTATGACGGTCCTGACAGTTGATGATTCACGCGCCATGAGGGATATGCTTCGTCAATCTCTTGTTGCCGCGGGGTTTCGTGTCATCCAGGCGGAGGATGGAGTCCATGGACTAGAAGTTTTGGCTTCCGAAATGCCTGATGTTATCGTAACCGACATCAATATGCCGCGCATGGATGGTTTTGGTTTTATTCAGGCGGTTCGACAAGATGAAACTCGTCGCGGAACGCCGGTTCTAGTTTTGACGACGGAAGTTGATACGGAAAAGAAAAATCGCGCGAGGGAAGCTGGCGCGACGGGATGGATTGTTAAACCATTTGACCCAGTGAAGTTGGTGGATGCCATCCGCCGCGTTATGGCCTGATAAATCTGGAGGAATTCATGGAAGATCCGTTGGCGGCCATCCGTGTCACATTTTTTCAGGAATGTGAGGAACAGCTAGCCGAGCTGGAAAGTGGTTTAATCGCCATGGAAAATGGCACAGCTGAAACAGAGACGGTAAATGCTGTGTTTCGTGCCGTGCATTCCATGAAAGGTGGAGCCGGAATTTTTTCCTTGGATTTTCTTGTTCGCTTCGCGCATGTATTCGAAACAGCCTTAGACAAGGTGCGTTCCGGAGCGCTTGTTGCATCTCCAGCCGTGGTGGCGGTGTTTTTGCGAGCCGCTGATTTGCTGGCGGATCTTGTACGCGCCGCACGGGAAGAAGGTGCAGTCGATGAGGCGCGTATTGCCGCAATGGCAAGAGAGTTTGAACAGATTGACGGCGTGGCTGCGGGCAATGAGAAAGATACGCCAAAACCAGAAGAGACAAAAAAAACAGCGAAAATTGTAAGCTGGAATATATTATTCACGCCGTATACGGGCCTTTATGCCAAGGCAAACGAGGCTGCCGTGCTGCTGCGGGAATTGCGGCGCTTGGGCGAAACGAAGATAGAGCTGGATAGTAGCCATTTGCCAGAGTTGCATGAGCTAGATCCGGAAGGGGCTTATCTAACCTGGAATATCGTTCTTGAATCGGAGTGCGGCAAGCAAGATATCCGTAATATATTTGAGTTTGTCGAAGATGATTGCAAACTTGAAATTTCAGAACAGAACGATGAATCGATGACACCTGGAACGGTTATCACGGGAGATAACGGATTTAAGTTTGAATTTTTCGCTCCCATGGAACCAGAGGAAGCAGGAGAATCAAAAGAGGAAGAGCCCGCTATGTCATCTCCTGGCATGGATAAGCAAGAGGTGGAACATATCCATCAGGCACAACATTCACCACTGAATCCAACAGTTCAGGTATTGGCCGCAAAAGTGGAAACAACGAATGTAGTAGGTACGACCATTCGTGTGGACCTTGATCGTGTCGATAGAATGATTGACTTGGTTGGCGAGCTTGTCATCAATGAGGCGATGTTAAGCCAGCGTGTGATGGAAGCGGGCATAGCGCGGGCTTCCGGTGTGGCCATGGCCCTTGAAGAATTGGAGCACCTGACACGGGAAATTCAGGATAGCGTGATGGCCATCAGGGCTCAGCCGGTGCGGTCTGTTTTTCAACGTATGCCAAGATTGGTGCGTGAAGTTGCGGCGCTAACCGGTAAGCAGGTTCATCTTGTTTCAGAAGGTGAGGCAACGGAAGTAGATAAAACGGTAATTGAGCGTATCGCTGACCCATTGACCCATATGATTCGAAATGCCATCGATCATGGGTTGGAATCCACCCAAGTTCGCATCGAAGCCGGGAAGCCGGCTGAAGGTACGGTGAAGCTGACGGCGGTGCATAGATCGGGTCGAATCGTTCTGGAGGTTTCAGACGATGGCGGTGGTATCAATCGTGCACGGGTTCGACAAAAAGCCATTGAAAATGGTCTTATCACTCCTGATACGCAGATGACCGATGAAGAAGTCGATAATCTGATTTTCTTGCCAGGATTTTCCACGGCATCCAAGGTGTCCGATATTTCAGGCCGTGGCGTGGGCATGGATGTCGTCCGGCAATCAGTCCAGGCGCTTGGGGGGCGGATTTCAATTTCTTCGAGGCCAGGCGTTGGGTCGACATTTACCCTGTCCTTGCCGCTGACCCTCGCGGTTTTAGATGGCATGGTGGTTTCCGCCAAGGGCCATACGTTGATTATTCCTCTGGGTGCCATTGTGGAAACATTAAAACCAAGGTCGGAGGATGTGTTTCCCTTGGATGGAGATTTGAACATGCTAGCACTGCGCGGTGGCTATGTTCCGATTGTCGATGTTGCATTTTGCCTTGGATATAGCAAAAAGTTCATAGAGCCAGAGCAAAGTGTTGCCTTGCTGGTAGAAGGCGATGGTGGAGCCCGCGCTGTGCTTTTGGTGGACGCGATCCATGGTCAAAGACAAGTCGTTATCAAAAGCCTGGAGGCGAATTATCGCGCTGTTCCTGGAATAGCGGCGGCAACGGTAATGGGCGATGGGCGTGTGGCCTTGATCGTCGATGTCGATATGGTTGTTCGGGATGCGGGGGCGGATACCAGTATCTGGCCAACGGAAAAAGCTAAGCTCGAAGTTAACGGGAGGGCAGCATGATGAAGGGCGATGAAGCTCTTTCCGAGGGCCGGGAACTCATAGCATTTCGTGTTGGAAAACAGGAGTTTTGTATCAACGTCATGATGGTCCGTGAAATTCGTGGTTGGACGGCTGCGACCGCATTGCCGCGTGCTCCGCGCTATGTAAAGGGAGTCATAAATTTACGTGGCGCGGTATTGCCCATCGTGGACCTGGCTGTACGGCTTGGCATGCCAGGCGGTGAACCGACGGAACGAAATGTTATTATCGTGGTACAGATTTTCCAACGTCAGGTTGGACTTTTAGTCGATGCGGTTTCTGACATATTGACGGCGAATGACAATATTATCCAGCCTTTGCCGGATGTGACATCCGAACTAGTCAAAAGCTTCGTCAAGGGGCTGTTGCCCATGGATGGGCGGATGGTCAGTCTCATTATGCTGGATAATGTGCTGCCTGTGGAAGAGATGGAAGTGGCCTAATGATAGGGCATGAGGTGTTAAAAAACCAAACTCTTGTGGAAAAGGCGGAGTTCTCCTTCACGTCGAAGGACTTGGCGGTCATTTCCAAAATCATGATGAGTGAGGCCGGAATCGTCTTGTCGGAAGCAAAGGCGAATTTGATTTATTCGCGTTTGGCAAAGCGTGTTCGCAAGTTAAGCATGAAGGGTTTTTCAGAATATTGCGCATTCGTTGAAACGCCAGATGGTGTTGAAGAACGTCGTGAGCTTATTGCTGCTTTGACGACGAATGTAACGAGGTTTTTTCGAGAGCCGCATCATTTTGAGCATCTTCGCAGCAAATTGCTTCCTGACCTGATTGGAAAGGCAAAAGCTGGTCATCCGGTACGTTTATGGTCGGCGGCCTGTTCGTCTGGCCAAGAGCCATATTCCATGGCTTTGACTTTGTTGCGTGAGCTGCCAGATGCTTTGCGTTATGACATCCGCATCTTGGCGACGGATATAGATCCGAATGTGCTTGCTGTTGCCCAAGCTGGAATTTACTCTGAAAATGCCTTGGAGCCTGTACCTTCCAATCTAAAGCAAAGCTGGTTCAAATCTTTGCAAGATGATCCAGGTCATTGGCAGGCCAAAGAGGAACTGCGGCAAATCATTTCGTTTAGAAAGCTGAATCTAATTGGCAATTGGCCCATGAAAGGGAAATTTCAGGCGATTTTTTGTCGTAATGTCGTCATCTATTTCGACAATCAAACTCAAGAAAATATCTGGGCAAGATTTGTTCCGGTACTCGATAATAATGGCGCGTTGTATATTGGCCATTCGGAGCGTGTCTCGGGTGGGGCAGAGCAAAGTTTCGTTAGTGAAGGTGTTACGATTTATAGGAAATCATTGACGGGAGGCTCGAAATGACGGTTCGTGTTGTTATCGTTGACGATTCCGCGACCATGAGGGCGATTATCGCGAGTACGTTGAGAGCTGATCCTGATATTGAGGTTGTCGGTGAAGCCGCGGAACCGCATGAGGCCCGTCAGTTGATCAAACGTCAAGCACCTGATGTGATTACACTGGATATTGAAATGCCGAATATGGATGGCATTTCTTTTCTTGAAAAAATCATGAGGCTACGTCCAACACCTGTTATTATGGTTTCCTCTTTGACCCAGTCTGGAGCGGATATCAATTTACGCGCGCTTGAGATAGGTGCTTTTGATTGTGTTGCTAAGCCGTCTTCTATATCTCATGACAGCTTCAATCAACTTGCCGAGAAAGTGAAAGCCGCGGCATTGGCGCGTCGTAAACCAAGGTTTGCCGATGGTTCGTCCCATTCACTGGCTCCTTCCAATTATGAGCCGGATGGCAGAATCGTGGCGATTGGGTCTTCAACAGGTGGTGTCGAAGCATTGATTGAAATTCTTTCAAAATTTCCGGAGAATTGTCCACCGACAATTATCAGCCAGCACATGCCTCCGACTTTTACAAAAAGTTTCGCAGCGCGTTTGGATAAATTATGTAAACCGAAAGTGCGAGAAGCTGAAAGCGGGATGCGTCTTGCCGTTGGGCATGTATATCTTTCACCTGGCGACAAACATTTTGAATTGACCGGAAGGAATGTTCTGGAAATCAATTTGACCCAGACAGACAAGGTTAATGGTCATCGCCCATCGGTGGATGTGATGTTTAAATCCGTTCGGGCTCATGTGGGGGGGCGTGTTGTCGGTGTGATTCTGACAGGGCTTGGTTGCGATGGCGCGAATGGGTTGCTTGCATTGCGTCAGGCTGGCGCTGAAACCATAGGCCAGGATGCCGCTTCTTGCGTGGTTTATGGCATGCCGCGCGCGGCGTTTGAACTGGGCGCCGTGGAACGGCAATTGCCGTTGGAAAAAATCGCCGAACAAATATTATTGCTGACATCCGTTCACCGGAAGGTGCCGGCGGCATGACGACATCCTTGCTGCCGTATCAAAAGGACGGAGAGCGGCGAATCAACATCGTACAGGGTCATCATTATGTGGATAATGACCCGCGTACTGTCCTGACCACGATATTAGGTTCATGCATTGCGGCTTGTATTTGGGACGACATGGCGGGCGTGGGGGGCATGAATCATTTTCTCCTGCCAGGGGATGGCAGCGCAAAAGGCGCGCCGGCAGGCAATGAAGCAAAGCGATATGGTGTGCATTTGATGGAGCTTTTGATCAATGACTTGCTCCGACGCGGTGCGCATAAACCCAGAATGAAAGCAAAACTATTTGGCGGGGCCTGCATGATGAAAGGACTAACGGATATTGGCACGTTGAATGCGACTTTTGCGGAAAATTTCCTCAAGGGTGAAAATATTGAACTGGTGGGAGGTAGTTTGCGCGGTGGGTTTGGGCGGCGCATCCAGTTCTGGCCTGTGACTGGCCGGGCCAGGCAGGCGTTGTTAACGAAAGAGACCGCTTCCATCATGCGTGAGGAGACGGCCCGTCCGCCCGCCGCGCTGTCTGGCGCGGGACAGGTGGAGTTGTTTTGAGCTGATCTGAGATTGGCGAAAATTTAGAGTTTGTTCCTTTGTGGAAGGAGGATGGCAGCTTGACTGGCACGGAAGCTCATATGGAAGATCACCATACCTCCTTGAGGCTTATCCTCAACGCGGTCGGAGAGGAGTTCCGTGAACTCGGGCGTTTTTCAGAGCGTTTTCAGGTGAGCCTCAGTCCCGCCGTTAGAAATTTGGCTTTGGATCCGGCATGTCACAGAGATGTTCAATCGCTGGATCTTTTGGCTCAGCGTCTAGCGGCCTTGTCGGGCTATATCATGGAAATCAGCCAGCTTTTGCCCGATGATCTGATGCTTGATTCACGTAATGCCCTGGCCTCCATCACATTGTCGGAATTGCAATACAGGTTGAAGGGGGCGCCGGTTCCGATTGAAGAGGGGCACCGTTCCGGTGAGTTGGAATTGTTTTAAGTATGAACCACTCCATGAATTCTTAAAGATTCCGGCATTAATTGTGCAATGACGGCAAGGGCTATCCAGATCATGGAAGGGAGTAGCGTGCGACATGTCTTATCATGCCGAGCATAAGGGCAATGAACATAGTGCGGAGTTTTTGTCCGTTCGTGTCGGAACGCAGGAATTTGCCATCGATATAAGAACAATTCGGGAAATTCGCGGTTGGATCGCCTCCACCCATCTTCCGCATGCGCCGCCTTTCATCAAGGGGATGATCAATCTGCGGGGAAGTGTCCTGCTGGTGATCGATTTGGCACAGCGGCTGGGGCTTCCCCCCATCATGCCCAGTGCGGCTTCCGTGGTCGTCGTGGTCGAATGTGGGGATAAGGCGGTGGGTCTGCTGGTGGATGCGGTATGCGACATTATCACTGTTACGGAAGATATGCGTCAAAATACACCCGAAACCGGCAGTGATGTTCCCAAGGCCTATATCGAGGGGCTGGTGATGATGGAGAGCCGGATTGTGAGCATACTTCTCATCCAGGCGCTGATTCCGGATGAAACGGTTCAGAAAATGGCTGATATGGCAATGGCCTGATTCTCACACGCGTAAATATGAAAAAGACGGCTTGGAGGCCGTCTTTTTCATGGTCCGCGATGCTTTATGACAACCGGCTGTCTAAGCCAGACCTGCTTTAGTCGGCGGCGAGCGCCATTTGCTTGCGGGCCAGGGACTGGCTCACATAGCCTTCCACGGCCTCGGATACTTTTTCCGCATGGTTGGCGAATACGTGATCCGCTCCTTCGAACACGCGGTAATCAATGGCCACGCCTTTTTGCTGGTTGAGCTTGTCGACCAGTTTGCGCACGGAATTTTCGGGCACCAGCTCATCAGCATCGCCGTGAATGATCAGGCCGCCGGTTGGGCAGGGGGCCAGAAATCCGAAATCATACCCAGCGGCGGGCAGGGCCACGGAAACCCAGCCGGAGACTTCCGGCCGGCGCATCAAGAGTTGCATGCCCACGAAGGCGCCGAAAGAATAGCCCGCGATCCATAAACCGCCATGGCCGGGGTTCAGCGCCTGCATCCAGTCCAGCGCTGCGGCGGCGTCGTTGATCTCGCCCATGCCCCCGTCGAACTTGCTCTGGCTACGGCCTACACCCCGGAAATTGAAGCGCATCACCGAAAAACCAAGGCGCTGGAACACCTGGTACATGGTGTAGGTGATACGGTTATTCATGGTGCCGCCATGCAGCGGGTGAGGGTGCAGCACCAAGGCCAACGGCGCACCGCGTTCCTTGGCGTGGTGGTAACGGCCCTCAAGGCGGCCTTCTGGGCCAGCGAACATCACTTCAGGCATACTCGAACTCGTCTTTCATGCTTAATATAAATTCGTCACATCTTGCGGGTAAAATTTATTGCGAGACGCTTTTCCGGAGAAAACGGCTCTCAGGCAGATCATCCGAAAAAGTTGACCGCATAGGTCGGGATACCTAAATGCTCCTCAAGATCTGTGGCTGACATAGCGGATTTAATACCTGTTATTTCTCCTCAGGTCTTTCAATATAACCTGCTTCTGGGCTGTTTATCCACGGAAATTCGCATGCCCCTTATGTTTTTGCGCGAGACGATCCAGGCTTACCGTAAGAGCGACCCCGCGGCGCGGTCGAATCTTGAGGTTTTGCTTTGCTACCCAGGGCTGCATGCCGTGCTGGTTCATCGCCTTGCGCATGGGGTTTGGCGGGGTGGGTTTGTCACACTGGCCCGGCTGATCTCGCATATCGGGCGATTTCTCACGGGAATCGAAATTCACCCAGGGGCAAAAATTGGCCGGCGGTTCGTGATCGATCACGGGATGGGGGTGGTGATCGGTGAAACGGCTGAAATCGGGGATGATGTATATATATATCATCAGGTTACGCTAGGCGGCACCAGCTCCGCCCAAGGCAAGCGCCACCCGACGATCGGTAATAACGTGATCATTGGCGCCGGGGCGAAAGTACTGGGGGCCATCAATGTGGCGGAGGGAGCGCGGATCGGCGCCAATGCCGTGGTGGTGGCGCCGATCCCGGCGGGCACCACTGTTGTCGGCATTCCGGCCCGGCCGGTGGAACGCGGCGGCCGCAAGCCGCGCTTCGATGCCTATGGCACGCCCTGCGACCCCTGTATCGATCCGCTTTTTCATGAAATCGAGCTGTTGCGTGGCGAACTGACGGCCCTGGAAGCCCGTATCCAGGCTCGTGATCCGCAAGCCGTGGAGCTTTTGTCCCCCCAAAAATGATTTATCTGGACGCCAACGCCACGGAACCCTTGCGCCCCGAAGCGCGCGAGGCCGCTCTGGCCGCCATGGAAACAGGGGGCAATCCTTCCTCCGTGCATGGGGCTGGCCGCGCGGCGCGCAAAATTCTGGAAACAGCGCGCGAGCGGGTGGCTGCCTTTGTCCATGCGCGCCCGGCGGATGTGATTTTCTGCGCGGGGGCCACGGAGGCGGATGCCCTGGCCGTGCATGCGCTGGGGGCCGGAAGGCCTGTTTTCATCGGCGCCACCGAGCATGATGCCATCCGCGCGGCCGCCCCCGGCGCCGTGACGATACCGGTTCTGGCCGATGGGCAGGTGGATTTGGCCGCCTTGGAGGCGTTGCTGGCAGATCATCCGGGGGCTCTGGTGTGCTTGATGGCGGCGAATAACGAGACTGGCGTGCTGCACGACATTGCCGCGGCGGCTAGGCTTTGCGCCAAGGCGGGGGCTTTGCTGCATGTGGATGCTGTTCAGGCGATTGGCCGCGCTAATCAGGACTGGCTGGCGCTGGGGGCGGCCAGTTTTGCGCTTTCGGGTCATAAATTCGGCGCTTTACCTGGGGCGGGCGCGTTGGTTACCCGGTCCAATCTGGAGATCAAGGCGTTGATCAAGGGGGGAGGGCAGGAGCTGGGGCGGCGTGGCGGCACGCCGGCCTTGCCGGCCATAGCCGGTTTGGCGGCAGCCCTCGGCGCGCCTTATGAGGCAGGGCAGATTGCCGCCTGGCGCGATGAGATCGAGGCTTTTGCCCTCTCCCATGGCGCCGTGGCGGCCGGCCGCGCCGCGCCGCGCTTGCCCAACACGGTCTGTCTCATCCTGCCCGGCGTGAGGGCGGAGACCCAGCTCATCGCCTTGGACATGGCGGGCATCTGTGTTTCCTCGGGTTCAGCCTGTTCCTCGGGCAAGGTCACCGCCAGCCATGTGCTGCTGGCCATGGGGGTGGATGGGGCACTGGCCGGCCAAGCGATCCGGGTTTCGCTGCCCTGGAACGTCCAGGGTGAGGCAGTGCGGAAATTTCAGACCGCTTATGCTTCCATGCTTGCCCGCGCCTTGCGAAATGGCGTCCAATCGGCTTAACCACCCCGGCGGATTTCAAGGATTATTCATGCCCAAAATGACTTTCATCGAACGCGACGGCACGCGCCGTGAGGTTGAAGCCCCGTTGGGGCTTTCCGTGCTTGAGGTTGCGCATAAGCATGGCATCGACATTGAGGGGGCTTGCGAGGGGTCGCTTGCTTGTTCGACCTGCCATGTCATCGTCGACCCGGACTGGTTCGACAGGCTGAAAGGACCCTCCGAGGATGAGGAGGACATGCTTGATCTCGCCTTTGGGCTGGAAAAAACCTCCCGCCTTGGCTGCCAGATCGTCATGACAGACGCGTTGGATGGTCTGGTGGTGAAGTTGCCCGCCGCCACCCGGAACGCGGGCAAGTAATATGAAGGTGGTGGTCGCCATGTCCGGCGGCGTCGACAGCTCGGTCGTGGCCGGGCTGATGGCGCGCGAGGGGCACGAGGTGATCGGCGTCACATTGCAGCTTTACGATCATGGAGCGGCGGTGGGGCGCAAGGGGGCTTGCTGCGCCGGGCAGGATATTCATGATGCCAAGCGCGTCGCGGACCGGCTCGGCATTGCCCATTACGTGGTCGACAGCGAAACCCGCTTCAAGGAGCGTGTTATTTCCGCCTTCGCGGATTCTTATGCGCAAGGCCAGACACCCGTGCCCTGCATTGCCTGCAACCAGCATTTGAAATTTGGCGATTTACTGGAGATGGCCAGGGATCTTGGCGCGGATGCGCTGGCCACGGGCCATTATGTCCGCCGCCTGGAAGGTCCGGATGGGGCTGAGATGCACAAGGCGGTCGACGAGGCCCGCGATCAGAGCTGGTTTTTGTTCGCCACCACCCAGGAACAGCTGGATTTCTGCCGATTCCCGCTGGGCGGTTTTGCTTCCAAGGCCGAGGTTCGCGCCGTGGCGGTTGAGATGGGGCTTACCGTGGCCGAAAAAGCCGATAGCCAGGATATATGTTTCGTGCCCTCTGGCAGCTATGCCGGAATCGTCGAAAAATTCCGCCCGGACGCGTTGGCGCGGGGTGAGGTCGTGAGTGAGGATGGCAGCGTGCTCGGCGTGCATCAAGGTATCGCGCGCTATACGATCGGCCAAGCCAAGCGTCTGCCGGATAAGGCGGCGCATATGGTGGTGAAGGCCATCGAGCCCGGCACCAAGCGTATTGTCGTCGGTCCACGCGGCGCGCAAAGCCGCACGGTCAGATTGCGAGATGTGAACTGGCTGACGCGCGCGGGGACGTTGCGCGCCGGGGTGAAGCTGCGCGCGCGAGATGAATTGCATGCGGCCACCATCCATCCGGAGGGTACGGGGGCCATTTTGGAGCTGGATGAACCAGCCCTCGCCGCGCCTGGGCAGGCCGCGGTGTTTTACGAAGGCTCGCGTATTCTCGGGGGCGGCTTTATCATCTAAAATACAAATCAAAATATGGTTTTGTTGCCTTCTTGACTGTTTTTGCTACAGTCCAAAGTTGTAACGCCGCTGACGCCGAAGGGGGCGGTGCGGATGGCTCTGGAAGGCGGCATGTCTGGTTCAAGCTACACCTCACTGATCGGCACGGGTGATACGCTTACCGTTACGTCTCCTTATAGTGTCGCCACCAATTTGACATTCGAGAATGAAGGCACCGCCAGCGGTGTCATTATCTTCTCGCGCACGGGCATCGCGGCGGGTACGGCCACCCTAAATGGCACGATCACGCCGGTGGCGGATTTTGGCGGTGGGACCATCGGGAATTTTCTGCCCAGCGCCTACCGCAATTATGGGTTTCTGGGCGATGAGGTCAGTATTCAGGCGGTGGAGAGCCTGTTCAACGCGTTGGACAGCGCCAGCACCGCCGCCGCCGACAATGCGGACTTCGCCGACCATATCACGCTCGCGGCTCGCGGCGGCAATCACATCCTCATAGAAAATGGTCATGTGGAGGTCAGCGCTGGCACGCCCTTCACTCTCGATGCCAATCAACAACTCATTATCGACGAGATCGCCCTCGGCCTGTTCGGCACCGCCGCCAATCAGGGCACACTCGAAATTTCCTTTGCCGAGCGGACCAACCCCAACAGCAACAATCCCTTCGTCGATGCGATGATCGTTGCCGATACCCCGGTCAATCCATGTTTTGCAGCTGGCACGCTGATTCTCACGACACGCGGTGAGGTGCCGGTCGAGACATTGACGCAGGACGATAGGGTGATCGCCCCGGACGGGGAGGAAGAGCAGGTGGTCTGGATCGGGCGGCGGGAGCTTGATCTCGCCAATGCGTTAAGGCCCGAGCGGCTCCGTCCTGTTGTGATCGAACCGGATGCCTTGGCCGATGGGGTTCCCGCGCGCCGACTGTGCCTTTCGCCCGATCATGCGCTTTATCTCGATGGTGTTTTAGTGCCGGCTAAACTCTTGATCAATTGGAACAGTATCCGCCAGGACCATATGCTGTCGCGCGTGACATATTATCATATCGAACTGCCCAGCCATGGTGCCCTGTTCGCGGAGGGCACGGCGGTGGAATCCTTCCTCGATACCGGGCATCGGGGGGTGTTCGACAATGCGCGCGAGCAGGTTGTCGCCATGCCGGATGCGATGCAGGCCCGCCGTGAGGCGCAAAGCTTCGCGCCGCTCTGCATGGGGGGAGCAAAGCTTGAGGATCTCCGCGCCAGAATCGCCAGCCGGCAAGTGGGGCTTCGCCTGTCGGGAGGCTGAGTGGCGGGTCCGGAAGCCCGCATATTTTGTTTGCCTGCGGAGGCATTCGACATCCGCTCTGAGCGGGAGATGCGGTGCTTGTTGATTTAGCTGGTCGGGGTCAGCCCCGCGGCGGAGAGCTGAAGATGCCTGCTGCTGGTTTCATAATGGCTGATGGCGACGATGGTGGTGCCCGGCAGCCGGGCCCGCAATGTGGCGCGAATGTCTTCCGCCAGTTTTTTATCCATGGCCGATGTCGCCTCATCCATGAACAGCCAATCCGGTTTGGCCAGCAAGGCGCGCGCCAGGGCAAGGCGCTGCTGCTCACCGCCAGATAAAGCGAGGCCCCAATTGGCGGTTTCTTCCAGCCGTGGCACCAGATGCCCTAGCTCCAGGGCGCTGAGGGCTTCCGCCGCCGCTTCGTTGGACAGGCTGCTCTCGGCGGCGGGGTAAGCTAGGTTACGCTTGAGCGTGCCCAGCGGGAAATAAGGTTTTTGCGGCAGGAACAGGAGGCGCCCCGACGGGCGTGTGATTTCACCCGTGCCGAAGGGCCAGATGCCAGCCAAGGCACGGAAAAGGGTGGATTTGCCACTGCCGGATGGGCCCGAAATAGTGATGATTTCCCCTGGCGTGAGGGTCAGGGAGGCATGGTCCAGCAATTTCCGCCCATCCGGCAGGGTCAGGGTCAGATCCTTCAAGGTCAGCTCGCTCTGGCCATTGCTGATTCGTGGCCCGCCGGTGGCCACGGCGCGCGCGGCCTCCATCGCTTCATGGAAACCGTAAAGACGAGAGACCGTCGCCCGCCAAGTTACGAGGCTGGTATAGGAGCCAATGAACCAGGACAGCGCCCCTTGAACCTGGCCGAACACCATTGGAATTTGGCTCAACCCGCCCAGTCCGATCTCCTTGGCGAAATAGCGCGGCAGGATCACCACCAGCGGGAAAATATTGGCGACCTGGTTGAAGCTGATGGTGAAGAAATTCAGGGCCTTGGTCCGGCGCATGATCGACCAGAAATTATCCCGCACCAGTTGGAAGCTGGAACGCAACTCCGTGTTTTCCTCTGCCTCGCCATGGGAGAGGGCGATCGCTTCCGGGTTTTCGCGTACCCTGACCAGCCGGTAGCGGAAATTCGCCTCCAGCTTCTGCTGGCTGAAGGAAAGCGGTACCAGCTTGCGGCCGATGAGGTGCGTCAGCCCCGTGCCGACCAGAGAATAGAGGATCGCAACCCAGAGCATATAGCCATGGATGGTGACGCCAAAGAGCGTGATGGAACCGGAAATGCTGTAGAGAACGAACACGAAGCTGAAGAGGGTCACCACATTGGTGATGAAATCCGTGCCGAGCGAGAGCGTGTTGGCGGTGAAATTATTCAAATCCTCGGAAATGCGCTGGTCGGGATTGTCCACCACGGCGCTGGGGGCCTGGCTGAGGCTGATATTGTAATAGGCCCGGTCCTGAAGCCAGTTTTCCACATAATGCACGGTCATCCATTGCCGCCATTTGATTTGCAGCATCTGGCTCAGATAGGTGGCGTAAACCGCGATGAGTACATAAATGATCACCAACTCGGCGAAGCCGGGCATTGGTCCCTTACCCTTGATATGCACGAGCGGCATGTAAAGCAGGGTTACCACTGTTTTGACGTCGTAAACCTGGATGGCGTTGAAGAAATCGTTGTTCCAGTAGGTCAGGACCACGTTCAGCCCGACCAGCAACAGGTTCAGCGCGATCACCGACCCTAGGAGCCCCCATGCCGCCCATTTTTCATCGGATTTAAAATAGGGCTTGGCCAGGCTCCAGCCTTCGGCGAAACCGGTGAAGAAATTCGTCATCGTGCGGCGCATGGCTCAGCCCTCCAGTGTCTTCAGACGCAGGCGGATGACGCCATGCAGAACATCCGGGTTCACGGGTTTACCCTTGCGCAATATCTCGATTGTTCCGGCGCGGGCCAGACGTTGCGCCGCCAGCTTTACCGCCGCCAGAGAGCGCCGCCAGCTTTCATCGCGCGGGTGACCCGCCAGTGCTTTCGCGGCTTCGGTGGGGCAGATCGATTTGTCCGGCCCGCGGGCGGCGAGTGTGTCGAGAATGGCCTGTTCGGCTGGATCGGCGGTCATGAGCCGAGCCTTATGCCTGATCCGCGTGCCCCTTCAAAGCCAGATCAGGTTTCAATTTGCAAAGATGGATTGCCTTTTTTCTCACCCCTGTCCGAACATCGCGGTCAATTGGTCCCCGGGGATCGCGGGTGTGAAATGGCTGCCTTGCCCTTCATCCGTGCCGATTTGGCAGAGCAGATCATATTGCGCCGCGGTTTCCACCCCATCCGCCAGAACGGAACAGCCCAGGGCATGCCCCGCCTCGACCGCCGCGCGCGTGATGGCGGTGGAGGCCGCTCCCTCGCATAGATTTTGCACCAGCGATTTATCCAGCCTCAGGCTTGAAAAGGCCATGCGCTTCAGCGGTGCCAGCGAGGCATAGCCTGTGCCGAAATGGTTCAACCCCAGATGCACGCCCAGCGCTTGCGTCGCTTTCAGGGCAAAAGCCGAATCCTCATTTTCATCCAGCAGCATCGCCTCGGTGATGAGTAATTCCAGCCTTTCCGGCGCGACGCCCGAATCGTTTAACGCTTCCAGCAGTTCCCTGGTCAGTTGCCCGCTTTGCAGATGACGCGGAGATATAGCCAGGGCGATTCTGAAATGGGCGGGCAGGCGGGCCGCCTCGTGGCAGGCCGCGCGCAGCATCCACCCGCCGACTTCGATGATGACATCCGATTGTTCGGCCAGCGGCAGGAAATGGCTGGCCTGGATGAAGCCGCGCCTTGCATGGCTGAGCCGTAGCATTGCCTCCGCGCCCTGAATCAGTCCCGTGGACAAGGACAGGATCGGTTGGAAATGCAAGGCAAGCCCATCCGCCGATAGGGCCTGGCGCAGCTTTTGGACGATCCGCCGGCGTTCGACGATCTTGTGTCTGGCATGATGCTGCCTGAGTTCCCGTTCGGTGTGCGCGACCGTTCCGGAAGCCGGTGTGAGCTGCATCTCAACAGGCGGCTTTGTCGTTGGCATGGCAAAACTGGAATGGCATGCGCGGGACTGTGCAGTCCGTTTCTTAACAATTGCCCAAGGAAAAAATTGTATTTTTTGGCAAGATTTTGAGGGTTGATACGATAAGGTTAGCGCAAGATTGTCGCTTTGGGCCGCTTTTCGCGCCGGTCTTCCTCAGGCCTCGGTTAGGCGTTTGCCTCTGGCGGGGGCCAGCGCCGCCTTGAGGCTGGCAAAGGCACTTTCAACGCCATATTGGCTGATCACATAGGCCAGGGCCTGTTCCGGTGGCGGGGGCGCCGCCGCATGCCGTAGAATTGCCAAGGCGAACATTCCGGCACTGCCCGCCATGATGAAAGGGGCGTTCGGTGAAATGTCGAATCCCTGCAAGCTAGGGGGGGTAGCGATGGTGAATAATCCATGCCGGGCATAATCCAGCATCTTGATCTTCAATCCGGATCCCGTCCGTAAGGGGGAGATGGCCAGCGCGGCCCGATGCAGCAACGGCGCCAGATTGCGCACACGCCCATGCACCACGATTTCCGGCGGCAAACGGCGGCGCAGTGCCGGGCCGCAATCGCCGATCAGATCGAGCGTCAGCCCATGCCCTCGTAATTCCGGCCAGATTTCTGAGAAGAACCAGCGCAAACCATCCAGGTTGGGGAGAGAATCGCTTCCCACGAAGACCAGCCGTCCCGCGATTCGCCGGGTTTGAGACGGTGGTGGGCAGGGCAAGGCCGGCATGGGGGTGATGAAAATATCCGTCGCCGGGCACATTTCCCGCAGCAATGCGGCTTCCTCGGGTTGAATCGCGGCGATATGCCCGGCTTGTTCCAGCAGCTTGGCCTCGCGGTCGCGGGTCAGAGTCTCTGGACGGACCGTATAGCCAGCGGCGCGCAGGGCTTCGGCGCGGCGGTAAAACAGATCATGGGTGATCAAGACGCTGTTTCGGCCGGCCAGTTCCGGTTCGCTCAGCAAGGGGGCGCGGAAGATCGTATCGATCAATACGGCATGTGGTCGCAGCCTGGCGATGGCGCGGGCACACCAGCGCAGATCGTCGGCGGATGGAAAGCCGCCCAGCACCGCGTCGGCTTTGTTCCGGCGGCGGTGCAGCCTGGCGGCGAAGGGGGCGGGGAGGCGCCGCAGCATCTGGCGGGCCAGCGTCCTGGCCGCCGCGATAGGGGAGGACGGCGTTACATAAGGGCCGACCCGCAAGATATGCGGTCCCGTGAGGCGCACGAGATCGTAACGCTCCACGGCGGAAACCAAGCGCATGCCGGTGAGCAGAATGACGACTTCGTGCCCCTCGGCGCGCAACCAGGATAGAATGGCATAATTAAGAGCCAGATGCCCGGCGGCATCCGGTCTGGGCAGTTCGTCGGTGACGAAGACGATCACCTGCCCACGATGCGGTCAGGCCGCGTTCTGCGTGATGCCCTTTTCGGAGAGCAGGGTCTGCAGCTCGCCATTCTGGTACATCTCGGTCACGATATCGCAGCCGCCGACAAACTCGCCCTTGACATAGAGCTGCGGAATGGTCGGCCAGTTGGAGAAACCCTTGATCCCTTCCCGGATTTCCGGTGCTTCCAGTACGTTCACGGAAGCAAAGGGGACGCCGGAATGCTTTAGAATCTGTACCACGCGGGCCGAGAAGCCGCATTGCGGGAATAGCGGCGTGCCCTTCATGAACAGCATGACGGGGGCACTGTCGATATGTTTCTGAATTTCGTTGAAAACGGGATTTTCCATAGGGTGTCGGTCCTTAATCCGGCGCGGAGGTTTGCAGCGCCAGGGCGTGAAGCGCGCCGCCCATGCGGCCCTGAAGAGCAGCGTAGACCATCTGGTGCTGACGCACACGGGAGACGCCCCGGAATGCCTCGGAAACCACGGTCGCGGCATAATGGTCGCTATCCCCGGCAAGATCCTCGATATGGATCTTGGCATCGGGGAAGGCTGCCCTGATCAGGGTTTCGATCTCACCCGCTGGCATGGCCATGTTTTGCAATCCTCTTCAGGCGAACCAGCGGGGGAAAAACCCCTCATGGGTTTCGCGCAATTGAGGCAAAGATATGGCAAGCCCATCGGGCAGAGTCAATTTTTTCTCATCGGAGGAGCGTCCGATATGTTGTGCGGGAATACCCGCGGCGGCGGCGGCGGCCAGCAAGGCCGTGGCGTCAGCCACGGCCAGCACATAGCGGCCTTGATCCTCGCCGAACCAATATTCCGCGCCGCCGGCGCCGGTCAGCTCCGCGCCGCACGCTCCGGCCAGGGCCATTTCGGTCACGGCCACCAGCAACCCGCCATCGGACACGTCATGGCAGGCGGCGACATCACCGGCCAGAATCCGCGCGCGCACGAAATCGCCATTGCGCCGTTCGGCGACCAGATCCACGGGCGGTGGCGCGCCTTCCTCACGGCCCAGAATTTCACGCAGATAGAGCGAGCATCCCAGCTCGCCCTTGGTTTCCCCGACCATGACCAGCGCAAGGCCGGGTTTCAGCCCATACCCCACCGCCTGGGCGGCGTCCTCCAGCACGCCCACGGCGCCGATGGCCGGCGTGGGCAGAACCGGGCGGCCCTCGGTCTCGTTGTAAAGTGAGACATTGCCAGAGACGACCGGGAAATCCAGCGCCAGGCAGGCCGCCGCCATGCCCTTGATGGCGCTGGCGAACTGTCCCATGATTTCTGGTTTTTCCGGGTTGCCGAAATTCATGTTGTCGGTGATCGCCAGCGGTTTCGCGCCCGTGGCGGTGATGTTGCGCCACGCCTCGGCCACGGCCTGGGCGCCGCCCGCCTCGGCATCGGCCACGCAATAGCGCGGGGTGACATCCGTGGTGATGGCCAGGGCGCGCTTGGAGCCATCCAGCCGGACGATGGCGGCATCGGCCTGGGCGGGGCGTTTCACGGTTTGCCCGCCCACGGTCGAATCATATTGGTCGAAAATCCAGCGGCGTGAGCAAAGGTCCGGTGTGCCGATTAGTTTCAGCAGGGCCTGGTCCAGCGGCGCATGGCTGGAAATCGGCGCCAGTTTCGCGGGCTTGGGGGTTTCCGCGACCGGGCGGCGGTAAAGCGGCGCGGCATCGGCCAGCGGGCTGAGCGGAATGTCAGCCTCCACTTGGCCCTTATGTTTCACGACAATGCGCCCGGTATCGGTGATATGACCGATGACCGCGTAATCCAGATCCCATTTCTCGATGATGGCGCGCGCCATGTCCGAGCGTTCGGGTTTGAGCACCAGCAGCATGCGCTCCTGGCTCTCGGAGAGCATCATTTCATAGGCGCTCATGCTGGTTTCGCGCTGGGGCACATTGTCCAGATTCAGCTCGATGCCAACTCCGCCCTTACCCGCCATCTCGACGGAGGAAGAGGTGAGGCCCGCCGCGCCCATATCCTGGATGGCGACGATCGCATCCGTCTGCATCAGCTCCAGGCAGGCTTCGATCAGAAGTTTCTCGGTGAACGGATCGCCCACCTGCACGGTCGGGCGCTTTTCCTCGGAAGCGGAATCGAACTCCGTGGAAGCCATGGTCGCGCCGTGAATGCCATCGCGTCCGGTCTTGGAGCCGACATAGACCACCGGATTGCCCACCCCCGCGGCGGCGGAAAGAAAAATCTTATCCTGGCGGGCGATGCCCACGGTCATCGCATTCACCAGCGGGTTGCCGTTATAGGCCGGGTGGAAATTCACCTCGCCGCCCACGGTCGGCACGCCGACGCAATTGCCATAGCCGCCAATGCCGCGCACCACGCCATCCACGACGCGCTTGGTGACGGGCAGGGCCGGGTCGCCAAAGCGCAGCGCGTTCAGGTTGGCGATGGGGCGCGCGCCCATGGTGAACACGTCGCGCAGAATGCCGCCCACACCGGTCGCGGCCCCCTGGTAAGGCTCGATGAAGCTCGGGTGATTATGCGACTCCATCTTGAAGATGGCGGCCAGCCCGTCGCCAATGTCGATCACGCCGGCATTCTCGCCAGGGCCGTGGATGACCCAGGGTGCCTTTGTCGGTAGCTCCTTCAGCCAGACGCGGCTGGATTTATAGGAGCAATGTTCCGACCACATGACCGAGAAGATGCCAAGCTCGGTGAGGCTCGGGGTGCGGCCCATGATCTCAAGGACCTTGCCCCATTCCTCCGCGTTGAGGCCGAAGGATTTGGCGAGGGTTTCGTTGATTTCGGTCATGCTGCCGCCAGGGAATCGAAGAGAGGTTTGCCATCGGTGCCGCCCATCAGCGGATCGACGAGGTTTTCCGGATGTGGCATCAGCCCCAGCACCCGCAGATTGGGCGAGAAAATGCCCGCGATGCCGCGCGCCGAGCCGTTGCGGTTGAGGTCGCTGTAGCGGAAGGCCACCAGCCCGTCGCCTTCCAGCCGGTCCAGCGTTGCCTCGTCGGCGGTGTAATTGCCGTCGCCATGGGCCATGGGGGCACGGAATTCGGCGCCTTTTTCCCATTTGGAGGTAAAGACCGTGTCGCTGCGCTCCACTTTCAGCATCGTGTCCATGGAGAGAAAGCGCAGGCCCGCATTGCGCAGCAGCGTTCCCGGCAGCAGCCCGGCCTCGGTTGCGATTTGGAAGCCATTGCATACGCCCAGCACATAGCCGCCTCTTTCGGCATGGGCCTTTACCGCGCGCATGATTGGGCTTTGCGCCGCCATGGCGCCGCAGCGAAGATAATCGCCGAAAGAGAAGCCACCCGGCAGGATCACAAGATCCGTGCCGGCGGGCAGCTCCGTCTCCTTGTGCCAGACGATCGCCGGTTCACGGCCAAAGCTCTGGCGCACGGCCAGGATCATATCGCGTTCCCGGTTGATGCCGGGGAACAGGAGAATGGCGGCTTGCATGGCCCGCTTCTGCCGTAAGAGCGGGCTGGGAGCAATATGCCCTGGCTCAGCCCGGCTTTGTCCGGGCGTCCAGTAATTTTTCCATCAGGCTGTTGCTGTCGATTTTTTCGTCGGTCAGCGCCATGGCCAGCACCTCGCCGCCGAACACGTTGGGCGCGAGGATCATGTCGGGCTGCACCCGGCGCACCCGCTCCAGATTCTTGCGGCTATTCACGGCGGCGACTTTCTTGGCTTCGGTGTTCACCTCGCGCAGAGCCAGGATCACGAAGGCGTTTTCGGCATCGTCGTCGGAAAGGGCAAGAACCGCATGCGCGGTTTCCGCGCCAGCCTTGCGCAGCACGTCCAGTTCCGTCGGGTCGCCCTTGACCAGTTCCGCCTCGCCGAAATCGTCATCCGTGTCGCTGATGACGATCACGGATTCGTCCCGGGCCAGCAATTCGCGCGCGGTATTATGCGCCAGGGGGCCGTTTCCGGCGATGATGTAATGGTTCACCCGTTTCATGCGTTTCCTCTTGGGTTCGATGATGCGGTTGAGGCGCCCCTGCACCAGCGGCCCGACCACGGCGGTGATGGAGGTGGCGAATACCGTGATGCCGACAATGATGAGCGACATCACGAACAGCCGCGCCTCGTCGGTCTTGGGGGCTATATCCCCATACCCGACCGTGGACATGGTGACGATCGTGAAATAGGCCGCCTGCGGCAAGGTGACGATCGGCGGTGAGAATCCGTCTCCCAGGATCAATGAGCCCAGCACGCCATAAGTGAGCAACAGGGCCGTGGCGGCGGTGGCGAATAGCGAGGCGGCGGCGATCGAGGAGTTCTGGAAGTCACGCCCGGAGACGCACAAGGCCAGGAACAAGGCCGCGATATAGAGGAACGGGCCAGAATGCCAGGATTGGTGGCTATAGCCAAGGGCCAGCGCGCCTTGGGTGAAGGTGATGAGCAGGGCGGAAATCCAGGCCAGGCGCGAGCGTAGAAGCAGCCCAATGGCGATGAAGATCTGCAAAGTGCCGACCACGGCGCTGGGCACGCCTTGCAGGATCAGCTCCGGCACATTGGCATTGAGGGGGTGCAGCGCGTCGAACAGGCCGTTGAGCTGAAGATGCAGATATTCCGAGGCGTAGCGCTTTATGGTGGGCAGCAGGGCCAGCAACCCGGCTCCTCCAACGGCGCCGGCCAGGAGAATATGGGGAAACCAGAGATCGAGCCGGGCCCGTTTATAGACGCGCCAGGCCAGTCGTTGAATCAGCCCGAAAGTATCTCGAAGCCTGTGGAAGAGTTTCATGCCGATCCGGCCCGGATGGAAAAGAGGTGCCTCATGGCCTCTTGTTTGGCGAGGCGAAGGCCGGATTTAAAGTCTTGCGCCGGGCTTTTCTCCGGCGCGCGGTACGGATATCAGCCCGCCACCTCGACCTTGAAGCTTTCGATGACCGTGTTGGCCAGCAGCTTGCGGGCCATTTCCTCGGCCTCGCTCTTGGCTTGGGCCGCGTCCGTTCCGGCTAGTTCCAGCTCGATGATCTTGCCCATGCGGACTTCTCCCACCTGGGCGAAGCCGAGATTGTTCAGCGCATGGCCGATGGCCTTGCCCTGCGGGTCAAGCACGCCGTCCTTCAGCATGATGGTGACGATGGCCTTCATGAATCAAAAAACCTTTTCATGGATGAATGCCGACAAGTGGCGGTGTTACTGCATCGTCTCCGGGCCCTTCAGGTCGCGCGACCCGGCCTCGGGGAGGATGCCAAGGCGCCGCGCCACTTCCTGATAGGCTTCCTCGATCTTGCCGAGGTCGCGGCGGAAACGGTCCTTGTCCATCTTTTCGTTGGTCTTCGAGTCCCAGAGACGGCAATTATCCGGGCTGATCTCATCGGCCAGGACGATGCGCATCTCTTCGTTCTCGTAGAGGCGGCCGAATTCCAGCTTGAAATCGACCAGCGTGATGCCGACGCCAAGGAACAACCCGGTGAGGAAATCATTGATGCGCAAGGTGAGATGAACGATGTCGTCCATATCCGGCGGGGTGGCCCAGCCGAAGGCGGTGATATGCTCCTCGGCCACCATCGGATCGCCGAGCTGGTCGTTCTTGTAATAATATTCCACGATGGAGCGCGGCAGGCGCGTACCTTCGGGAATGCCAAGACGCTGCGCCAAGCTGCCCGCCGCGATGTTGCGGACCACCACCTCGATGGGGATGATCTCAACTTCCTTAATAAGTTGTTCGCGCATGTTGAGGCGGCGTATGAAGTGCGTCGGGATGTTGATTTCGGCCAGCTTCATCATCAGGAACTCGCTGATCCGGTTGTTCAGCACGCCCTTGCCGGTGATCGTCCCCTTTTTCTGGGCGTTGAACGCGGTGGCGTCGTCCTTGAAATACTGCACGAGCGTACCGGGCTCGGGCCCCTCGAACAGAATTTTTGCTTTGCCTTCATAAAGCTGGCGGCGGCGGGCCATGGATCAAAACCTTCGAAATTAACGGAGCCGGTCTATACCAACTGAACCGCGGGAATACCATGGGGGCAGTCGCATGGGCGCCAAGCCTTGGTGGGACATGCGAAAAATGACGGGACAATGTATCTGACCGGTCATAATGGGAGCCGCGCGAACCTTTCCGATCATCCGTGCCGCCTTCAGCGGTTTGCTAGCCATGTTCGTCAGTGTCGGGGTGGCCCGGTTTGGGTTCGCGCCGCTGGTGCCAGCCTTGGCTGACGCGCATTGGTATAGCGCGGCCACTGCGTTCTGGCTGGGTACGGCCAACCTCGTGGGTTATTTTATCGGAGCGGCGGCCATGCGGGTCTGGCGCCGGCCGTTCGCCGCCAAACCCGCCGTGCTGCTGTTCATGGGGTTGACCGCCGCCGCCATGCTAGGCTCGGCCCTTAATTGGGGGTGGCTCTGGTTTGGCGCTTGGCGGCTGGTTTCAGGTGTCACCGGCGGTGTGTTGATGGTTCTGATGGCCGCCGCCGTGGTGGGGCGCGCGCCGCCCTCGGCGCGGGGACGGGTTTCAGGCATCACCTTCGCTGGCATGGGGGCGGGCACGGCTTTCAGCGCCATCTTGGTGCCGCTCCTGCTGACGCGCGGGTTGATATTCACCTGGCTGACCTTTGGCGTGGTGTGCGGTTTGGCGACATTGGCCGTGGCGGTGATGATGCCGCCAGCGAGAATCGAGCCTTCCCCCCGGCATGAGGCGGCGGGGCTGCCGCCTCGTCCGGTTCTGTTGATGATCGCCGCTTATGCGCTCTCCGCGCTGGGTTTCGTGCCGCATATGCTGTTTCTTTCCAGCTTCGTGGCGCTCGGTTTGGGGCGCGGCGTGGCGGCCGGGGCGCAAATCGCGGCCTGGCTCGGCGTGGCCGCGATGCTGGGGCCGCCATTATTGGGGCGGGTTGCCGACAGGTTTGGGTTTCTGGTGACGTTGCTTGCCGGCTATGTGGTGATGGGGTGCGGCGTGGCGGCGCCGTTGCTGCTGCATGCCCAGGCCGCGCTGATTGTTTCCACCGCCGCGGTGGGCGTGGTGGCGCTTGGCGCGGTGATGCTGGTGGCCGGAGCGATCGCGGGGATGGTGCCGGCGGCTCGTCTATCTGGCGATTGGGGGCTGGCCACCATGGTTTACGCGGTGATGCAGGCCGTGGTGGCGGCGTTTTTCTCGCATCTGTTCCATGTCACCGGAAGCTACGCGCTGCTGTTTGGTATTGGCACGGTGGCGATGGCGGTTTCCGTGCTGCTTATTCAACTCGCGGCGCGGGCGGAGGCGCGTTAGCGCCCCGCCCGGCCGATTGACAAGGTTGATCAGCTCAAGGCCGGTTCCAGCGCTGGATAATCCGTGTAGCCAGCCGGGCCCGCCGCGTAGAATGTTTCGGGTACGGGCTCGTTCAGGGGTGCATTCCTGATGAAGCGGGCGGGAAGGTCAGGGTTGGCGATGAAGGCTGTGCCCCAGGCCACGGCGTCCGCCGTGCCCGCCGCCAGCGCGGCCTCGGCGCTTTCCCGGGTGAAGCCTTCATTGGCGATATAGACGCCGCCGAAGATTTTCTTCAGCTCCGGCCCAATGGAATCGGCGGCCTGATGCTCGCGCGCGCAGATAAAGGCGATATCCTTTTCGCGCAGTTCACGGGCGACATAGGAGAATGTCGCCAGAGGGTTCGAATCACCCATCGTATGGGCGTCACAACGCGGCGCAAGATGCACCCCCACCAGCTCCGGCCCGAAAACGGAAGCGGCGGCGTCGGTTACTTCCAGCAGCAGCCGGGCGCGGTTGGCGATGGAGCCGCCATATTCGTCTGTCCGCTGATTGGTCGAATCTTGCAGGAACTGATCCAGCAGGTAGCCATTGGCGCCATGAATTTCCACGCCGTCGAAACCGGCCATCTGCGCGTTCATCGCGGCCTTGCGGTAGCATTCGATGATGCCGGGGATCTCGCTGGTTTCCAGGGCGCGCGGTGTCACGTAATCCTGCAGCGGCCGCACCAGACTGACATGGCCCTGCGCGGCGATGGCGGAAGGAGCAACCGGCAACTCGCCATTCAGGTAAAGCGGCGCGGAGATGCGCCCCACATGCCAGAGCTGGGCAAAAATGCGCCCGCCTTTTTCATGCACGGCCTTGGTGACGAGCTTCCAGCCTTCCACCTGCTCCTGGGACCAGAGACCGGGTGTGTCTGGGTAGCCGACTCCCATCGGGGTGACGGCGGTGGCCTCCGAGATGATCAGCCCGGCCCCGGCGCGTTGGGCGTAATATTCGGCCATCAGGGCGTTGGGCACGCGCCCCGCGGCGGCGCGGCAGCGTGTCAGTGGCGCCATGATGATGCGGTTGGGCAGCGTCAGCTCACCGAGCTGTAGCGGGTCGAACAGGTTAGGCATGGTACATGTCCTTCTTGGTCAAGACGGTAATGGGCAAACCGGCGCGCGCATGGCGCGCCGGTGGGCAGGGCGGCAGAGGTAGGGCGTGGTTCCGCGCGATCATAGATTCTCCCGCAAGGCGGCGAGAAACTGGGCGATGGCGGTTTCGTCGCGTTGATAGAATACCCACTGGCCGATCTTTTTGGCGCTGACCAAGCCGGATTGGTGCAATGTGGCGAGATGGCCAGACACCGTGGATTGCGACAAGCCGCAGGCGGATTCGATCTTGTTGGCGCAGACGCCCCATTCATATGGATGTTCCTGGCCCGGAAAATAACGTTCTGGCTCGCGCAATTCATGCAGGATCTTGCGGCGAACCGGGTTGGCCAGGGTTTTCAGGCAATCCTCGAATGTCGGCATGTCGTTTTGGATCGGCATGATACGATAGTTAAATCGGAAAAATACGATTTAAAGGGTGTCAGAGCGGAATTTTGCCCAGCCCGCCGGGACGGTCAAGGATATAGGTGGGAAAGGCGGTGCCGCTGATCTTGCCACGCAGATTGGCCAGGATTTCGCGTCCGCGCTCCGGCGCCACATGAAAGCGCGCGGTGCCGGGGGCGGCATCGAGCTGGTGGAGATAATAGGGCTTCACCCGGGCGCGCAGCATGGTGTGGAAGAGATCGGCCAGGGCCATCTCCGAATCGTTCACCCCGGCCAGCAGCACGGATTGGCCGAGAAGTGGGATGCCAAGGCGTGAGAGCCGGCGCAGGGCCGCGTTCGCCGTGGGAGAGAATTCCCGCGCATGATTGGCGTGGACGGCGATATAGAGCGGCTTGCGCGTTTCCAGTGCCGCCAGGAGCGCGTCGTTGATCAAGGACGGGTCCGCCACGGGCACGCGGGTATGGATGCGCAGCAGATCGACATGGGGGATGTCATCCAGCGCTCGCAGGATGGCACCGAGACGGCGCGGCGAGAGGATCAGCGGATCCCCGCCGGTGAGGATCACCTCATGGATGGCGGGGCGAGCGGCGATGTAGGCATAGGCGGCGTCGAGTTGCTCAGCGGAGAGCAAGCCGCCATCTGGCCCCACCTGCTCGCGCCGGAAGCAGAAGCGGCAATAGACGGGACAGGCGAGAAGCGGTTTCAGGAGGGCGCGGTCGGGATAGCGGTGAACGATGCCGGGGAGGGGGGACAGCGCTTCATCGGCGATCGGGTCCACATCTTCATGCGCGGCGGTGATCAACTCGGCCGGGTCGGGCAGGAATTGCAGGCCGAGCGGGTCGCTGGGAGAAGTGATCTTCGTGGCGAGCGTGGGCGGCACGGCGATGGCATAGCGCGCGGCCACCTCTTGCGCGCCATGAAGGTTCTCGGGCCGCAGCAATCCGGCATGGACCAGATCCTGGGGGGTACGCAATGTGCGTTGCGGGGGAGCGGAAATTCCGTCGGGCATCGGGAGCGTGTAAACCCGACGCCATGAGCTCTCAACCCTGGCAGACCCTGCCCGACCGCATGGCGCTTCTGCGCCGGCGCAATCTTTTGGCCGCCGGCGTGCGCGCCTTTTTCAACGCGCGTGGCTATATGGAGGTGGAAACCCCTTATGTGGTGCCCGCTCCGGGAGAAGAGGTGCATTTACGCGCGCGCCGGGCCGGGGATGGGTGGCTGAATACCTCGCCGGAATTCGCCATGAAAAAATTACTGGCCGGTGGGTCGGGGCCGGTTTTTCAACTGGCGAGGGTCTGGCGGGAGGAGCCGTGGTCCGACACGCATGCGCCGGAATTCACCATGCTGGAATGGTACGATCTGCACGACGATATGGGGCGGCTGATGCAAGAGACATTCGCCCTGTTGCAGGCCACGCTGCCGCCAGAGGTTAATTGCAAGGGCGTCGTCACGCGGCTGGACGAGCCGGAATATCTGACTGTGGCGGAGGCGTTCACGCGCCATGTGGGCGCGGACGTGCTGGCTACGGCGGGGGATGCGCCAGCCTTGGCGGCGCAGGCCGGGGTGAGGTTGCGTGAGGGGGAGGGCTGGGAGGATCTGTTTTTCCGGCTGATGCTGGAACGGGTGGAGCCGCATCTGGGCCGGGACCGTGCGACATTTCTCACGCATTGGCCCGCCGCGCAGGCGGCCTTGGCCAGGAGATGTCCGGAGGATGGCCGGGTGGCGGAACGTTTCGAGCTTTATGTCTGCGGGATCGAGTTGGCGAATGCCTTCGTGGAACTGACGGATGCAGTCGAGCAACGGGTGCGGTTTCAGGAGGACCGGGCGCGCCGCCATGCGTTATATGGGGAAGACTGGAAGATGGATGAGGCATTTCTAGAAGCCGTGGAGGCGCTGCCGGCCTGCGCGGGGATCGCGCTGGGGTTCGACAGGTTGGTCATGCTGGCGGCTGGTGCGCGGCGCATCGCCGATGTGCTCTGGCTACCGGAGATTTGAGGCCCTGGTGGGATTTGTCATGGACATGAGCAGGCGAAGCGCCTCCCGTTCCAGGGTAACATCCGGTCGGATAAGGTTATGCACGAAGCTGACAAGCCAGAGCATTCTCCGTGCGCCGACACGAACGGAAAACGCTCCGGATCCTGGCGTGGGAAGGAAGGATAGAGGAAAATGCGAAAGGCCATTGCGCTTGGCCTGATATTGCTCCTGGCCGGATGCACCGCCGGGCCCAGCCTGCAATCGCGGCTGGCCGCTTATATCGGTGTGCCGGAGAGTACGCTGGTTCAGCATTTCGGTGTGCCCGTCAGGCAGATCAGCGTGGATGGGGTGGATTATCTGGCCTATCAGGTGCGTTATCAGGCGCAAACCATGCCCGGGCCTTACTGGGGTGGGCCTTACTGGGGTGGGCCTTACTGGGGTGGGCCTTACTGGGGCGGGCCGTTCTGGGGGCCCGGTTGGGGGCCGTATGGCGGGTTTCCCCAGGATGTGCGGGTCTGGTCTTGCGAGGCGACCTTTGCCCTGGTGAAGGGTAAGGTGGAGAATGTCAGCCTGCGCGGGAATGATTGCCGGTAGGCGGGGCTAGGTGGCGTCCTGGATTGCGCGCAGCATTGCCTGCACACCCGCCGCCGCGCCAGCCTCGTGATTCCAGACCGCGCCGCTGACCGCCAGGAATTCCGCGCCGGCGCGCACGAGGGGGGCGCAGTTATGGGCATTGATGCCACCAATGGCGACGCAGGGAATTTCCATCGTCTCGGCCCAGGTTCTCAGCGTGGCGATGTCCGCCATTTCCGGCGGTTCCTTGGTGGTGGTGGGAAAGAAGGCGCCGAAGGCAACATAATCCGCCCCGGCTTCCCCGGCTTCCATCGCCAGATGGCGGGAATTATGACAGGTGACGCCCAGCGTAAGATCGCCCAGGATTTTCCGGGCCTGCTTGGCGGGCATGTCCGTCTGGCCGACATGCGCGCCATCGCAGCCGGATTTCACCGCCAGGACGGGATTGTCGTTCAGCAGAAAGGCCACGTCCCGGCTCTGGGCGATGGGGCGCAGGCGGTCGATCGTCCGTGAAAGCTCGGCTTCTGGCACATCCTTCAGCCGTAATTGCAGGGCGGCGACATCCCCCGCATCAAGCGCGCCGGCCAGGGTCTGCTCGAAATCGGCGGGCAGGACGGGCGGTGTAATGAGATAGAGGCGGCAATCGGCTGTCATGGCGCTGTCCAATAAAGAGGCGGCCTTCCGGATAAAAGGCCACCTTTGGGAGTTTTCGTGAGTGGGGCCGGAGGAGGCTGGCCGTTATTCCGCAAAATAAGGGCCGGGTTCAGGGAGCGCTTTGCGATCCAAACACGCCATGAGCCCATCAAGCTTCAGTCATTTCAAATTTTTGTGGGATGAGGCGGAAACCTCCCCGCGGAGCATGGCCGCCCGGTTTCATTGGTCTGGCGCGAACCGGGTAACTCGCGCCAGACCGGTCTGGATTTGAATCAGGCCTTGTTCAGATAGATGTCGATGATCTTTTGCAGCATGGCCAGGGCTTCCTCGCGGGGGCGCTGGAAGGTGTTGCGGCCGATGATGGAGCCATTTGCCCCGCCGTCGCGCAGACCGCGAATTTCCTCGTAGAGCCCATCCAGGCTCTTTGCCTCGCCACCGGAGAAGACCACGATACGCTTGCCCGCGAAGCAGCTATCGACCACATGCTTGACCCGCTTGGCCATGGTGGAGGCATCGAACCCGGCATAGGATTTCTTTGCGGCTTCCAGCGAAATGACTTCCGTGGGAGGCTTCACCTTGATGATGTGGGCACCCAGCAGCGCGGCCATATGCGCGGCATAGGCGCAAATATCCAGCGCCGTCTCGGCCGCCTTGTCTAGGTTCGGGCCGCGCGGATAGGACCATACGACCACGGCGAGGCCGGCGGACTTTGCCTCCTCGGCCATTTCGCGGATCTCTTCCATCAGGTCGAAGGCGAATTCGGATCCTGGGTAAATGGTGAAGCCGATGGCCGAGCAGCCCAGGCGCAGCGCGTCCGACACCGACCCGGTGAGGGCCTGGTTCTTGTCCGTGGCCAGGGAGTTGGAGGAATTCACCTTCAGGATCGTCGGGATCTGACCGGCGAATTCAGCCGCGCCAACCTCCAGCATGCCAAGCGGCGCGGCATAGGCGGACAGCCCGGCATCGATGGCGAGCTGATAGTGATAATACGGATCATAGGCGGCGGGGTTGGGCGCGAAGGAGCGGGCCGGGCCATGTTCGAATCCCTGATCGACGGGTAGAATGACCAGCTTGCCGGTGCCGCCGAGCTTGCCCTGCATCAGGATGCGGGCGAGGTTTGCCTTGGTGCCGGGATTGTCGCTCTCATAATGCGACAGGATTTTCTTAACCGTCTCGGTCATCGCCATATGAACCAGTCCTCCTTTGGGAAACTGGCGGCCATGTACCCCATGGCGGCGGCAATGTCATCCGCCAAGCCAGGGTAGGAGCCGTTTTTCGGCCCCTGACAGCCGCAAATCCAGTGCCGGCGGCGCGCTGGCGCGCAAAAGCGCCCCCTTGTGCCGGGCCAGGGCGGCGACCTCGTCCCAGGCCGGGCAAGGGGCGAGAATCACCCCCGCCAGCCCGGCGGCCAGCGCCTCCGCCGCCCGGCCCGGCGCGCCCGCGCAATCCAGCAGGGCTGGGCCTTCATGCCCGCCAGCGGTCAGTAATTCACGCCACCAGGCGCATCCCCAGGACAGCCCCGCGCCAGGGGCCGACAGCAGCGTGACGGGCCGGGCGGGACGCCGCGCCAACCGGACATCCGCCAGCCCGTGCACGATGATCGCGGGGGGGAGGGAACTGTTTATGAGAAGAGTGTTAATCATAGTTAAGTTATGACAAGGCTTCTTTCTTGACCTCGCATGGGAGGCTCGGGTTGAATAGTCTCCATGTCGGAGTCGGAATCTGAAGACGAAATCCTGGATCGTATCGAGGAAGCCCTGCGCAAGATCGCTGGCGCCGCCCAAGGAGGCAAGACAGTTCCTGCGAGCGAGGCCGGGCTGGACCGGGAAGCGCTTGCCGCCACCTTGGACAAGCTGATTGCCCGCCTGCGCGCGGGCCTTGAGTCTCCCGAGACGCCCATAACGGAGTAAAGCCATGGCGCAGGTTACCATTCGCATCAATGGTTATGCCTATACGGTCGGCTGCGAGGATGGGCAGGAAGATCATCTGGCCAAGATGGCGGAGGAGATCGAGCAGCGCATCAGCAGCATCAAGGCGATCGGCGGTCAGTCCGGCGAGGCGCGGTTATTGATGCTTGCCGCGTTGCTGCTGGCCGATGAGCTTTACGATCTCAAGCATGGTGGCGGTGCCAATGCCCAACCCGTGCCGCCTCCCGCCAAGGCGGATGGCGAACGCCGCGCCCGGCTGCGCCGTGTGGCCGCGCGGGCGGAGGAAATCGCCTCCGATATGCTGGATCTCTGATCTCACGCCAAAAGATTGCAGAAACGCTGGTTCCCGCTTAAATCGTCCGCAGGAGCTGCCCGGTGCGTCAGGCAAGACATCCCCTGGGCCGTTAAGCACTTCCCTCGGGGGCTGGCTCTGTCCGGGCCGTGGTCTGGATATCCGGCGCCCACCTGCATGAGCAGGCCTTGGGAGGATGCAAACGCCAACGGCCAGGGCGGCTCCACCTGATTTTTCTGGCGCGGGCTGGAACAATGTGTGAAAACAAGATCTTCTGTGCCAGATTCCGCGGGGCTTTATTGACCGGCCGGTTGCATCCTGGCATCCTTGGTCGCTGGGGGACAGCATGACTCGTTCGGAATTGATCGCAGGATTGGCCGAGGATAATCCGCATTTAACCGTTGCGGATGTGGAGAAAATCGTTTCCGCCCTGTTTAACGAGATGACGGCGGCCTTGTCGCGCGGGGAAAGGGTGGAGTTGCGCGGCTTCGGTGCCTTTACCGTGAAGCGCCGGCAGGCGCGCTCGGGCCGCAACCCGCGCACCGGAGAGACGGTCGAGGTTGCGCAGAAATCCGTTCCCTTTTTCAAGGCCGGCAAGGAATTGCGGGAGCGGATCAACAAACCCGTTCCGGCGGCGGCAAAGAAGACAGGCGGAGTAAAAAGCTGAAATCGATCAAGTATATCATTGGCTTCCTGGTTATTCTGGCGCTGGTGATCTTCGTTTTATCCAACCGTGTGGCGGTGCAGATCGGCTTTTGGCCATTTGGCACGGTGTCCGCGTGGCTGGGGCCGGTGGCGGTTGGAGCGCTGGCCATTGGGTTTTTCCTGGGGTTGGTCGCGGCATTGCCGCGGCAGCTTCATTGGCGCCGCCGGGCGCGCTCCGCCGAAAAGCGTGTCACGGATTTATCTGCTCAAGCCCAGCCTCCCGCCGTGAAATGAGCCGTTCATGACTGGGCGTTTAATCGCGGCGATCGACACGCCGGAGTTGCCTCGCGCCCAGGCGCTGGTGCGCGCGCTAGCCCCGCATTGTGGGATGGTCAAGCTGGGGCTTGAGTTTTTTCTCCGTCATGGGCCGCAAGGTTATGTGGCGGCGGCCCAGGGCGCGGATGTGTTCCTGGACCTGAAGCTGTACGACATTCCGAATACGGTGGCGGGGGCGGTGCGCTCCTTGCTGCCATTGGCGCCCAGGCTGGTGACCATCCATGCCGGTGGTGGGGCGAAGATGGTGGCCGCCGCCGCCGAGGCCGCCGCCCAAGCCGGCGCGGCACGGCCAAAAATTCTGGCGGTGACGGTGTTGACCAGTTTCGATGGGGCGGGGCTTGCGGAAACCGGCGTGGCGGGGGGCACGGCGCAGCAAGTGTTGCGTTTGGCCCGTCTGGCGTTGGCGGCCGGGGCCGATGGGCTGGTTTGTTCCGCGCATGAGATTTCCATTCTGCGGGATGCGTTTGGGGAAAAACCATTGCTGGTGGTGCCTGGAATTCGCCCGGCGGGCGCGGCCCTGGGGGACCAAGCGCGGGTGATGACGCCAGAACAGGCCGTGGCGGCTGGCGCGGATTATATCGTGGTCGGGCGGCCGATCACCAATGCGGAGAATCCGGCCATGGCGGCGCGGGCCATCGCGGAGGCGATCTCGTGAAACGCGTGAAGATCTGCGGCCTCAACCGCGCGGATGCGTTCGACGCGGCGGTGGAAGCGGGGGCCGATTACGTGGGATTCGTGTTCTTTCCGCCGTCTCCGCGTTTTGTGACGGGTGTGGAAGCCGGGCAGCTTTCCGCCCGCTGCGGCCAGGAAGGGCCAAGGCGCGTGGGGCTATTCGTCAATCCGACCCTCGATGAAGTCGACGATATTTTGAGGGATGTATCGTTGGATATTTTGCAGGTGCATGGCGCGCCGGCATTGGTGGCAAGCCTGAGGGATAGATTCGGCAGGCCGGTCTGGCGTCAGATCGGCGTGGAAACCGAAGCGGATTTTCCAGCGCCTGATGAAGTATCCGACGGTTTCGTCGTTGAGGCCAAACCGCCCGCGGGGGCGACACGGCCGGGCGGCAATGCGGTGCGCGCGGATTGGGATTTGTTGTCGCGTTTCAAGCCCGTGAAACCCTGGCTGCTGGCGGGTGGGCTGACGCCGGAAACCGTCGCGGAAGGGCTGCGCAGGACAGGTGCGCCGGGCGCGGATGTATCCTCAGGCGTGGAGACCGCGCCGGGCTGCAAATCCCCGGCCTTGATCAAGGCGTTCGTGACCGCGGCGCGGGGGTAGGCTGGTTTGCCGTTGCGGGCCGCCGATTACATGTATTGACAGATTACATGTATTGAAGGAGCGATGCTGGAAATCGCGAGGCTCCGTGAAGCGGCCGGTCAGAGGGTGGCTCCGTATTCAGGAGGCATATTTCCTTACATAAGGTGCTAGCGTTTCGGCGATGCGGGTCATGCCCTCACGATTCGGGTGCAAGGCGGGTTCCGGCGGGGTCAAGCGGGGATCCACATATAAACCGGCATCCACCTTGCCGTTCTCGATGAACAGGTGTCGCAGATCCACGAAGCTCACGGTCTGGCTGCCATCGTAATATTTGGCGAGCGCCGCGTTGGTGGCCTGTGTCTGTTCATCCACCCAGGCGCCGCGAATGCAGGGCAGTACGCCCAGCAGCAGGATATGCGTGTCTGGAAGGCGCTTATGGGTATTGGCGACGACGGATTCGATCGCCGGGGCGGTCATGTTCGCATCCCAGTGCGGACGGCCGAAATTATTGGCCCCGATCAGGATGATCGTGAGTTTAGGGTGCAGCCCGGCGACTTGCCCATGATCCAGCCGCCAGATCAGGCTGGCCGTCGTATCGCCGATGAATCCGAAATCCAGCGCGCCGTAAGGGGCATAATATTTGTCCCAGATGGGCTTGATGTCGTCATAGCCATGCCCGCCTTGGCGTTGCCAATAATAAGTGATGGAATCGCCCAGCCAGACGATCCTGGCATTGGGGTGGGCATCGCGTTGGGCCAGGGTTTCATGCCAGCGCGTGTTCCACCAGGGCAGGTCGGTGCGGCCGATTGGAGCCTCGGCGATGTTGAAATGCGCCTGTGCGGCGGCGGGGGCGAGCAGCATGGCCCCCGTCAGAAGCCGGCGTTTCATAGTCCGGCTTCCAAGAACAGGAAGGACCCGGCTCCGGCCACGGCGCAATAGATGGCGAAGGGCTTCAGGGCCCAGTCGTCGTGATTTTTGAAGTAATGCATCAGGAAGGCGGTGCTCGCATAGGCGACGATGCCAGAGACGATGGCTGCCACCAGTGAAACGCCGAGCAGCGCATGCAATTGGTGCTCATGGATGAGCTTGGGGACTTCCGCAACCCCCGCGGCGAGAATGACGGGCGTGCCCATCAGGAAGGAGAATTTCGCCGCCCCGGCATGGGAAATGCCGCGTTGCAGCCCGCCGACGATGGCCGCGCCCGAGCGTGAGATGCCCGGCAGAAAGGCCAGGCATTGGAATAGCCCGATGATGAGCGCGTCACGGTAGGAAATACCGTTCTGGTGCGCTTCACGGCGGCGCAGGCGTTCGCCCAGAAGAAGCACCCCGGCATTGACGATGAGAAAGATGCACGCGATGAGCGGCGTGCCGAAAAGATGCGAGATGGGTTTTTTAAACGCCGCGCCAATAATGACCGCCGGTATGGTGGCCACCACCAGCTTGGCGAACAAAGCGCGGGCGGAGGCGTTTTCGGCCTTGTAGCCAAGCCCCAGGACGCCGCGCGCCATGGTGAGCCATTCCACATAGAAATAGGCGATCAGCCCGATGGCCGTGCCCAGATGCAGCATGACCAGGAATGGCAGAAAACCGGGGCCGTGCTGATCGATTCCCCAATGCAGCACGGCCGGCACCACGACCGCGTGGCCGAGGGAACTGACGGGAAATAGTTCCGTCGCCCCCTGCAGGATGGCGAATAAGACGGCATGCACGAAATCCATGAGATCTCCTGTCGAGTATGGTGCGTCACTGAGTCACGCCCTACCTGCTGCATTGCAGAATTCTCCGCTGCCGTTAAGTCGGAAGACATGTCCGATTCCACTCCCTCCCGGCTGATGGTCGGGCTATTGGCGGCTTCCTGCGGCATTGCCGTCGCCAATATTTATTATGCGCAACCCTTGCTCGGGCTGATCGGCCCGCAATTGAACATGGGGCCGCGGGCGGAGAGCTTGATTGTCAGCCTCACGCAGCTTGGTTATGCGGCCGGGCTGTTGTTTTTAGTGCCGCTTGGAGATCTGGTGGAAAACCGGCGTCTGGTGGTGTTGACCCTCGCTTCGGCGGTCATTCCCCTTCTGCTCGCCGGGTTGGCCTGGAGCGGCACGGTGATGCTGGTGGTGTCGGTGCTGATCGGTCTGACGTCCGTGGCGGTCCAGATGTTGATCCCTTTGGCGGCACATCTGACGCCGGAGGCCCGGCGTGGCCGGGTGGTCGGGCTGGTGACGAGCGGGTTGCTGTTCGGCATCCTGTTTTCACGCCCACTTGCCTCCCTCGTGGCGGCTTGCACGTCCTGGAGAGCGGTGTTTTTTATTTCGGCGCTGCTCATGGCTGGGCTAACCCTGCTGCTCAGCCGTGCCTTGCCCCGCCGTGAGCCAGGGGCGGGACATCATTATGGCGCGTTGCTCGCCTCGTTATTTACCTTGCCGGTCAGATTTTCGGTGCTGCGCCGCCGCGCCGCTTATCATGCGGCGTGCTTCGCGGGGTTTTCTCTGTTCTGGACGGGAGCCCCCTTGTTTCTGATCCGCGATTTCGGTTTCACCCAGCGCGGCATCGCGTTGTTCGCCTTGGCGGGGGCGGCGGGCGCGTTCGCCGCGCCCCTCGCCGGGCATTTGGCGGATCGTGGTCATACCAAAGTCGGCACGCTGGGCGCGCTGCTGGGGGTGATGGTGGCCTTTGGCATCGCTTCACTGGGCGGCGTGGTGCGTTCCGTGGTGATATTGGCGCTGGCCGGGATTGTTCTGGACGCTTCGGTACAGACCAATCTGGTGCTTGGCCAGAGAGCCATTTACATCCTGGCGCCGGAGCTGCGTTCGCGCATGAACGGAGTTTTCATGGCCATCTTCTTTTTAGGAGGAGCGGTCGGTTCCGCCGCCACGGGGGTGTTGCTGGCGCGCCTGGGCTGGGGCGGGTTGTGCGTGGCGGGGGCGGTTTTGCCGCTGCTGGCGCTGATCTATTTCTTTTTTGCCCGGGCGGCCTGACCTCCGTCTGGCATGAAACTGGCGGATGGAAATCGCCTTGGTTGAAGATCCGGCTTTATGGCAGCTCATAATTGTGCTGCTCTTCGTTTATGCCGGAGGCGGAAACAAGTTTGGCGCATGGCGCGGCACGCGGCGCGGCCTGGAATTTCGTGACCGTGCTGGCCGAGCGGGGCATTGGTTTTCTGATATTGGCTCTATTGCTGCGTATGGTGCCGGCCAGGGAGGTTGGGTTGATCGCCATTGCCACGGCGATTTCAGAACTGGCCAGAAGCGTCGCCAATAGCGGAGCGGGTGAGCAGGTTCTGGCCAATCCTGGTGAGGCCCGTGTCGAGGCGGGGGCGTTCTGGAGCCAGCTTGTTTCGGCATCGCTCTGCCTGCTGATATTGTGGGGGATGGCGCCGTGGGTCGCGTCTTTGTACCGACTTCCGGCCTTGGTGGTGGTGCTGCGGTTCATGGCGTTGAGCGTGGTGATGACGTGTTTTCTCATCGTGCCATCCGCGCGGCTGACTTCGCAATTTCGTTTCAAATCTATTGGGTTGATCTCGTTGGGCAGCACTTTGTTGGGAGGTGCCTGCGCGTTACCGCTGGCCTTCATGGGGGATGGTCTGGAGGCGCTGGTCGCACAACGGCTGGTGGGGGTGGGGTTTTATGCCGTGGCGGTGGCGGTCTGCGCGGGCTGGGTGCCGCCAAGGCCGCCCTCCTGGCCGGTGCTGAGGGAGGGGTTCCGCTTCTCCCGCCCATTGATGGAAGCCGCCTTCGTGGATTTCATTTCCGTCTCCGGTTACGTGATGTTGGTGGGGCTACGCATGCCGGTGACGGCCTTGGCGCAGTTTCGCATTGCTCAGCGCTTGTCGGATGTTTTGCAGGAGGTGGCGTTTTTACCCGCGCGCAAGCTGTTCATGCCGGTTCTGGTGGCGGTGCGGGCGGATGAACAGCGGCGTGCCGCCGCGCTGCACCGGATGCTGGAACCGCTCTTGATGCTTGTTTTTTTCGTCAGCGCGGTGAGCGGTGCCGCTTCGAGGCCTATCATTCTGTTGATGTTCGGGCCTGAGTGGCAAGGGGCCGTACCCGTCTTCGGTATTCTCACCTTGGCGGTGCCCGCCTTGGCGCTATACGGCGTGATCAACCCGCTTCTGACTGCATCCGGCCAGGCGAGATCTGTATCCTGGTATGCCTGGGCCAATGCCGCCAGTATCGGTGTGATTTGTTGGTTGGCGGCGCCGCGCGGGCTGGTGACGCTGGCCTGGGCGTTGGCGGCACGGGCGGTGGTGGGGGTTGCGTTGTTTCTGCTGGCGCTGCGGCAAGGGTTGGCATCGGCCTTCTGGCCCGTTTTCCGGTTGCTGGGTTTGCCGCTGGCGGGGTTGGCGGGAGCCAGGCTGGCGGCTCACGGTGTGGGAGAGATGCTGGGAGCCGCCAGCCCGGCAGTGGAACTGGCCGTGCTGGTACTGACCAGCGCGTTGGCTTACGCGGCGGTCATGCTTGTGCTGGCGCCGTTTCGGATGTGGCGCATGGCGCGCAGGCTGAGCAGCGCCTTTTCGGAAGGGCGTGTTCTGCCATGAAACGTGGTTTCCCTTGCCCGGAGGGCTCCATGCTGTTTGAATAGGCCGCCCATGAACGCCCCCCCGATCACCTTGCGCCGCCCGGCGCGACAAAAAACCGCCATTGTGCTGACTTCCCCGCATTCGGGGCGCGGTTATTCGCCGGAATTCCTGAAGGCTTCGCGTCTGAACGCGGATACGATCCGCGGGTCGGAAGATAGTTTCGTGGATGAGCTGTTCGATTTCGCGCCCTCGCTTGGCTTGCCATTGCTGGTGGCGGAGTTTCCCCGTGCCTGGTGCGACGCGAACCGGGAACCCTGGGAGCTGGACCCCGCGATGTTTACCGACAGCCTCCCTGATTATGTGAATAGTTCTAGCCCGCGCGTGGCGGCCGGGTTGGGAACGCTGGCGCGCGTGGTTGGCACGGGGGAGCCGATTTACGCACGCAAATTACGGTTTTCCGAGGCGAAGGAGCGGATAGACCAGTGCTGGCGGCCGTTTCATGAGACGCTTGCCGGATTGATCGAGGAAAGTCTAGGAATGTTCGGCCATTGCCTGGTGCTGGATTGCCATTCCATGCCCACGCCGTTCAGCCGCTTTGGCGGTCGGCCGGAGATTGTGCTCGGCGATGCTCATGGTACGAGTTGCTTGGCCGCATGGTCCAATCATATCGAGCGGCTGTTCCAGGAGCAGGGCTTTGCTGTCCGGCGCAATGACCCTTATGCGGGCGGGTTCATCACCCGCCACTATGGCCGCCCCTGTGAAGGGGTGCAGGTGATGCAGATCGAGATTGCGCGCGGGCTATATATGAATGAGCGCCAATTTACCAGGAAGCCATCCTTCGAGGCGGTGCGGCGCAGATTATTGGCCATTCTGCAGGGGGTGATTGAGGTGGAACAGGCCTGGGGGGCATTGGGGCCTAGCTTCAATGAAGCCGCTGAGTAAAAAAAGGCGGTGCAAATAGCACCGCCAAGTTTAGGGAGGAAACGTCCAAGAAACAGGGGAGAAACTCACCCTGTAAGATCTATATAGATGAATTTATGTTGCACTGCAAGAGAAATTTTGCGGCGCAACATAAAGTTGGCCGCTTTCTTGGAGTGCATTGTAAATCAATCGATTGGTGTTCAGTGACAGGGCATGGCGTCAGGTGAGGATGGGGTGGCGGCCCGGAAGGGCTGCTTTCGAACGATTATTCCCGATAATGGGCTTTACCTTCGTCTAACCCCCGATTAAGAGCAGACAGGATGATTTTGTCTGCAAGATCATTCTAGCCGGAGGGGTGGCCGAGAGGCTGAAGGCGGCGGTTTGCTAAACCGTTATACGCTGTCAAGGCGTATCGTGGGTTCGAATCCCATCTCCTCCGCCATAGATTTTTCTGTTTCGTTTCAAATGTTTATGGGGCTTTGACGGCAAAGGCCACGGCCGGAGCGGTAAAGGTCAACCGGAAAGCCGCCTCACCGGAAGAGGCGCCGGGCAGGGTGAATTTGCGGCGCATTGGGCTAGTCTATTATGTGCGCTTCACCATTCCCACGTATCGCCGGCGGGAGTTTGGCGGGAAAGGTGAGGGGGGGCCGGACGCTTGAGGCATGTGGCCTCAAGGAAACCCGGAAGTGGTGCGCAATTATCAAATATTTCAGCCGCCGCATTCACGATACTTTGTCCCCGTGATGAGCCAAGAAGCTTTCCATATTCAGGATGCCAAATTGGTTTCGTAGCTATTGACAGAGGCGGGCCCTGTCGATTCACGGATCATCAGTGTCACGGGCGCGGGCGGTGGAGAAGTTGGTTCAGCGCCGTCCACCAAGCTAAGCAGCAGTTTGACAGCTTCCACGCCGAGCTCCCTCGCGGGTTGCCGAACGGTGGTAAGGCTCGGAGTGAGGAGGGAAGCCAGAGGCAGATCGTCAAACCCGACCACGGAGACATCCTCTGGCACGCGCAGGCCGATTCGACGGCAGTAGGAAAGGGCGCCGATCGCCATTAGGTCGTTCGCGCAGATCAGCGCGGTCGGCCGCTCACCTGAGGGGGGGCTCAGAGCCTCCGCCGCCAGCTGTTCACCCGACTCCATTCGATAGTCGCCGGTAAGCACCGGTACGGCGTCGGGGTCCAATCCCGCCGCGGCAATGGCCTCGCGGTATCCCGAGAGGCGCTGTTCGGCGGTCCAGAGCTCCGGTGGGCCGCCAAGAATGGCCATGCGTTCATGACCGAGCGACGTAAGATGAGCCGCGATCTCACGTGCTCCCCGGCGGTTCTGCGATACCACGCACGGCAGACCAAAGCCGAGAAGCTTTTCGTCAACGAGGACGACGGGGCCGACCCGGGTCAGTTCCACCAAAGACTCCATTCGTGTGTCGGCACCGGAAAGATAGATGAGGCCGTCAACCCGTTGGCTGCGCAGCAACCGGCTGTTCCAGGATTCGACTTCACCGCTTGCCTCCGGTGTACAGAACACAACCAGGACGTCTTTTTCTGACGCGGCCTGCTCCACGCCCTCGGCGATCATCGCGAAGTACTGGTTGACAAGGTCGGGGACGACGAGGCCGACGGTCGCCACATTGCGGCGCTTGAGATTGCGGGCCGATTCGTTTGGCAGATAGCCCAGAGCACGGACGGCTTCCAGTACCCTTGCCCGCCGGTCGTCCGCAACGGGCCCGCTGTCGTTGAGGACATAGCTGACCGTGCTGAGCGCAACGCCTGCCCGCTCGGCGACGTCTTTCATCGTGGGCCGGCGCACCGGCATCTTCCCCGTATATCTCCCCGGAACCCCACCCTTTGATGTAGGCATAACGTACTCCGCTCACCGTCGCATCGGACCGTGAATATTCGTTTCAACATTCAGTACAGCGTTAATGCGCCTACGCGACCGAGCAAGGCATCGCGCAATGCCATAATAGAACCGCTTTTAGGTTAGGGTAACATCTTTGCTTGGTTTGGAACAGTCCGGAGACGGCACGGTTCATGCGCCAAGGTGTGGCCCGTTAAGCGGAGGTCGCCATCCATTTGATTGAATCGTGGATGCTTTCGGTTTGAGAGAAGGGGAGGCTGTAACAGTTTTCTGGCAGCTAAAAGCCGGAAAAGAAGGTTGTGATGGCCGCTTTCATACCATCGTGGATGAGGCGGTTGGTTCGGAAGCCTGAGGCGATGGATGTGTCGACATGAGCTTCCCCCTAGGTCGGCCAAAATACCTTGTTGACAAGGTTAAATTCTTATAGTCCTAATGCATTGTAGAAAGCATTCTATTTGGTGTGAATGGAGCTTTATATCCACAAAACAGCGGATGCTGTTGCCTGATTTACCTTATACATAGAAACGTTAATGCCTTCTCGGTGATCGGCATGGTTGTCGGCAAGGCGTGTACAGCAAGAGGTTGTAATGTTCTTTCTTAAAGAAATCCAAAAAACATTGTTGACAAGGCTGAAGCCGTATTGTCTTAATTAAAATAGAAACCATTCTATTTTGGTGTGTTGACAGCAAGCCCTCATACAGAAAGCGGCTACTGTCTCCTGTTTTCGTCTACAAATGGAACCGCTGGTCTACACGATAGAATCGTTAATAGTCTGCCGGAATCAACACCGTTGTTGGTACGGCGCCTAACAGAAAGAGGTTTTTAATGTCCTTAGGCGAGCAGTTTGATAATATCATCATCAACACAGACAACTATAAGCACTGCCACTATCCGCTATACCCGCAGGGGACGGAGTATATCTCCTCCTACATTGAGTCGCGCGGCGGCGAATTTCCAGTGACCATGTTTGTCGGGTTGCAGGCCTTTTTGCGCGACTACCTCATGCGTCCCGTGACGCTAGAGGATGTGGATGCGGCGGAGTTCCTGATGCGTGAGCAGGGCATGCACTTCAATCGCGAGAATTGGGTGGGGATTATCAACGATCATGGCGGCTATTTGCCGGTCGAGATCGAGGCGGTTCCAGAAGGGACCGTGATGCCCACCAATAATGTGCTGGTTCAGCTCATCAACACCGATCCGAAATATTATTGGGTGACGAGCTTCTTCGAGACCGCTCTGCTGCGTGCTGTGTGGTATCCGACCACCATCGGCACGTTGAGCTGGCTGTGCAAACAGGTGATCCGTACCGCGCTGGAGCGGACCTCCGACAATGTGGGGGCTCTGCGGTTCATGCTCCACGATTACGGCGCCCGTGGTGTCAGTTCCCAGCAATCGGCAGCACTGGGGGGCATGGCTCATCTGGTCAATTTTAACCAGAGCGATACCACCCCAGGCATCCTCGCCGCCAAGCGTTGGTACAATGCGGTGGCGCCCTCCAATTCTGGCCCCAACTCAGAGCATGCCGGCTTCACCTCCTGGGGGCGCGATCACGAAGTCGATGCGATCCGCAACATGCTTGAGGTCTATCGCGACCATGGTGTGGCGCTGGTTCTCACCGATACTTATGATCACGAGAACTGCGTCAAAAATATCCTGGGTGGCGAACTGAAGGAGATGGTGCAGAGCTTCCCGGGGCTTGTCGGTGCGCGCCCGGATTCTGGGGATGTCGTGCAGGTCACGGCGGACACCACTGAATGGCTCATGGAGGCCTTCGGTTATGAGATCAACAGCAAGGGGTTCAAGATCCTGCCGCCGTTCATCCGTGTGGTGCAGGGAGATGGCGTGACCGGGGAGAGCTTGCGCCGTGTCTATATCGAGATGGAGCGCCGTGGTTTTGCCGCTGATAACGCGATTTTCGGTATGGGTGGTGGTCTGCTGCAGCATGTCAATCGCGACACGAACAACTTCGCGCAGAAGGCCATTGCCGTATGTGTGAATGGTGAGTGGCGCGACATCGCCAAGAAACCGACATATGCCGGGTTCAAGGCTTCGAAGGCTGGTCGGCTTGCCCTTATTTTAGAGGACGGTGAGTACAAGACCGTGCCGCGTGATTCGGTAAGCCCGGAACAGAACCTGCTCAAGCCGGTTTTCCGCAACGGCAAGCTGCTTAAGAAGTGGGATTTCGCGGAGTTGATCGCGGCAAGTGAAGCGCCCGTGCCGCAGAAATGGTATGAAAGCTGGATCACGCCGATGCTCAAGGCGGATGCCCCAACGGAAATGGTCACGGCTTGAACATGTGATGCCCGGGACATCTTCATCATGGTTCTGGGCACCGTGGCATCTATGTTGCCGTGGCTGGTTGGTTTCAATCGCCACGCAACATTTTTCTAGTCAACAGCAAGTACAATTGAGGAACAGACGATGGCAATGAAGTTCTGGGTGACGGCGCCGTTCTTTTATCCCGACATGAGCCGGCCTTGGTCCGAGGTCCTGGACAGCATGCTCAGGATCGTCGACGCGGCCGAGGAGTTCGGCTTCGAGGGGATCACGATCAATGAGAATCAATTCCAGAACTACGTGTGCAATCCCTCGGCGATGATGTTCGCGGCTGTCGTCGCCCAACGGACCAAGCGGCTTCGCATTGTTCCGGGTGTGGTTGTTTTGCCGGCTTATAACCCGCTTCTTGCCGCCTCTCAGATAAGTCTTTTGGATCATCTTGCCCCCGGCCGTATCGGCATTGGCGTGGCCCGCGGCGGCAGCCGCCTACAGCTTGACCGCCTCGGCGTGAAGCCGGCGAATCAACGCGCGATGTTCGATGAAGGGCTTGAAATTGTCCGCCGCCTTTTCGCCGAGGACGATGTTTCCTTCGATGGTCAGTTTTACTCATTTCCGCCGACGACTCTTGTTCCGAAACCCGCGACATTGCCGCATCCTGATATCTGGATCGCTTCGCAAAGCAATGATGGCGTTCGCCGGGTCGCGCAGCAGGGGTTGAATCTGATTACGGCGCCCAATTACGGCAATTTTGAACCCTATGGCGACCTCGAAGAGCTTATAGAAAGCTATAATGACGAGATCGCCAAGACTGGAAACCCGCGTGGCGAAGTCATGGTTCTCCGCCACACCTGGCTCGGCCATACGGAGGAAGAAGCGCTTGAGTATTTCGACGACGTCGTGAACGAATATAATTACTACATGGCGTTGGTTAAAGGCCCTGGTACCGTCGATACGAAGGAAGGCCGCTTGGCCACGCGAGATGTTGGCGAGAGCCGCGATTATGTACACCGAGGAAAAATGACGCCCGAACAGCATTCGTTTTCCAAGGACAAATTGCTCGAGAAATATGCCGACCCGATCCTCACCACACCTGATCGTATGATTGAACGTTTCAAGAGCTATGAAAAGATCGGGGTCGATCACTTGGCTTGCCTCATCGCCGTTGGCATGCCCACCGATGCCATCATCAAAAACATGAAGATGATGGCGCAAGAAGTCTTTCCGGCTTTCGCCGATCAGAACCAGGCTGTCAGCAACGAGGCGAAGGCCACGGTTGCGGACAAGAGCGATGCTCCCTCTCTTGCCTGAACGCCAGCCAGAGGTTGAAGACAGAGAAGAGGGGGAGAGCAGGTGATTAACGAAATACGAGAGTACACGCCAATGCCAGGGCGGTTGGCGGATGTCATCGACCTATTCAAGAAAGTCGTGATACCGCTTTTCAACCGCCATGATATGGCAATAATCCAGGCTGGATTCACCACCGTCGGCGCCAACTCGTTCAACGAGATGGTCTATATAATGAGGTTCTCTGACCTTGCCGATTTAGAACGTAAATGGAATTCATTCCTCACCGATCCAGACTGGGTCTCGGCCTTGGCGGAGCGCGAGAAAAATGGACCGCTCTATCAGGCCATTCGGCGCCGGGTGGTCGACTCTAGCCCCTTCGATGAATTCCTGAGCAGGGTTACGGCCCCGCTGTGACGCCTTTCATTGTTCGACATCACAAGAACGGCCTTGGCCGAACATCTGTAGGTACACGATTTTCATGAATACTCGCGCAGCCAGAGCCCCCATCGCCAACCCGGGAAAGTTCTACATTGACGGAAAATGGGTCGCGCCTTCGACACCCCACATGATTGATGTGATCGAAGCGGCGACGGAAGAGCTATATTTCACCGTTGCGCAAGCCGAGACGGCGGACGTCGCGCGCGCTGTCGAAGTCGCCCGCCGTGCTTTCGATGAAGGCCCTTGGCCGCGTATGTCGCCCAGGCAGAGAGCGCAATATCTGCGCGCCTTCGCCCAAGCCATGACCAAGCGGTTCGACGATGTGGTTCAGCTATGGCCGCGTGAGACAGGTGTCATTGCCCGTATCGTGCCAGCCGTCATGGAAGAGGTGCCGGCCGCGTTTAATTATTATGCGGATTTAGCAGAGGCATATCCGTTCGAGCAGGAGGTGCCAACAAGCTCAGGTCAGGGCTTCGGAATGATCGTTGGCGAACCCGTGGGTGTCGTCGGCGCGATCATTCCGTGGAACACGCCGATGCATCTTGCCGCATGGAAGTTGGCGCCCGCGCTGCTGGCCGGGTGTGCGGTGGTCGTCAAAGCTTCGCCGGAAGCTCCGGGCGCTGCGTATATCATCGCCGAAATTGCCGATCAGATTGGGCTTCCACCGGGTGTGGTGAATGTGCTCACGGCCGATCGTGTGGCGTCCGAGGCGCTCGTGACCGATCATCGTGTCGACAAGATCACTTTCACCGGTTCCACGAATGTCGGCAAAAGAATTGCTGGTATCATGGCTGAACGGGTCGGGCGTTACACGCTGGAACTAGGCGGCAAGTCGGCGGCGATCATTCTCGACGACATGGATATTGCCGAGGTGGCTGATATCTTGACGGGCGGTGCGTGTTTCGTTTCCGGGCAGATTTGTGCGTCGCTGACCCGAATCATTGTGCCAGGCCACCGGCATGATGAAATGCTCGAAGCGCTTGCCGATCGATTCTCCCGCATCAAGATAGGGAACCCGTTTGACGGCAGCGTGCAGATGGGACCGCTTGCCTCTCGAAGGCAGCGTGAACGTGTCGAGGGTTATATCCAGATTGGCAAGGACGATGGGGCAACGCTCGCCTTTGGAGGTAAGCGACCGAAGGGTCTCGACCGGGGCTGGTTCGTGGAGCCGACAGTGTTCGGGAATGTCGATAATGGCTCACGCATCGCTCAGGAGGAAATCTTCGGCCCCGTGATCTCGGTTATTGCCGCGGCAGACGAGGACGATGCGATCCGGATTGAAAATGATTCTGTGTTCGGCCTCAATGCTTCTGTTTTTACTCATGACGTGGATAAAGCTTGGGCGGTTAGCCGGCGCCTGCGAACGGGAACCGTGGGCCAGAACGGCAATCGGGCGGACTTTGGCATTGGCTTTGGAGGATTCAAGCAGTCCGGGATCGGACGTGAGGGGGGAGTCGCGGGCTTGCTTCCTTATCTGGAGAACAAGACCGTGGTTCTCAACCAGAGACCATGTCCACCCATGGGTGAAGAGCGGGCAGGGAGAGGCGCGTGAGCACCTTCACCGAGAGCGCGGCTGAGGGGGGGCTCCACGTCTTTGACATGGATGGCACCCTGCTGAGGAGTACCGCCACCATCGAACTCTTCCGTCAGATGGGGCAGCTTGAGGCTGGGCTGGAGATGGAAAGGCTGTGGTTCGAAGGCAACATCTCCGACACGGAGTTCTGGACGAAACTCCTCGTAATCTGCCAGGACGCCACAATGGCTGATTTCGATGCGGCCTTCCACAATGCCCCATGGATGGATGGGATCGCAGAGACCTTCTCCGACATCCGCTCTCGCGGCGAGACGGTGATCGTGATCTCCCAGTCGCCGGCATTTTTCGTCCAACGGCTTCAACTCTGGGGAGCGCATGAAACATATGGATCGGCGGTGGAGCCGGGAATGCCGCTGCCCAGTTCAGCCACGTTGATGCCGGAGACAAAAGTTACCCTTACGGAGGCAGCGCTGGCAGCACGCATGCTAGATGCGCATGACTGCGTGATATACGGTGATTCTACCAGCGATGTAGGATTATTCACGTCTTTTTCACATACGGTTGCTGTCAACCCCACGCCGAAATTAGCGGCCTTGGCGGCGGCACACTATGTGGGGACCGATATTCGAGAGGCGTATGCGATGGGCCGACGGTTCATCGGCACCGCAAACAGAAAGCAAACAATGCAAGGAAGTGAAGGCTGATGAGCATTACAGAGTCGTCGATCAAGGTTCTGTTCGTGGGTGAGTCGTGGGTGAAGCACACGATCCATATGAAGGGCTTCGACCAATTCCATTCAACCGAGTATGAAGAGGGGGCGGGTTACTTCCTGCATTGCATGGATGATGCGGGTTTTGACGTTACCTATATTCGTGGCCATGAGGTCTCCCTGCGCTTTCCTCGGTCGGCGGAGGAGATTAACAAGTTCGATGTCGTTGTCATCTCCGATATCGGATCTAACTCCTTCCTGCTACCTGACGAGACATTCCTGAAATCGGAGAAATCACCAAACCGGCTTGGCCTTGTGGCGGACTTCGTGAAGCGTGGTGGTGGGCTTGTCATGATCGGTGGGTATCTCTCCTTCACCGGAATTGATGGCAAGGGACGCTATGGCATGAGCCCGTTGGCTGAAGTATTGCCGGTCACGTTGCTGCCATATGATCCCACATTCCCCAAGTAAATCGCTGATTTTGCTGTCAGGATCTCAATATTTCCGATATAAATCATGGTGTTGATGGCCGTGAGGGGCGCGTTTGATGGATCACCCAGAGGGTGCGGGTTCGAAGC
>NZ_JBFWIX010000014.1:0-83759 GCF_050253495.1 Acidocella sp.
AGTCCGCTCCAGACACAGAGCAACGGCTATATTCAGAAATTGAGAACACGGACAATTGGCCGGCACTTGTCTTCGTCTCTTCACCAGACAAAGCGAATAAATTAGCAACTGACCTAGTCAAACATAAAATCCGCGTCGGTGCCGGGCAATCCTTATCGCGGTGGATGGTTGATAATTACGGCGCGAAATGGGAGCTAAGCGATGCCATTCTTTCAGGCATAGGCGTACATCATGGGCGCATTCCTCGCGCCCTTGCCTCAAGATTTATTAAACTCTTCAATGACAAGAAAATTCCGGTTTTGATATGCACCTCCACCCTTATCGAAGGCGTCAACACCGCGGCAAAGTCTGTCCTTATATACGACAAAACTATCGCAAAGCGTCCATATGACTTCTTCACATTCTCTAATATTAGAGGTCGAGCAGGGCGCCTTGGGCAGCATCACGTAGGTCGTGTATTCCTGTTTCACGCGCCACCCGCTCAAGAAAATGTAGAGGTCACAGCTCCGTTGTTTGGTGACCCTGATGAGGCGCCTGACGAATTCGTAGTTCATATGGAGGAGGAGGATGCTTCTCCGAAAGTGCTCGATCGCGTGCAAGATATGGCGCAACGCATCGGGCTTGAGGCTTCTCAAATAAGACGATTTTCAGGATTAGGGATCGATACATTGCTCGGTCTACGATCCGCAACGTACAGTGCCATGAGAGCTAGGGCAGATATCGTTTGGAATGGTTGGCCATCATACGAGCAACTACAGGCTGTCTGCACGGTAATATGCAAAGTCGTCAATTCTCACGCTTTTGGTTGCGCATCCGAACGCCAGCTCGCAATGTATATAAATAAGCTACGACATGCGACAACAATGCGTGAGTTTTATCACTGGCATTCCTCCAGCTACAAAGGGCAGCCTGAACTGATCGACAATGTTTTCAAGTTTCTTCGTGCTGCGGAATACAGTCTTCCAGAATACTTCGCGGTCGTAGAGCTATTCATCAAAACATTCGCATCTCACTCATACGCAGATTATTCGCTTGTTTTAGCTGACCTACCTCGGTGGTTTCGCGCTGAACCGTTGAAGATTCTCGAAGAAAGAGGTGTGCCGATTCAGATTTCAGAACGCATTATCCGAGACGGCGACACAGTGGCCATGCTTAGTGACCGTTTACGCAGAGTTGCCAACAGCGATAGCACAACGTTCACTCCCATGGAGAAACACTGGATTAATGATGCGTTGCCCAGATAAAACCGGCTAGCCTTGACCTTTCCCTCTTACCTCTCCGGTACCCACCCAGCCGGGGCAGCCCCGGCCGGAATGATGAGTGCGCAGGGCTGGTTGGGTGCGGAGGCGGTCAGGGCCCGCAGCTGGGTCAGGGTGGGGCCATCGAGGGTGAGGCCTTCGATTTCGAAATATTCGGCGGCGCTGGCGCTAGGTAGGCGGGGGAGTTCGGTTTTGGCTTCGTCCCAAGCGGTGGTTGTTACGCCAAGCAGGTTGCTCAGGTGGCTTTCCGGCTGGCGCAAGGCGGCGGTGAAAATACCGCGCTTGCGACGGTAGTCTTCGGCATCCTGCACGATTTCGGCTTTGGCTACATCGGCACCGCTGGCCAGAGTGATGGCCCAGGATTTGGCCTGGGTGATGGCTACATACATGCGCCCGGTCTCGGTGAACAAGGCGCTCGATTGCAGTGGCGCGGGCAAGGCGCTGATGTTGTCCATCTGCTGCAACAAAAAATGCTGGCTCGCGCGAAATGTGGCGATATGCGGTGCCAGTTGCTCGTACCGGCCGTCGCGTTCGGCGTCTTCGCAACCTTTGAAAGCGGCATAGACGGCAGCGCGCTTATCGGCCCATACCGCCTGCCGCAGCCACGTAGTATCCTCTTTTATGTCTTTAACGTGCGTTAAAATCTTATCGATCTTGCTCTCGATACGCTCCAGTTTTTTCATAACCACAACAAAACCAACCACCACCACGGCAATAACCGCTGTTGCCGCCACCGCCACTGGTGCGGCCAGCGCAGCACCTGCCGGCAGGCCACCGATGGCCGGTACAGCTTCAAGCGCATTCCCGCTAGCGTCGGTGGCCGGTTTCAGCCAGGCCACAACCGTCTTACTGTCGATTTTACGGATCACACCACCGACTTGTTCATAGACCCCGCTATCCAGCCCGGCACGAATCCAGTCCGGCATTTTGAACGCAACTTGAATGATTTGCTCCACTCAGTCCTCCAGCAGGTTGCCGTACACCAGCGCCCGGTTGCGCAGACGCATGATCGCGATTTTCAGCATGATAAAGGTGGTGATGCCCCAATTGGCCGAGAGCGCGTACTCCACCATTCCCGGCATAGAAAGCCAGCTCGCCCGGCGCGCGAGGGAGGCTGATCCCTTATCCTTAAACGCAGAAAACTCAGCCTTGCTGATGGCATTGATATCGTATTTCTCCAGCACCAATCGTTCAATTTCGACAACAGGCGCGGTCCCGGCGGCATCGATACGATGCCGCCCACCGATCCAGCGCACACAGTCTTCATAACTCAAGGTCTTGCCCAGGGAATGTGAACCTTGGTTTGCAATATCTGTAACGATATCAGGAATCAGCGCATGTCCGCGCATCCTCCGCTCTCGTAGCGAGCGCGGCACATGGACGGTGGTGACGGAGAGCATTTTATTGCCATAGGTCCGCGCCATCAGCTCGGCCAGGGCGGTAACTTCATCGGCAGGACAGGCACCCAGAAAATTATAAAGTTCCGGTGATTCCAGACGCTCCAAATGTGCAAGCCCCGCCATACGTCAGCCTTCATCGCGTTACCTGAACGATGTCTGCCGCAGATCCGTTGCGCCGTCCATAGCATTACCTCAGCCGCAGCCGCACCAACCCGCTTTCGCAAGCCATTCTCTAGCCGCCTCGCGATGCACCGTTAGCCGTGCGGTTGCGGCCCAAAACGCTTTGCTCTGGTTCTCGTGCAGCAAATGCGGCACCACATAATCCCGCACACAATCCGGCGTGCATATCTAGCGCCAGCAGGAGCCGAAGCGCTGTACTACGCCAAGCTGGAAATACAGCCCATGACTGCGTAACTTAAACCAAAACGCCTCCGATAAATACGGGGCGGTTCAGTCCGCAGTCTTTGTGTTACTCAAACCCCGTCGAATCCAGCTTGAACTTTAACTGCCGCGCATTATCCCTCACCACGCCAATATCCGCTTCCTCAAACCCTTCCTCCGCGTCCGCCTCTATTTCTAGCGTCAACGTCACCTTTGCCGAACCATTGCGCTGCAATTCCAGCACCACGGAATTCAGGATCGTCTCGAACGATTTGATCGGCCGCGACGGGTCGATTTCGACTGCTCCATAGAACCGGGTCGGTTTCGCGGCAGGTTTCGGCCCCACCACTGATTCGCTCGGCCCTCCCCCTGTCACCACCCACTCCGGCTTCGCCTCTGGCGGCGCTGATACCTGGCTCTTCTGCACCAGCGCCGCCGCCGTACTCACCAGCACCGCGCTCTCGGGAAAATGTTCCGGAGCCGCTCGCCCAAATGCCAGGCCAATATAATTTCCCGTCGCTTCGTCATACTTGTCCGCGTACCCGAACCGCGCGTCAGTGTTCGCCACACCCTCCCGAATTGCGCCTTCCAATACCAGCCGGTCGCGGATTTTCGGCAGATAAGCGTATGAGGCAAACCATTTGGCCACTTCACTGACTGTCAGATGCGGCGAGCCCTCCGGCCAGAGTGGATTTAGCGCCACCCATAGGCTTTCCGGCCCTAACTTATCCTTTACGATGCTGTCGCCTTTGATCTTCTCATTCACCGCCGCTGGAATCGTGATGCGGTCCTTACTCGCCAGCGTCACCTGATCCAGGTCGAACGGCTTGCCTGCCGTCTCGCTCTTCACCGGGTAGAGAATATGGCTCCACGCTAGTCTCACGGCCCGTGCCGCGCCATCTCGCTTGCTCTTCGCTTTCTCGGCCGCGTCACGCATCTGTGCGGGGGGCAACTGGTCCTTCATCCGCTGGTCGCCCGCAATATCCGCCCACGCCAGCGCCTGCCGCACCGCATCCCGTGCCGCCGCGAGCTGTCCCTCATCTGCCGCGACAAAAATCAGCGCGTTGCGGAAACTCCGCTGCGACGATCTGCACCGAGTCAGCCCTTCAACTACAGCGTCTGTCGCCAGAGATTTCGCCGCTGCCTTCCCCGCGTGCGGGGTTCCCGGCCCCAAAATCACGAGGGACAACGCAGAGACATCATCCATCGCCGCCGGATCATCCGGCGCCGCAAATACCCAGGCAAACCCGCCTTTGCTCTTCGCGTCGGTTTTCAGTAGCTCGATAATGTCGGCATCTACCTCATGCTCGGCTAGCGCCTTCGCCTTGTCGTCCGCCAACCGATTCAGCGTCGGCTGGGTGGAGAACCAATACCGCCCACTTTCCTCGTACAGATACGTCGCCCGCTCGCTCAGCTCACGCAGCGCCTCGCCGAAAATCGCCAACTGGTCACCGGGCTCCGCGCAGGCCAGCCGCAGCCCAGGCCCTGTCACCCCTGCATTCGGTTGCCCAGCCAGAGGAGCTGTACACAAAAACACTGCCCTTGCCGCCCGTGTCGCTGCCCGTTGCTGCGAGATTCGGCGTGCCGGATTCACCTCCATCCGATCTGGCAGAGACCCAACCCCATCCACTTCCCTGTCGATGACGGCGCCAAACCCTGCATCCAACGGATTAAGCGCACTCGCCCGCACCCGCTCGTTCGCCACCGGAATACGTGCCGGCGTAATCAACGGATCAGGCACACGGGCCTGCCACAGCACGCCAATGACATTCGCCATAAACTGCAACACCCCGCGCGTGCGCTGGAATTTGTCCAGGCTCGCCCAGTCCTTTGAGAGCCTGTCGAACAGCTCTGGGTGGATGGGATAAGAAAGCCGCAGCAATTCCTGATAGCGCGGCTCTTTCGCCTCCGGCGGAAACTCTGCCTGGTTCTTGCGGTAAAGGTCGTAAAACGCCTTCACCGTCTCATCCCGCGCTTTCTCGCCATCGGCATCCAGCGGCTGAAACAACCGCCGCCGTATGATCTCATACGTCTCGTTGCCCGAGGCCGGCAGCCACGGCGAATGCACGCGCCCGAACACGCTCTCCAATCGCTTCAGCGCCGCCAGCCCCTTGTCGCCGCCTGCCTGCAAATTGCTCTCCGGCAGCGAGCCGATAATGAGAATCCCCGGCACCATCTTTGCCGCTTCTGTCAGCGACTGGATGAACGACAAAAATGCCTCAAACCTTTCATCCGGCAACTGCCGCGCATAGGCCACCAACTCATCCAGCAGAATCAGTGCTGGGCCGGAGCGCTTGAACAGCTCCACCAGCCGCGCTGAGCCCGGATTCGTCTCCTTCGCCTCGGCCTCCGCTACCAATTCCAACCCATCTGCTCCCGCCAAACGCCAGGCGATGTAGCCCCACAGCGTCTTGACCTTCGGCCCGTCCTTCAACGCTAGATGCGTATCCACCCCCGCAGCGGTTCCGACGAATGCGGCCACCTTCGCGGGCTGCCAAGCCGTCACCCCTGCTTTTGCGGCAAGCTCGGGCACACCTTTCAGCGGCCCCAACTCGCTCGCCTTTGCCAAATGATACGCCGCCAACATTGTATGTGTCTTGCCGCCACCAAAAGCGGTTTGCAGACCGATCACCGGGTCGCCGCCTTTGCCGCCCAGCCGCTCCAGCACCGTGGTCAGCACGCGCTGCAACCCTTCGGTAAGGAAGGTGATGCCGAAAAACCCATTGGCCGTGGCGTAATCGCTCGCAGCGTCCACATTGCCGGAATCCACCGCGAACAAATCCGCCGCGAATTCCGCCTGCCGGAACCGCGCCTCCATCACATCCGCGTGCGGCAGCGCCACCTCGATCCAAGGCTTCAGTTTCGTGGCCGGAGCGTCCTCCGGCTGCGCAAGGGACAAGGTTGGCCGGGCTTCCGGCACGGGCGCAGGCGTCGCGGCCACGCCGGAGGTCCGCTGCGCTTCATACAGCCGCTTCACCTCCGCCGTGATGTTTTCCGCCGCTTTCACCGCGCGCAGGAGTTCCAGAATTGCATCCAGATAGCGCAGAGCCTCCGCATCTTGCAGTGGCAGCGTCAGATGTGAGGTGCTGTTCCGCGCATCGAATGCGACTGTGACGAAACTGCGAATCCGGTGCCGCTCGTTGCGGGAAAATCCTTCCTGGAACGTCTCGTTCCAATTATCCAGGATCGTCTTCAGCAACCCGTACACATCCAGTGATGCATTGGCCGTACTGCCTGCCGCGCGGCTAGCATAATGCAGCCAGTTCGCCCCGTGTCTGGCCTTCATCTTGGCTTCGACGAATGGCCGCAAACCATCTTGCAGATGGTCGAGCCCTTCCCTTACGCGCCGCAACGTTTCCTTCGCCCCTGACATCTTTACGCCCCTAGATCGAACAGATCACGTTCCCTTGGCGCACCCTTTGGCGCCAGGGTCTCGATATTCGCAGCCTTGTCTTCCAGCTTCGGCCAAATTTCGGCGAGTTCGTTGTAAACCAGCGCCTCGGCGGACCACCCTTTTTGCGTCGCGATCTCGAATAGCCGATAGGCCAACTTGCGGGCCTCAGCGGATTTCGGCCCCATGTCGGCAACCAACCGTGCCGCATCCTCCTCTCCACCATCATCGGCGCGGAGCGTGCGGGCCACATGCTGCACGCATTCCCACACGGTCAGATGTGAGTCCTTGGCCGGGTTCCAATCCACCGGTAAGTTCTCCCGCGCGGTAAGAGCCGCTTTTCCCTTGCGGTCCTCGAACACTTCGGAATGAAACAAAGCGCGGTCTGACGTGTTCTTAGCAGTGCAGAGCATGATGAGGTCACCAGAGGGCCGCGGATCAAAACCGTAGGAGGCGTACCATACCAGTGCCACCTGGGTTTCGGCATCGAATGCCGCGTCCAGTTCGTTCTCAATTTCCTCCCAAACGCGATTGATGAGCGCCAAAGCGGTTTTCACGCTCATGGCGCTGTCGTCATCCTCCAGAATTTTGGCGTAGCGCGAGAACACGCCCATGCCTGGGCCGATAACTGATTGCTGCATATCTACTGGACCGACACCGGCTTTGCGAATATCGTCGATGGCATCGGGTAATTCACGTTTCAACAAGCGAAGAAATTCACCGCGAGTGATCGTCGGTGCGTCTATCTGTTTCTTGCGGCAAACGAGGACGATGGATGATGCGAGCGCGTTTGTGTCTATGCTAATAGTGCGTGCTCCACGCTCCGTTCTCACCGGCCAAGTACCATCGACGATCAAACCTGCATCGAAAACTGCCTGGAGAAAACTCGCCCAGCCTGCGGACGTAATTCCATCTTGCGCGACTTCAGATTGCTTAAAGGCGTAATAGATCGCGAGCGGCTCACTTTCCGTTGCCGCATTGCGAACGGCAATGAGCGCTTTACCCATACCTTTCATGAAAAGCGCTTCCGCTTCTTCTTTGCCGCCATGTCTATATGGCATCGCAACCAATTCCTCGACCTTCGGCACGGCCAGACGTCGGAACAAGTCTGGCCAGACGCCGGGCAGACAACGCCGCAGCCAGACATAAAAGAAATCGGAAAGGTCTGCGTATCCAATATTGTCGTAGTAGGGAGGATCAGTAGAGATCAAAATCGGTCGGACCGGAAATGAGTTGGCAGAAGCGTTGATATTAAAAACCCTCCCGCACGACGCGGTCGGAATATCTCCAAGAGTCCGAGAAATACCGGCAATTGAGACGGAAAAATCACCAGCAGCCTCAGCTAAAATGTTAACCTCGGCGAAATCCCACGTCATGGGCAACGCTTGCCTGGCAAAGGTGGATTTTGCCTGATCCCTGGTAGGGCTCCAAAGGACTACCGTGGACGAGTAGTCAGCCATTTTGCTCACGCCCAAACCCAAATATGTCGCCACAGCATCGGCATAAGCGATGGCGCCGGAGCCGCCTAGGTGGAGCGGCGTGGGGTCGTTGCTGAGACCAGCAGTGCGGGCAGCTTCGACCATGAGTTCGCGCGCGTCACTCACCAAATCCGAAAAAGTCGTGAGCGCAACGAGCTGCCTTTGTGTGAATAGGGATGCGGGTGTATTCAAACCAAAATTGCGGCACCAGACATCACGAGGATTTGGCGCCAGTTCAATCTCAAGACCATTAAGGTCAACTGTAGGGAGCTGGTTCGGTATCTGAGCCGCCGCGGCGGGAAGATAAATGCGTCCACCTTTGCCTTCAGCAACAACGGCGGTTACGACCTTTCCAATTCGATTGGCGGTGCCTTCGGCTGCAACATAATCTCGGCTTGTAACCTCGCCACAATGCAGACATTGAAATATACCTGACATACCGCGCTTGAGGCCCTTAGACGGATCGGTACAATGTTTTGGTACTTGGTTTGATACGTCGAAGCTCAGAGGTGCCCCCGGCTCGGAGGGCACGAGATAACGCTCGCGGCCCTTTTTTGAAGATAAAACAAAAGAGCTAAGTAAAGGCATTTCCTTTTGGCATGCAGGATTGGGACAAACAACGGTACGCGCCCAGAGCCAGGCAATCACCGTCGCCTCGGATCCATTCGGCAATTTCGCTTTCGGGTACAGATGGCCAATGCGCTTTTCTGCCATTTCGCGCATCCATTTCCCGTAATAGCGCACATCCTCTGCCAGCCCTTGTGCGCCTTTGCCGTTCCAATGTCCGCGCGCAAGCTCCTTCTGCGCGTCGGGGTTGACCGGCGGCAGTCCGGCAAATTTCGGCGGAATTTCCACCAGTGCCTTGCCGATGAGCACGGCGACGGGGTTGAGGTCCGACCCATAGGCCCGCAGCCCTAGCCGCTGCGCTTCCAACGGAATCGATCCGCCGCCGGAAAACGGGTCATAAACAGGCGGTGCCTTGGTTTGCAGGTAGTCGAGAATCGCCTTGCCGTCATCCGGCGGCGGCGGTTCCTCGTCCAGCCCCCAGGCGACGGAACGCGCAATCTCGTACCTCGCCTCGTTCAAAATATCTTCGTCGTTCGATGCCTCCCACGGCACCATCCGCGCGATTACCCGATGCAGTCGCCGCCGCTCAACATCCTGCGCCTCAACCGTGGGGAATTTTTCGGGCCAAGATGACGGGTCATCGACCAGTTGCGCGAACAGCACTGCCCGGCACGCTGCCAAGGGCCGCCGCGCCCACCACAAATGCAAGGTGGAAGGATGCCCGTGGCGGATGGATTTTTCCCGCGCCGAGGCTTTGTTAATCTCTTCCAGAGGAATAGAGATTTCGATGAGCTTTTTACGAATCTTCGTCACAATTAGAAACTACCTCAAATCGCCAGTTTGGACAGGGATGCGGCCATCGTTTCAAGTTCTTTGAGGTTGAATACCACCGCCGTCTCGGCAAAGCCCAACTCGCGGCGGAAGAAACGCTGCACATAAACAGGTTGTTGAGCAAACCCGGCGCTCACCCGCACCAGCGCCAGGTGAAACGCCTCCGGCGCGTTCAAGGAGGCGAGGATTTCGTTTTTGGTCACGATCACGTCCCGCGCATCCTCATGCCGCCCCTTCACCTCGATGAAGCGCAGGTGGCCGGTGCGGGCATCACGGCTCTCAATGTCCCAGCCCTTCTTCTCGGCCGAGACATCGCACGGATCATTCCCCAGCCGTCGCTCATGCTCCATCACCGCCTCCATCGCCAGACGTTCCACCGCCGCCCGCGCATCCGGGTCTTCCGAGAAGCCCGTTGCCTTGGCCGGTTCGGCCGCGCGCAGCATTCCACCGGGAATGATGAGCGCCGCTCCTTTCAGCACGGGAGCGAGGGCGCTTATTTGACGTTCCCGGTCAAGCTCCGCCTGGCGCTTGTGCAGCCTGTCCGCCATGCGCTGGGCTGTGGCCTCGGCATTTTGGGCGTTGATCCGCTGTTCCTTGCCGGCGCGCTCCTCCTCCCGCAGCCGGGCGGCGCGGGAGTCCCAGTAATTGATTTCACGATTCAGCCGGTCGCGCACCTCACGCTCGACCTTGGCAATCTCAGTCAGCCGCCGCGCCTTCACCGATGCCAGATGCTCCGGCACCAGAGAGGCGATCGCGTAGCCAAGGGCACGCTGTTCCACGCCGTCCGCGAGCCACGGAGCAGTCATCACGCCCGCAACCTGTTCCCGCTGCTCAGGCGTGATGGGCTTGTAGTCGAGGTACGGGGCTGAGCCACCATCCGCCGCCGAGCCGTCTTCTTTAATATGTATGAATTGCAGCTTTTGGGAGATAACCCGCGGCTCCCCCGCGCGGCCCACACGCCCATCACGGATGGCATGTTCCAGATAGACCAGCAACCGTGGCTCCTGGCTCTCGTCCGATTCGTCAACCAATACCCCACCCTGGGAGAGCAAAGGCTGGAAGCGTTCCAGCACGACGTCCACCACAGCGTCGAGCAGCGGGTGGCCGGGGGCGACCAGCTCCGCCTGCGGCTGGCCAGGGATGAGGGTCTTCTCGAAAGTGATGCGGGCATAGCGGTCCAGCACCGGGTCGCCACGGCCAATCAGCCGGTCACGCTCCTTCAGTATTCCAGGCACGCGGGTGATTTCGAAGCGGTCCTTTTCCCGTTCCGTAATGCGACCGCCGAGGGTGGTGAACGCCTCACGGAAAAACCCGCCGATGAAATGCGGTTGCAGGCGCCTTGCCTGGGCGCGCTCCATCTCCTCGCGGATGGCCGTCACCGTGCGCGGGTCCAACCCTTCGGAAGTCAGCTTCCGCTCGGCCACCAGTGTCTCGATGGTGGCGACATCCACGGCGCCATCCACCTTGCGGAACAGTTCCGCCTTTACCTCCGGCTGGTCGCCATAACGGATGGCATCGACCAGCAAGACGCGGAGTGGCTGGCCCTCGAACAATTCGCCCAGCACGTCGTAGACCTTGCCGCCCAAGGCCGCGCGGGCTTCTTCCAGCTTTTCCAGCAGGCGGCGATAAACCTCGCCCTCGCGCGTATTGGCGGCGCAGAGGTTCCACAGATGGCAAACTTCTGTCTGGCCGATGCGGTGGATGCGCCCGAACCGCTGCTCCAACCGGTTCGGGTTCCAGGGCAGGTCGTAATTGACCATGAGGTGCGCGCCGCGTTGAAGGTTTACGCCTTCCCCCGCCGCGTCGTTGGCGATCATCACGCGGACGACCGGGTCGCTGTTGAAGGCGGCAATAGCTGCGCGCCGCGCCTCCCGTGCCACGCCACCATGGATGGTGACGACGGCGTCCGGGTCGCCCGTGCGGGCTTCGATCTTCTGCTTGAGGTAGTCCAGCGTGTCCTTCGGCTCAGTAAAGATGAGGATTTTACGCCGCAGGCCCGTGGCCGGGTCGAACATGATCGGGTCGTCGAGAATCGCTTCCAGCTCGCGCCATTTCGTGTCTCGGCCGGAGAGCTTCAGCCGCAGGGCGCGTGATTCGAGGTCTTTGAGGATCACAATTTCGGCCTCAAGCTCGGCCAAGGTCTGCGCCGCCGTGGCGGAATCGACGATCTGATCCTCCGCCGCCTCACGCTCAGTACCTGGGGCTTCATCGTCATCGTCCGGGTCGATCTCAGGCAGGACAGCGCCCCTGGACAGCGCGCCGCCGCCATCGCGGACCAGGCGCTCCTCGCGCAGCCGTTCTTCCAGCCGTTTGCGGCGGCGTTCCAGCGATCGATGAATTGCGGCAGGAGAAGATGCGAGCCGGCGTTGGAGAATCTGCAACGCGAAGCCGACAGAATTGCGCCGCCCATCCTCCGCGCGGTCGGCACGGTTCATCTCATCGCGGACGTATGTGGTAACTTCCTGGTAGAGTGTGGCTTCCTCAGGCGAGAGGTCATAGCTGGCAGTGTAGGCAAAGCGTTTGGGGAACAAGGGCGAACTGTCAAAACGGTAAAGCTCCTCCTTGGTCAGGCGGCGCATCATGTCCGATACATCGGCCTTGTGCACGCCTTCGCGGAACCGGCCCTCAAAGCGGTCAGCGTCGAGCAACCCCATAAAAAGCTGGAAATCGGCCTCCTTGCCGTTGTGGGGAGTGGCCGACATGAGGAGCAGGTTGCATGCCCGTGACCCAAGCAGCTTGCCGAGCTTATGGCGCTGGGTCTCCTTGACCTCCCCGCCGAAATACGAAGCGGCCATACGGTGGGCCTCGTCGCAGATGACAAGGTCCCATTCAGGGGCAGCATCCAGCCTGGATTTCAGATCGTCTGACCGGGCTGCCATGTCGAGCCGTAAGATAAGACGGTTGCGTTCGACAAACGGGTTGCCGGTACGAGAAGCTTCGATCTGGTCGCGGGTTAGAATGTCGAAGGCAAGGCCGAATTTGTCGGCCATTTCCTCTTGCCATTGCTCGACCAGGCTGCCCGGCGCCACGATAAGGCAGCGCTCCAGGTCGCCGCGGATTAGCAACTCCTTGATGAGCAGGCCGGCCATAACGGTTTTGCCGGCGCCCGGGTCGTCAGCCAGCAGGAAACGGAGCGGTAGGCGGGGGAGCATTTCGCCGTAAACCGCCGTGATCTGGTGCGGCAGGGCCTCGATCTGGGAGGCGCTGACAGCGAGATATGGGTCGAAAAGATGGGCGAGCCTGATGCGGTACGCCTCTGAGGCAAGGCGCAGCAGCGCGCCATCGGCGTCGAAAGCGAAGCCCCGGCCGGGTTCGACCAAATCGAAGGCCGCCTCTTCTCCCCGGTAGACCAGGCGCTCACCGACCTTGCCGTCGGCCCGAAAGACGATGTTAAGCGCATCCGCTCCGAACCGACTGACCTGGACGATTTCTGCCACGCCCGCGGGGGCGAGGCCCCCGAGACGCGTTCCCGGCCTGAGATCGTCAAAATGGATCACTCAGCGATACTCCCCGTTGACGGTAGGCAGATGTGCCCCGCGCCAAAGACATTATGACCATTCCGGCTTATAGGCGACCTCCAGGATGGCTTTTGATGCGTCACCCCGCGTACGGTAACGGCCAATCGAGGTGCCTCGCTTATCGTCGAGCGTCTTGACCTCTAAAACTTCGAACTTCGGCGCAAGGGGAGAGGTCTCCTTTGGCAGGGGCTTCAGCCGAAAGAGGCGGCCATTTTTGCGGCAATGGAGGTCGGGAACACCAGCGGCTACGGTCCATGGACAGTCGGCACCCGAACGCAGCCGAGCCTCAACCCGCCGCTTATTTTGTTCAATCCGCTCACTATTCTCCTCCTCCCGCTGACGCCTTAGGCGCTCCTCAGCACCCCAGGTCCACTCCTCCAGCCATCCCAAGATGGCTATGAACTCAGTGCCTTTGGCCTTTTCCTCGGCATACGCGGTGAGTGACGCCTCTTTGATGGCCTCATCCGGCCCGCGTGAATAACTACCATATTCATTCCGAAGCGCATAAAGCCGTTGCACAACATCTGTCGTGGTCAACTTCTCTCCCGGCAATATGTTCAGAGCGTCCAAAAGGTCATCCAGAGGCACCCAAACATCCACCACACGGCCGATAATTTCTTCTCGATCCTTGTCCCACTTGGTCCAGAGCGATGTTGGCCCGTAAGCAACATCAAGAATTTTTCTGGCAATTTTCGGAATTTCTGCGTCCGACGGAAATTTCAGCGGCGGTCGGGCGCTATATTCGTATAACATCCGGATAACATCGTGCAGCCGGTCATCATCGCGCATGTAACCTCCTATGTTTACTCAGACATAGTTTAAAAGATTGCGCAGCCCGATATTTTGCCGTGATCAGCATTTTCAAAGAAAATGCCATTATATTGCTTTTTCGAACCAATGTTCCGTCAGGTTATATCTTCCATTCCAACAACCTTGATCGGCCGAGCAAATCCTCTGGCCGCAGACGCGGCCATGCCCTGGCTGCGCCAGGCTTAGGGGCCAGCCCCTCGGCGCGCTGCAAGGCGCTTCCGCCCAAAACGACAGACGAAATGTCCCGCTACGCGGTCAATTTCGTTGCGTTTTGGTTCCCCGCGAAGCGCCTTGCAGCTTGCACACCCCGGTCTCGCCGACGGGCAGAGGAGCAGCGCGCTGCCCCTCACCCCTAAAGGAGATCAAGGATATGGCCCAAACATCAAGCCGTTCCGATATTTATTCCCGGATTACGGACAAGATTGTCATGGATTTGGAACAGGGGGTTCGCCCCTGGCTGAAACCATGGAGCACCGAACATACGGCGGGCAAGATTACCCGTCCGCTGCGGCACAATGGCATTCCTTATAATGGCATCAACGTTATCATGCTGTGGTCCGCGGCCGTGGCAAAAGGCTATTCCTGCTCGCATTGGCTGACCTTCAAGCAGGCCTTGGAACTGGGCGGCAACGTCCGCCGTGGTGAAACCGGGGAGCTTGTGGTCTATGCTGACCGTATCAAGCGCACCGAGATCGACGCGCATGGCGAGGAATGCGAGCGGGAAATCCCTTTCCTCAAGGGCTATACCGTGTTCAACGCCGAGCAGTGCGAAGGCTTACCGGCACAGTACACGGCTAAGGCGGAGGGCTCGGTGCTGCCCCCTGCCCAAAGGCTGGAATCAGCAGACCGATTCTTTGCGGCGACCGGCGCAGATATTCGCCAAGGTGGCACGCGCGCCTATTATGCCGAAGGCGCCGATTTCGTGCAGATGCCGCCATTTGAAACTTTTCGCGATGCCGAGAGCTACGCCGCGACCTTGGCCCATGAGCTGACCCATTGGACGAAGCATGACAAACGCCTGGCCCGTGATATGGGCCGCATCAAATGGGGCGATGAAGGCTATGCGCGGGAAGAGCTTGTTGCGGAATTAGGCAGCGCGTTCCTGTGCGCTGATCTGGGCATCACGCCTGAAACCCGTGAGGATCATGCCGCTTATATCGCGACCTGGCTGAAAGTGCTGAAGGACGACAAGCGTTTCGTCTTCTCGGCGGCGAGCCACGCGCAACGGGCGACGGATTATCTGCACAGCTTGCAGCGCCAGGATTTCCGCGGTCCTGCGGAAGCGGAAAGGGCCGCCGCTTGAGGCGGCCCATTACCAAAATTTTCGGGCGCCTCGCGGCGCCCGATTTGCGTTGCATCGGCTACGGCCTGTCGAATTTTCCGGCAAATTCCGCGTCCGCGTAATATCGCAACTTCCTGGCAAGGATCGGCCTTTGCCCGGTGAGGAACAGCAGTTGCTTGCTTTGGGCCATATTGCGCACCTCATCGGGGGTGAGCAGCGCCCGGCCGGTATGTTGTTCGGAGAAAGTCAGGCGATCATTGGTCCAGCCCTGATTAGGATCGCGGCTGGTGGTCTCGAATACCCTGGTTTCCTGGCCGAGCAGATCGGAGACCAGGCGCGCGCTGTCATGGTCATTGACGCCAAAAACCTGAAGGACACCGGCGTTGCTGAGGAAGGTTCCGGCACTCTGACCGTAATTGGCGCGAAGCTGGTGGATATCCTGCAGAATGGGCCAGAGTTGCACCCCATAGCCTGCCATTAGGCCCATGGCCCGTTCGACCGGCGCCAGATGGCCAAGTGCCGCAAATTCATCGAGGAGGTAGAGCACCGGCGCGGCGGGCCGCCCCGTCGCTCGGGCCATATCCTGCAAGCTTTGCGTCACCATCAGGCGCAGCCATCTTGCATAGGCACCAAGGCGATCCGGCGGCAGGACCAAGAACACCGTCGCGGTTTCTGCCTTCAAATCGCCGAAGGCAAAATCCGAATGTCCGAGTGCTGCCGTCATGCGCGGGCTGTCGAGGAAATGGGTGTGGCGCTGCGCGGCCGACAACACCCCAGCCGCCTCGCGGTGGTCCTTGCCGAGATGCCGGTTGGCGGCGCGCGCGACGAGTCCCGCCACGGCCGTGGTACCTTGCATCTGCATGAGCAAGTCCGCGAACGCATCGGGTGCTGCCGTCAAATACTCGCGCAGCGTTGCGAGGGATCGCCGGCCAGGCTGCTCTTGCGCGACGATGTACAGAATGAGCCCGGCGATGAGCGCCTTGGCCTCCTCGTTCCAATGCGCTTCCGCCACCTGAGCGGGTGGGTCATAAACCAGTGCATCGGCCAGAATGGCCGCTTCCTCCGCCACGTCCAGACTGGCCGCATCAAGCGAAGCCAGCGGGTTGAAGGAGGCCGAGACCCGGCCGGTGACGCTGAACGGATCTAAAATATGGACCTTCCCGAACAGGCCGCGGGCACGTCCGGCGATGCGGGTATTTTCGCCCTTGGGGTCGATGCAGATCACCGAGCGGTCGAGAGTCAGCAGATTCGGGATGATGGTGCCCACGCCCTTGCCGCTACGCGTCGGGGCCATGGTCAGCAGATGGGCGGGACCAGCATAACGCAGCAGCTTGCCGGAATTGAGATCGCGGCCAAGCAGGAGACCATGCTTATTCTGCACCAGGCGCGCGGTCTCTTTCTCCGTGGCAAAGCGTGCCGTGCCATGGGTGCCGCTTTCCCGGTCGCCAAAATGTTCAAGGAGGGGACGCGTGAGCCCCCAGACCATCGCGACGAGCAGCGCGATGACCGTCACGACGATGAAGACGGTATTGGCGATCTTGGAATGATCGAGATGAAAGTCCGTCATGACACCGGCGCCGGCGAGGCCGATCAAGGTCATGGCCAAGATCATCCACAGGATCGTCTTCAGCAAATAGAGTGGCGCCCATAAAGGGCTCAAAAGAATCGCCTTGACGGCCCAGCCTGGATTACGGCGTATCTGCCGCAGCAAATTGCGGAAGGCTTGTGCGGTCTTACCCAAAGAGCTGGTGCCAAAGGGCCGGAAACGTCGTGAAGCTCGCATCCGTCACGACGACGCCCAGGACGAAGCCGACCCCCGCCCAGATATAGCGGTCCCATTTGGTTGGCTGCTGCCCGGCTAGGCGCTGGAGCGCGATGGTTACGGAGCGCATATCGGCAGACATGGCATCGGCCTGCAGGGCTGACTTGCGCATGGCCTCGGCCATGGCCCTGCGGGCCGCCTCGGATTCGTCCTTCAGCTCTTTGGTGACGGCCACATTGTCCAGCAATGTCTGCACAATCGCCACGGTGGGATCGGTGATATCGATGTTTTCGGATGGATCCGCCTTTTTCGGAAGATCGGGCATTTCCGGCCTCCGATGCGGCCCGGCCGCTTGGCTTGCGTCAACCTGCCCCGCCAGTCGCCGCCAATAGGCCCCCTCCCCCACGTCTAAATCTCGCCGCCCATGGCCCGCGGCTTCATCACTGCCCTCGGCTCCGCTCATATGCCGGACCTCGTCAGGACTGACATGGGCCTATTCCCGAGGTGCCAGCGGCAGCGGCTCGACCAAGCCGCCGCCAAGCTCGGCCTCGCTTTGAATGTCGGCGGGCTCCCCGGTGCCATCCCATGCCTTGGCCGCCGCGTTCCATTTAAAGCCGCGTTTTTTCAGCGCGGTCAGCACCGCCTCACCTGGCGCCTCCCCAAAGGACACGCGCAGCGGCACCAGCACGGTTTTAGCGGCTTCCGCCGCCCTCGCCTGCTTGCCGTTCGCGCCCAACTCGGCCCTTGCCGTATCGGCCAGTTCGGCCAACATGGCGAACCCGCCTTTCAGCTCATCATCATTCCACCGGCTCAGCCCGGCGGCCACGGCGAGGCCGCCGACGCGGTATTTCTCCCGGTCTTCGATCTTGCGTTTAGCAACAGCTATGCTGGCTCGGCGCGTGGCAATCTCGGCCGTTTGGCGCAGGAGCTTCAGCTCTTTCAGCTCCAGCGCCTCGGGTGCTGGCAGTTTGCTGCCCCCCTTTGACTTGGCGACCAGCTCTTCCAGGCGCCGCAGAGCAGCCTCATCGAATCCTGCCATGTTCTGTCTCCAAAAACTGACAAAAACAACGGAACAGAAAACGGCTACAATTTTCACGAGAACAATGTAAACTTAATACAACCAGGCTGAACGACTCTTCATGTTCGAGTCACCCTGAAGACAGACGCGCCCTAGAAAATCAGTCTAGGCTCAATATACGCTTTGCTCCGCAAAACGTGGTTGAGGGTGGTGCCGATGCACCGCCGAGAGAGTTGGCCCCGCTCGCTGGACCGCCTGCCCTGGGACGGCATGGTGCCACCAGTAGCGCCAAATGAAGGCTGCCGCAGAGGAAGGACAAAGATGGCGAGCCGGTTTGTCCGCGTCGAGATCGTCAAGGCCGGGGCGGGCAGCAGTGCCACCGGCCTGTCGGCCTATATCGCGCGCGATGCCCGCCTCGACCAAAGCGGCACGCCGTTTAATTTTGCGCACAAGGCGGATGAACTGGAGGCTCGCGGCCTGATCCTGCCCGCCAGCGCGCCGGAATGGGCGGTGGACGCGGCGCAGGTCTGGCGAGCAGCGGAGCGGGCCGAGCAGACGATCGATCGGCAAACCAACGAGCTGCGTTGGAAGAAGAACGGGCAGATCGCCAAGCACATGACGATCGCCCTGCCACGTGAGGCCACGCCGGAACAGCGCGAAGCCATGTTGATGGAATTCGTGCATCGGGAGATCGACCCACAGAAGCATGGCGTCGTGGTGGAATGGGCGATCCACCGGGAAGAGAATAATCCCCACGCGCATCTGCTGATCAGCACGCGCACCTTGGAAGGCGGCGGGTTTGGCAAGAAGGCCCGCGCCATGAACCCGGACTTCGTCAGTAAAGGGGCCAACCATTTTATCAGCGAAGCGGAGAACTGGGACATTCGCTGGGCGGAATTCCAGAGGGAATATTTCGAGCGGTTGGGGATCACCGCCGACATCCGCGAACGCCGAACGGTGCCGGAGGAGCATTACACGCGCGGCCAGCTTTTGAATGAGCAAGTCATCGCCGACCGAGCGGAAATCGCCCGCGCCAATGCAGCCGCCGAGCAGGCGAAGCTGCGCGACCCGGACGAAATTTTGCTCCGCCTCACCGCGCAGAAAGCGGTTTTTACGGCGCGCGATCTGCGCCAGGCTTTGAACAAATCCGGACTGGAGGGCGAGGAGCGCGCGGCGCTGGAAGCCCGGATCATTGGTCATGCCGATGTTGTGCCGCTGCTTGCCGATGGCCGCGATGAGATCGGCTGGACCACACGCCAGGTCCGCGACGAGGAAATGGCGATCATCGGCGCGGCTGAGCGCATTAGCGAGTCATCCGGCCGGCCACTTGGTCGCGCCGGCCGCGCAGAACTGGCGCGCGCCGAGTTGACGCCAGAGCAGCGCGCGGCGGCCGAGCACGTCACGGACGGCCGGCAGATCAGCATCGTCATCGGCCGAGCCGGGACGGGGAAGAGCCATACCTTGAATGCGGTGCGACACGCGTTCGAGGCGGAGGGGTATCGCGTGATCGGCCTGGCCCCGACCAATGCCGTGGTGGCGGATTTGCGCAAGGATGGCTACGGCCATGCCGCGACCTTGCACCGCGAACTGGGACAGTTGGAGCGGGACCCGTCACGCTGGGATCGCAAGACGGTCGTCATGGTGGACGAGGCAGGGATGATGGATAATGCCATCATGGCGAAGCTGCTGAAGGGGGCAGAGCAGAGCGGCGCCAGACTGGTCCTGGCCGGTGACGACCGGCAATTCGCCTCGGTGTCGCGCGGCGGGATGTTCACCGAATTGGTCAACCAACATGACGCGGCTGAGCTGAAAACCGTCTTGCGGCAGCGTCAGGCCTACCAGGCCAAAGCCAGCGAGGATTTTGCGCGAGGCGATATCCATGCCGCGCTGGAGGCGTATGACGCACGTGGCCAGGTTGTCTGGTGCGACAGCTTGGCCGATGCGCGACAACGCGCGGTGGCGGCGCAGGCGTCAATCGACGGGCTGAGCTTCCTCTATGCCAGTACCAACAAGGAGGTGGAGGAGCTGAACCGGGCTGAGCAGCAACGGCGCCGAGCGGACCTTTCTGTGAAGGGCAATCCGATCCAGGCGCATGAATTCAAGACGGTGCGCGGTGACGTGTCGATTGCCGCCGGAGAGCGGGTGCAATTTTACGAGACCGACCGGCAGCTCGGCGTGGCGACATCGGAGTTTGGCACCGTCAAAACCGTGGCACCGAGGCGCATGGAAATCATGAAGGATGACGGGGCAACCGTCGCGTTCGACCCGGTGAAATACGACAAATGGGGGCTGGGCTATAGCGGCACGGGCTATAAGGGCCAGGGCAAGACGCAGCCCACAACGGCGGCCGTCTATGACAATTCCTATGCCTGGGATGCCCGCGCGGCCTATGTCATCGGCACACGGCACCGGGAGGATTACCGGCTCTTCGTGCCGCGCGAGCTGGCACCGGACCTGCCCGCCTTGACCGGACAGATCATGCGGCAGCGGGAGGATAAGGGGGCCTCACTGCGGTTCGAGGCGGCTCAGTCGAACCGCGCGCGCTCCGGCTTGGCAACCGACCAGAAACTGCGCGCGTCCTTGGCGAAGGGCCGGGAGACGCTGATCGCTGCGCAAGCCGAGCAGGCACGGCAGGCCGAGGAAATAAGAAAAGCCCAGGAACTGCGAAACACGCTCAGGCCAAGGGGGCCGAGATTGGGGAGATAAGCCTCGCACCGCGATATTCCCGATCGCGCGTATTTTGCCGCTTCCGAGGCACAATTTATCAAAATATTCCCGATCTGGCATATTTACCTTGAAATCCAGAGAAACCAGGAGCATGTTCCCGATCGGGAATTTTTTTGACGTTGCATGACTGACGATCTGGCAAAAGCATTTGGAGACATGGTTAGGGCCAACCGGCGCAAGGCTGGGCTGACCCAGGCCGAGCTTGCCCTGATCTCCGGGACCGGCCTGCGCTTCATCATTGACCTCGAAGCGGGCAAAGCGTCCTGCCGGCTGGGCATGGCCTTGAGGGTGGGCAAGGCCCTCGGCATAGAGATGACGAGCGCCAGCACGAATGCTGATTTGTCGGAGGCGCCATAATGGCAGCCACGCCGGTTTTCTATGAGACCCAACTCGTTGGCGAAATCCAGGCAAACCCGGATGGTTTGTTGTCATTCAACTATGCCGACGCATGGCGGTCATCGGCCGCTGCCTTCCCGATTTCCGTGCTGGCCCCACTCAGCGCCACGGGCATGCCACCTTCTGTCTTCACGCCCTGGCTGACCAACCTTCTTCCGGAAGGCCATGCGCTGACCATGATCGGGAAAACAGCGGGCGTCTCACCCGGTGACGTTCTCGGCATTCTGGACAGGGTAGGCCGAGATACGGCCGGTGCGCTGAGTTTTGGCGGCCCTGCCGAACGAGGGGAACCGCGTTATTCGAAGCCTGCTGGCGACCAGTTGGAGCGGATCATCAATGATCTGCCCAAAAGGCCGTTCCTGGTTGAGACCGAAGGTGTCTCGATGAGTCTGGCGGGGGCGCAGGAGAAGCTGCCTGTTGTCCTCGTGAACGGAGAGATCGCGATTCCGCTGAACAACAACCCGTCCACCCACATCCTGAAGCCCGACAATTCCCGACTGGAAGGAAGTGTGCAGAACGAGGCTTTATGCCTCACGCTCGCGAGATTGCTGGGGCTGAACGCGGCAAGCGTTACGACCGGGCGGGCGGGGGCGCGATCCTATTTGCTTGTCGAACGGTATGACCGGATGTTGAAGCATGATGAATGGACCAGGCTGCACCAGGAGGATTTCTGTCAGGCTAGCGGCAAACCGCCAGCATCGAAATATGAACATAACCAGTCCGGTCTGCGCGGCCCCAGCCTGCCGGATTTGTTCGACGTCGCTGCACGGTTTTTACCACCGAGAGACCGGCTCGCCCTCTTGGACGCAGCGATCCTGAATGTGCTGATCACGAACGTTGACAGCCATGCCAAGAATTATTCAATCCTGATCGATCATAACGGCGCCCGGCTGGCACCTCTTTACGATCTCATGTGCGGCCGCGTCTGGGAAAACATCACAAAAAACATGGCCCAGGAAATCGGCGGCCAACGCCGGGGGCGGCATTTGTATCGCCGGCACTGGAAGAGACTGGCTGAAGCGTGCGGGTTCAACAAGCGAATGGTCGTGCAGCGCGTCGTTAAACTCGCGAACCAGGTTATAGCCAAGGTCGATAATGCCGCAGCGGCGGTTGCGGCGATGCCCGCCGGGGGCCATTGGGGGCTCGAACTGGCAGTTAATGAAATTAAGAACCAGGCGAATAGCACGATACGGAATGCTGAGGCCGTTGATCAGCTCGATGGTGCAATGGATGAAGGTGGGCTGGGGGATGATGGCGAACTCATCAGTCCCGTGGATTCTTGAAAAATGCTCGGTTACATTTGGTTTTTTACCAACATAGCGTGATCCGCATTACCGCCTGATGGTTATTCGCCGCAGAGCTTGCAGTGAATAGGGCCGCAATCGCCGCACGGTGTATCTCCGTTTTGCATATTTGGGGAAACCATGTCCTGTAGGTGAGCGATAAGCGCTCATCTACAGGAGTGACCATGCCCAACGACACCATGACCCGCTGGACGGTATCCGTGTCGAAGGATACCGACATTTCGGTCCGCAGCTTTCTCGCCCAGCGAGGGATGAATAAGGGGGATTTGTCCAAATTTATCGAGGATGCCGTCAAATGGCGCATCCTGGACCGAACCATGGCTGAGGTGCAGGACAAATTTTCTGATCTGGCGCCGGATGAGCTGAACAACCTGCTCGACGAAGCCGTTGCCGCTGCGCGTGGCCCCCGTCACCCTATTCTGTCCAGGGATTGATAACCTCGACCTCACAGCCCTCAAAATCGCTCACATTGCGGGTGGCAAGCTCTGCGCCGCGCGACTGGGCGATAGCCACGATCTGTGCATCGAATTGGGAAATCGGCTTTCCTTCTTGCCGGCGGCCGGCGGCCGGCGGCGATGGCCGCGTATGCGACCGCCGCCGCGCTGTCAAAGGGCAGAATGCGTCCGGTGAAATCCTCGGCAAGCATCGCATCGACGGCCGCCATAAGGTCTGCCCGTCTCCGCCCCTCAGGGAGCAGCGTGGCGCCGTAACGCAACTCAGCCTCCGTGACGGCGGAAATGAACAAGCTGGCTGCGGGCTGTGCGGCAAGCCAGGACATGACGGCCGGTGCGGGCGCCGGGCGCATCAGTTCCGAGACGACGTTGGTGTCGAGGAGGATCATCAGTCAAATATCGGCGGTTCACGCATCGGTTCGCGCGGTGCCAGAGGCAGATCAACACCTCCCAGGGCGGCAAATCGGCCGCGAATGGCCTCGGCCAGATTGGCAGCGGGCTGGGGTTGCCGGTTGAGGGCAGAGCGCAAGATGTCCCGTGCCTCATCCTCCATCGACCGGCCGTGCACAGCCGCCTGAATACGCAAACGCGATTTCAGCCCCTCATCGAAGTTACGAATGGTGATACTCGCCACGGCCGTCGCCTCCAAAACGCAGCATTGATGACAATGCCATCATTGATAGCAAGAATTGGCGAAAATTTCTACCCCTTCTTGTGAACGGGAGGCGCGCAATCCATCCGGGCGCGGAGATTGAATGGCTTAATCTCCGCACAACCGGCACGGCATGGATTACCCGTCCGTGATGGGGGCGCCCGCTATTTAAGAGCGCTTACCGTAGCTCAGTCGCTATTTAAGCCAATCACCAATTGATTAAATAACGCAGCGCCAGCCACGGCGACGCGCGACCTCGCCGATCTCGTCGACAAAACGCCCTGGTTCGCGTTGGCGAACAGCGGCATGCCCTTTACGCCTTGCCTATTCCACTCGTCCCGGTTGCACCGGTTGTGATCAACACAAATGGGGATGTCGCAAGACAACCATCGGCGGGATTGGGCCGATGAACGAACCCGCTGCGCGGGAATGGTGCTTGTGTTGATGGCGCCGGCTGGGTGTGGCGTGAAGGTTTTGTTTGAGGATTTGGGCGGCCCAGCCTGAGGATGCGGGCTTCTTTCATTGCAAAGGAGCCAGCCATGACCAAGCCTGTTTCACCAACCTCGCCGATCGATCTGCGCCAGCGGATGATCGAGGATATGGAGATGCGCCGTTTCTCGCGGGCGACGCAGCGCAATTACCTTCGCGATGTCGGACGCTTTGCCCGTTTTCTGGGCCGCTCGCCCGATACGGCAACTGCGGATGATGTCCGGCGGTTCCAGATTGAGCAGCGCGATAGCGAGACGCCTGTGCCGACCATGAACAGCATCGTATCGGCGTTGCGGTTCTTCTTCACCATCACGGTCGACCGGCCGGAGCTGGCGCGCAAACTGGTGCGGGCCAAGCAGCCGCGCCATTTGCCGGTGGTGCTGAGCCAGGACGAAGTCGCCCGCCTGCTCGACGCCACAACCTGCCTCAAACACCGAGCAGCGCTGTCTGTCGCCTATGGTGCCGGGCTACGGGTGGCGGAAGTGGCGGCGCTCAAGGTCAGTGACATTGACAGCGAGCGCATGCTGCTCCGGGTCGAGCGCGGCAAGGGAGGGCAATATCGCAACGCCATGCTGTCCAATGACCTGCTGGCCGTGCTGCGTGCCTGGTGGAAGGCCGGGCATCAGCAGGGCATCATGCACAAGACTGGCTGGTTATTTCCGGGAGAACAGGCGACGAAGCCGATTTCTACCCGGCAGTTGCATCGTGTGGTTGTTGAGGCGGCGCGGACGGCCGGCCTCACCAAACATGCCGGCCCGCATACGCTGCGGCACAGCTTCGCCACGCATCTGCTCGAAGATGGCGTCGATATCCGCGTCATTCAGGTGCTGCTTGGTCATTCCAAGCTCGAGAACACCGCGCTCTATACCAAGGTGGCGACAAAGACGGTGCGAACCGTGACCAGTCCACTCGACAAGGTGATGGCGTTGATGGAGGCTAAGGCGGCGCCCGGCCCGTGACGGGCGGTGCGTACGGCCCTTGAGGTCGCCGACATCTTCCGGGGCGCCGGGGCGGAGTATCGGGCCGCCCAGGCCGGACATTTGAGCCTCGCCCAACTCAAGGTGATGTCGGCGATCGAGCGCTGCCGTACCGCTTCGCTTGGCGGCCATGTCGAAGGTTGCCAGGACTGCGGCCATCAGCGCATCGCCTATAACAGCTGCCGCAACCGGCATTGCCCTAAATGCCAGGGTGCGGCGGCGCGCGCCTGGCTGGCCGAGCGCGAGGCCGATCTGCTGCCGGTGGGCTATTTCCATGTCGTGTTCTCGCTGCCGGCCGAGATCGGCGCCCTCGCCTGGCAGAACAAGGCGCCAGTCTATGATTTGCTGTTCCGCGCCGCCGCCGAGACCATGCTGACCATCGCCGCCGATCCCAAGCATTTGGGCGCACGCATCGGCATCACCGCCGTGCTGCACACCTGGGGCTCGGCGCTCACGCATCATCCGCATATCCACATGATCGTGCCGGGCGGCGGTCTCTCGCCCGATGGCCAGCGCTGGATCTCATCCCGCCCGGCCTTCCTGCTGCCGGTGCGCGTGCTCTCACGGCTGTTCCGCCGTCTGTTCCTGAGCGGGCTGGCGACGCTGCATGCCAATGGACAGCTCAACTTCTTCAATGACGCCAAGAACCTGGCTGATCGGCGCGCCTTTCTGCGCCATCTGGCGCCGCTGCGCCGCAAGAACTGGGTAGTCTACGCCAAGCCGCCCTTCGCTGGGCCGCAGGCCGTGCTGGCTTATCTGGCCCGCTACACCCACCGGGTGGCCATCTCTAACCGCCGGCTGATGGCCATGGACGAGCGCGGCATCACCTTCCGGTATAAGGATTACCGGCAGGACGGCGCCGCGCGCTACCAGACCATGACGCTGGCCCCGGCGGAATTCATCCGCCGCTTCCTGCTGCACGTGTTGCCAAAGGGCTTCCACCGCCTGCGCCATTACGGGCTGTTGGCCAGCGCCAGCCGCAAGGCCAACCTTGCCCGTATCCGCGATCTGCTGGCCGTGCCTCAGCCGGTCACCGTACAGGTTCCGGCCGGTGAGCCAGCGCCCGAACCATGGCGCTGCTGCCCATGCTGTGGCGGGCCCATGATCATTCTGGAAATCCTGGTGGGCAGCCTCCAGCCCAGAGCTCCGCCAGCGGCGGCAAGACCAACCCGGAGATGGCTATCGTGACCCGGCACGGCATGCGCCCACCAAACGCTTTGGCGATCATATCGCAGGCTACGGGCGACCTCGTGCCTTTGCCGTCAGACGGCAGCACCAGCGCAGCAAACGTTGCTCACCATACCAAAAATCCGCTGGCTGCGGGCGCAGCTTGCAAGAAAACACGCGCAATGGCGGGGCAAAATCCAATCCCAGGAACCGCCGTCTGGTGCCACGCCAGCACCACCACGTTCCCCAAAAATCTTAAATCCCCATAGCCAACGTCTCTGGACCGCGGGTTCGTTCTTCGGGGACTTTCGTACGCCTACGGCGCCCGAAACTCTCCACGTAAGCGGACAGGCAGCTTTTGAAGGTCCGATCGTGAAAAGCAGACATAGCCGGCTCGAAGCTCCCAGGCAGCAAACGGCCCTTCTCTGGCTGACATTCTTGATCTCTCAAGAGCACACGTTCGATGAAGTATAAACTGCGCTAAATGACACCACGAATTAGCTGTCTTGCTTTTTGGAGGTGTTTTTACTTTGAATGTCGACACCAAGCATCCTAGACATTGATATATCAGAGCCAGTAATTTTTTGGTTTTTCTCCGCATCTGCCTTTATCTTATCGAGGTTATTCTTACTCATTTCTGTTTTTAACTCAGTAAATTGCTTGTGCATATAATCGACGTATGCTCGCAATTCGTCAGGAATGACCGCGATATTGTTCAAAGCTATGTTTCCCTCCACTAGCTCTGAAGACTTGTATATCTCGCTCCCTTCCCACCCGTCGCTAAAGATATAGAAATAGACAAATGGCACCTTGAATGTAGCGAAAAATCGGTGGGGTTTGTCATAAAATCTAACATCTTGCCCCCCGACGCTCCGCTCAAGCTGATATACATAATCCAAAGGCAAGTTATAATATGGAGGCTCCCCTACAAACGGGGTGAAATATATCTTTGTCGTGCATCGCTCAGATACTATCTGGTTTTTTAACGACAATAAAAAGGAATCAAGAGCTGCATCGTCATCACCTGTTCGGTTGTTGTCTCTGCTGCGCGTAGTCAGAAGAGCACGCCAAAATATGGATAAAATCCCGACACGCATCGACTCTGTGACAACTACGCTGTTCTGTTGAGCGCGATAATTCGCAATTTTCTTGAACAGTTTAGCCGCTATCTCACGTTCCATAACCGATAGTTTACCCTCGCATTTTCTACACAAGAGATACTCCTTCGGTCCGTCCTGGAGCCTGGAATTTACGTCATCAGAACCTCGAATATAGAGAGTTTTTGAGGTTTCCTTCAGCCAATCGTATACGAATTTTGGAATGCTGTGAGATTTCTTCAATTCAACATTTTTAGAATCACACAAAGCACAGTTACCTGTATGATCCACTTCTATTCTTGCCTTTGTCATTACGTTTTTCTCTTCGTCATTTAGCATTGCTGAACTTTTGGTCGAAATAGAATGCGGCTTGACATCTGCTATGGCTATTTATGCATCGGGAGCAGGCCCGCAGATACTCCTGTCTCGCCCATAAGCAGTATAGCGGCAGACGGGCCATGAAGAGGAAAAAGCGGTCGTTGTATGGAGGCTGGGGATTCGACAAAAAAGACCAGAAAACAGAGATAGCAGAGTTGAAAGAATACCTCACCGGTTCGGTTCAGCGGCGGGCAGCGCGGCGGAACGACCGCCTCAACCGGTTGTTAACGGCCGGTTCCGTAGGCAGCGGAGGTGCAGCGTAACCACGGTTCCGTCCCGGCTTTCTTCGAACCCTACTTGAAATCTGCATCGGTCAGCACCTCACGCCAATCGTTTGCCCGCTGCCGCTGCACCTCCATAAGCCAAATGGGCGGCGACGGCGGATAAGGCTGTAGCTCCCGCTCGCCAAACCCATACCACACGATGGCGCGCTCGCCGACGTATTCCCGAAGCAGGTCTTCTCGGATGTAAAGGACGTCGCCGACGAGCCCATCGACACCGCCGAGAGTGATCGTGGCTGGGGTTCCATCGGGGAGGAACTGGTTAAACGATTGTGGGTCGCTGCGGAGATCAAACCGCGCCGAAAAGGGATACGATGGTACCGGTACACTAACTGCTCGGTTCATCTCGCTGTGGTGGCTTTCCCACACATATTCGTGTGCGAGCACCTCAATGTTCACCCTATTTGTGCCGACCTTAACCTTCTCGCGGTAAGCATCCTCGTCGACGCCTACGGAGGTAAAATTTGGATGCCATGGAATCTCGCCTGCAAAAATATAGTAGTCGCTTGGTAGTTCACGAGCCCTCTCGGGCCTCATTCCGTCTCTGAGAGCTGAGCACAGTAGAGGCGCGCTCGTTTTCTCTGTTGCGAAGGCCGAGATGAATGCCCAGACTTCGCGCCCGAGGATACGATCGGTGGCCTTAACGAATCCATGAGCGGCAAGCCACGGGCCAGGATACGCGCCGATCTTCTCCCTTCGAATGAGACTCAACGGCATCGATGTGTTGCCCTCACGCATCCAGCTCTCGTCATCTGTTATACTCGGGAGTAACCAAGCGTCAGGAACCAAGATATTACCGTCAGTGCATGGCTTCTCCGGGAATGACGGATCGATGTCGACATCGGGAAACGGGTAATTCTTGCGTGGGAACCGTCCGCGTTCCTCCAAGACCCCCGCATACGTAAAGAAGCCAATCCAGCCGTACTTCTTCCCATAACGTTCCGCTTTCGGCCGGTTTCTATTCACATATCCATAGGCATCCTCAGCGATACTTTTGTCTGTCGCATCGAAAACCGCCCGTCGCCATCCAAGTGCCCACACTACGCCGCGCACATATGCCACGGCCGCTCGGTGTCCTGCGTGGTCCATATCGTAGTTGCCGCGATCATCGAACAGCCTCCCCAACGTGTAATTCTTAAAGTCCATATGGAGTGGCCGTTCTGCTTCGTCAGCTTCTGCATCATCATCTGTGAGAATTTGGATGGGGGCAGGCGAGGCAAATACCCATGGGCCACTCAGCGCATTAGGCACTGCGGAAACGTAGAATCTCCGGGCGAAGGCGACTATACCCCGAACATATAGCCGTGCGAGATAGTGAAACGTCGGTGCGCTTGCTGACGGCCCAACGAGCGTATCTGCGAGCCGGTGAAGGAAGAGCTTCAATGCATCGGTGAAATCGGCGTTCTCGAGCTGGTGACTCATCACAACGCCGTAGGAGGCTGCGAGCATGCGCTCACCCACATAGGCGTCGTTCACGGTAAGCGAGTCGATAGTCAGTTCGAAGAGCCCCTCAGGATTGGCCCGCCCGAACCAGTAGAGAGCCCGTGTCGCTTGATCGCGCAGCCGTCGGACTGTGCTTGTGAGTGTCCACATCACCCAACGAGCGCGCAGTAGATCACCTTTGCGCATTTGCCGTGACCGCCAACGCTGTTCCAAGCGCTCAAGGTCCAAGAGGTGATTGCCGTTTGGCCTAATGACGCCGTCTTTGTTTCTTCGAACCCACTCCGTCCATCGCAAGTCGCGATCTGAAACCGACATCATTCGTAGCACTCGGTCAAGCGCCTCAGCATTCAACGGATGCCCTGATATCCCGCGCACATTCCATAGGCGATCAAGAATATCTGCGTCCCCTTTACGAGCGAGATCAAGTAACGCATCGACTGTTGCTGCGTTAAGAAATGCCGGCTCAAGCTGAGCCGCCAATCTGAGTGCCCGCCCACATAGAGGTTCATCTACCAGCTGCCAGAGCTGCTTCGCGTGAAATCTTCTAGGAAGCTGGCCAACCAACGAAGCGACGATATCGTCGGCGAACGGATGACGGTCATCGTAGCCGCCAGCAAGTAACGTCTGCGTCGAAGACAGCCGAATCCACTTTTCAAAGCCACTCTGTCCATGCTTCGCTAGCAGCGCCCCAGCGATGACGTGGCCAGCAAGCAAGTCGTAAACAGGCATGACTGTATCATTTCCAGATGAAGGCATCCGGAGCAGGATTCCCTCATGCTCCAGTGCGCGTACTAGACTCTGATCCCACGGCCGCTGCGCGTCATTCAGAATGCTTCGTAACTCAGCGAATTCTATAGAGCGGCTTTGTGTTTCCCATAACTTTTTGGCGATGGTCGAGATCGCCAAGTTTACGTCCTGAGCAAAGAACCGGTGTGTACGAGGGGCCAAGTCGACGACCCGAATGCCAACTTGCTCCAGATAGCGGTCGAAAAGCGCTGTCAACGAACCCGGCATTGCGTTGACGCCGACTAGCTGCCGCCGAGTCGGATTTGTCACTTCGCAGAAGAGCCGTAGTGTGAGCGGATGCCCCAAAAATTCGGGCAAAACGGCGTCAGTTGCATCAATATTCCAATAACGGAAGTGTTTCTTAATTGCCTCAACGGCCTCTTCGTCGTAGTTCTGGAATTCAACTCGACGAGCTCCATCGGGGAGAGCATCTTCAACAAACTCGGGACGCAATGTGCAGACCAGAAGTACATATGGGTACTTCGCGAGAGTAGTCTCCAACGATGCCAGGAGACTCTTCCACATTCGCGGATCTTCAGACTCGTTGAGACCATCAATGACTACAGGAAGACGGTGGCGCGCGCGCTGCCCCGCAGCATCTACCGCCGCGAGCAACGCCTCCATGCTGGGTACAGGTTGCGCCGCGATTGATAGGTGGCGCGCCAGATCGTCAGTGGTCTGAGTTGCATGCAGTTCTCGGCCGTGCAATAGCACTCCAGCAGGCCGCAATGTCGTGCCGGATGTAAGCTGGACAGCGAGCTGCGTCTTCCCACAGCCTGCAGGTGCAAGGACCGCAACTATCCGCGAAGAGAAACTTGTCTCAACATCATCGAGGGTCCGTAATGCGTCGTGGCAAGCAGCAACGGCGTTTGTCGCGTGGAGGCCAGCTCGGTGATTCCCGGATCGAAGCCTCCGAGGAGCAGTTGCTATATCGGCAGGGAGCGCGCGCGGACGCGCAGTCAGCTCATCGCGAAGCAGGTCGAGATCGCCGCCGCGAATGCTTTCCGCGACCTTATCCAGGGTGTCGGCCGATTGCCTTGAGATTGCTATGACATCAGTTACCGTCGGCGCAAGCAGAGGAGGCGCTGGTGGCGAAATCTCTACCGCATGTGCGGTCGCGCGCAGTTCGGACGACAGCCCGTGCAGAACGTCCCATGAACCTGAATCCCCGAGCATTTTACGCAGTTCCCGCTCGGCTTCGCCAACCTGATGCACGTCGGGCTGCCACCTTGCTCTAATCGGGGCGACGGCATGCTCGTGACGCTCACGCAGTACCTCCGGCGTCAGCACCAACTCACCAAAGTAGGTGCTTCTAAGAACAGAAGCCTGACCACTTAGAAGGTTATCAACCTCGTCGCTGGTCCAAAGATGAAGCTTCATCTCCGAGGAGAGGCCGTTGAACCATTCTTGATCATTCTTTGTCAGCGTGCGGCGCGTCCATAGAACCCAGTCTGTAACGCCGGGGACGTGGATTTCGGTTTTGCGCAGTCCCTCCTCGATCTTCGCACGTCTTGTGGCCCCTAACTCGCCATTGGTAGGGAGATCATACCATTTGCACTGCCAGCCCCACCAACAGCCTGCTTCTCCGAGCCCATCGCACTGCCTGTCGAGCTTGAGATGGAACTCGACTCCTGGCTGGTTCGCGAGGGCACGAAAACTGCCGTAACTTCCATAATTTTGGCGTATGATGCCTCGGCAGAGCAGTTCAAAGTTCTTTTCTGAGTTCCCCGGCAAATTTGTGAAAATTTCCCAATTCAGTGCAGGCATTGTATTTCAACGCCCTCTTCCATGAGCAGACTCGGGGAAATCATGGGCGGAGTAAACCTCGATACGCGCGCCTTTCAGAAACATAACCTTGAGAAATGCTGATATGTCGAGTTCTTCTGTCGTCAACACCACATTGTTGCCTTCCACCTTGACGCTGACGTCGTAGGCGAATTGTTCAACCTCCTGTGGCCCGATCGAGAGATTCAGACGCCCGAGTAGGTCAAGCATCTCAGTGCTGTACCGATCCGTTGGGCTACCGATGGTCAAAGTACCATTGGACTGATCCTGGGCAACTTGGTTCGTCAGTTGATCGATGATCTCCTTGACTCTCGGCGCCTCAGTGACGTCCTCAAAGTGGCCGATCATCACCAGGTTCGCCGAGTGTTCGGTGCCGTATTGATACCATACCTTCATTTGCCGTCCTCCCCAAGAACGTTAGCAAGCTGCTCCATGGCCTGTAGTACCCCACCCTCATCGAGCGGCACGCCAGTCTCCGCGTAGGAAGAAGACTTGAGTACGCCCATGGCGTCTATGTGTGCATATGCAAGAAGGCCGCTCTCATCCGCTAGAGGATCGCAGATCGGAAAGCCGTCGGCACTCCCCTCATTGATGCAGAGCTTTAGAGGTCCCTTGTAAGAGGCCACCCAGCGGCGAAGGCCGCATAAGATATAGGGAGAGATGGCCGGGACCCCGCGTACCGGCACCTGCGGGAGCAGCAACAGCTCACTGGCTCCAGCATCTTCGGCAACGATAGCGACCTCATCGAGATCGAGCAGCGTGCGCTCGTTGATCACAACGTTGACGCCGAAATCGGAGATGGTTCTGATATGCTTCAGACGAGCGAGAAGCGCAGGGAAGGATCGCCGGCGGATTGATTCATAGGTCGTTCCGACGCCATCCATGCTTACGCGCACGAAGTTGACGCTGCCGTGGAGACCCTCCGCGAGAGCGCCATCGATGTGGTGCCCGTGGGTCGTGAATGAGACGGAGAGCTGGGTCTCGCGCGCTACGTGGTGACAGAGCCTTTCAAACTCTGGGTAGAGCGTCGGCTCTCCACCGCCGAATCCGACGCCGAGAGTACCATGCGAATCAAGCTCGGCTAACCATTGCAAGATGGCGTCGAACGGAAGCTGATCGCGGGATTTCGGCGCATAGCAATGAGCGCATGTCAGATCGCAGCGGTTTGCGAGGGCGATGGAGACTTGCCGTGGTGCTCTCGAATGGTGCGAGGCAGGAATATGGATTTCGTCGAAGAGAACGTTCAGGCCAGAGCTGCGATTGAACATGTGGAGCCCCGCCGAACCATAACGCAATTTCCAACCATCAGCATGGTGGCTGTTTGCCGACACTTTCACAATCACACGCCCCCTATTTCTTGGTCGACATCCAGCACGTCACGTTGCACTGCATCATAGTTTAAACTTTACATAACGGTACCACAATTTCGCTCCTGCCACGAGATAGGATTTCTTTCGGTGAATGACCGCTATCTGGATAGCGCTGCCGTCCTCCGGAATGGCGATAAAGGGCGCAGAGCCGTCGGTTCCAGGGCGAGCTGCCCAGCTTCATAGAGCGAGAGGCTGGCGGCGATTTCATGACTGGTTTTAGTCCGGAGGAGAGGCTTCCGGGGCCTGTCATGGAGAAGTGCCATGGATATGAGTGCGTCTTCCGCGGTGGCGGTTATGGGAGCGAACGCTGGCCGGTCTGGGGCGGCGGGTTTTAAGGTCGATGTTAGCCGGGGTGAGCGGCTGGGACGGGTATCGTCGGAGTGGTTTTCGCGCCCCGATGACGAGAGGTTTTTGTCCCTGCCTGAGCTTTATGCGGCGGTGCGGGGCCGGGCCGAGCGGGCCGAGGCGCGGACGGTGGAGAGCCGGGCGATCCGGGTTGAAGCGCGGCGAGATGACGGTGAGAACCTGTCGCTGATTGTGCCGGGGCAGGAGCGGCCGGTGGCGCCGACGCATTGGAGTTTTGGCCAGCTCTGCGGGCTGGTCGGCGCCCCGGCGGGGTATCTGCGGGAGCTGCCAGCCCCGCTGGCGGGGATCAATTTGCAGCACGGGCTGCTGAACCACCGCGCTGAGCTGGTCAAAACCCTGGAGACCGATGACGGGCGGGTGGAACTGCGCGCCGTCACCGGCCCGGATTATGGCCGCATCTGGGACCATGAGCTGGTGGCGGCGGTAATGCGGATTGCCGGCAATGGCACAGGTGACACGAATTGGAAGGTGCCCGGCGTGCTGGATTGGGCAACCATGACTCATAACCCCTATGTGGATGTGACGAAGGAGACCACCACGCTCTATGCCAGCGACAGGGATGTGTTTTTGTTCCTGGTCGATGACACGCATCCGATCGAGGCGGGGCGGCTGCCCAATGGCGAACCGGATCTGTTCTTTCGGGGGTTCTATTGCTGGAACAGCGAAGTCGGCTCGAAGACCTTGGGCATCGCATCGTTTTATCTGCGCGCGGTGTGCGCCAACCGGAACATATGGGGTGCCGAGGATTTTCAGGAGATCAGCATCCGTCACAGCAAATTCGCCACCCAACGTTTTGCGCATGAAGCGGCGCCTGCGCTGCGGCGCTTCGCCAATTCGTCGCCTGGGCCGTTTGTCGCGGGCATCAAGGCAGCGCGGGAGCAGATAGTCGCCCGCCAGGATGATGAGCGCGAGAGTTTCTTGCGCAAGCGTGGTTTCAGCAAGGGGGAAACGGCGAAGATAATCGCCACGGTGCTGGAGGAGGAAGGCCACCCGCCGGAGTCCGTGTTTGATTTCGTGCAGGGCATCACCGCCCTGGCGCGTACGCGCCCGCACCAGGATGCCCGGCTGGAGCTGGAGGGGAAGGCCAAGCTGCTGCTGGAACGGGTAGCCTGATCGCCTGATCCCCTGAACGCTGTTTTGCCATTGGTATTCTTTCCGCCGTGGGCCGGTTTGGTCCACGGCCTTTTTTTGTGGGCAGGGCCAGGGGCGCGTCGCGACCAGAGTGAGAGGGCGGCGGCAAAATCTGTGATGGGTTTGCAGGTCAGGAGAGTGGCTCCGAGCCGCCCGTCATGGAGTTTGTCCCATGGGTAAAACCACGAAAGCCGTTCAGAAAATCACGCTGAGCGCCTCGCGCGATATTCCGTTTGACCGGCTGGTGCTGAGCCAGGCCAATGTCCGGCGGGTGAAGGCCGGTGTCTCGATCGAGGAGCTGGCGGCGGATATCGCCCGCCGCACGCTGCTGCAGAGCATCACCGTGCGGCCGGTGTTGGATGAGGCGGGTGCCGAGACCGGCATGTTCGAAATCCCCGCCGGCGGGCGGCGCTACCGGGCCCTGGAATTGCTGGTGCGGCAAAAGCGTCTGGCCAAGACCACGCCCATCCCGTGCGTCGTGCGCACCGACGGCATCGCCGAGGAAGACAGCCTGGCGGAGAATGTGCAGCGCGCGCCGCTGCATCCGCTGGATCAGTTCCGGGCGTTTCAGGCGCTGCGCGAGAAGGGGCAGAGCGAGGAGGAGATCGCGGCGGTGTTTTTTGTCGCGGTCTCGGTGGTGAAGCAGCGCCTGCGCCTGGCCGCCGTCTCGCCCCGGCTGCTGGAGGTTTATGCTGAGGATGAGATGAACCTCGACCAGCTGATGGCCTTCTCCGTCAGCCCCGAGCATGAGCGCCAGGAGCAGGTGTGGGAGGCGCTGCAGCGCTCCTACAACAAAGAGCCCTACCAGATCCGCCGGTTGCTAACCGAAGGCGCGGTGCGCGCTTCTGACAAGCGGGCGCAATATGCTGGCGAGGATTATATCGCGGCCGGCGGGGCGGTGATGCGCGATCTGTTCCAGCAGGATGATGGCGGCTGGCTGCAGGATGCCGGGTTGCTGGCCCGCGTGGTGGCGGAGAGGCTGGAGCGCGATGCCGATGCCATCCGTGCCGAGGGCTGGAAATGGGTCGAGCAGGCTCCCGAATTTCCGTATGGCCACAGCTACGGCATGCGGCGCATTCCGGGCACGCGTCGTCCGCTGACCGATGAAGAAATCGCCCAGGTCGAGGCGTTGCGGGCCGAGGCGGAACAACTTGAGGAAGAAGTCGCCGAAGCGGATGAGGTCTCTGATGATACCGATGCGCGTCTCGCGGAAATCGAAGCCGAGATTGACGCGCTGACCCAGCGTCCACCGGTGTACGATCCCGCCGAGATGATCATGGCGGGGGCGTTTGTCAGCATCGACGGCAATGGCGCGCTGCGGGTGGAACGCGGCTATGTCCGGCACGAGGACGAACCGCCAGTGGTTGAGGAAGCCGATGAGGCCGCGTTGGCGGGTGAAGGCGATGTGCAGGGGCAGGACGGATACAATGCCGCCGATGGCACCGATCCCGGCCGCGCGGATTCCAGAATCATCACCGCCCATATTGGTGGCGGGGCGGAACATGAGGCCGAGTCCGAGGAGGAAGACGGGCTGAAGCCGCTGCCTGACCGGCTGCTGACCGAGCTGACGGCCTATCGCACGCTGGCGCTGCGTGACGCGTTGGGCAACGAGCCTGGCATTGCCTATTTGGTGCTGCTGCACGCGCTCTGCCTGCGGCTTTTCTACCGCTATGGCGCGGAATCCTGCCTGGAGATCGAAGCCAAAAGCGTGATGTTCGGCGCCCAGGCGCCGGGCTTGGCCGACACGCCCTTGGCGGTACGGGTGGATGCGCGGCACGAGGCTTGGGCGGCCCAACTTCCTGAGGATGCCGCCGAATTGTGGGATAGCCTGTCGGGGTTCGATACCGACAGCCGCGAGGCTCTGTTTGCGCATTGCGTGGCGCTGACGGTGAACGCCACGCATGATGCCTATAACCGCCGACCCCGCGCGCTGGCACATGCGGGGCGGCTGGCCGAGATATTAGCACTCGACCTGGCCGCTGCGGGCTGGGCGCCGAATGTGGACAATTATCTCGGCCGGGTGACCAAAGCGCGCATCCTCGAGGCGGTGCGCGAAGCCAAGGGTGAGCAGGTCGCGCAACGGTTGGAGGATCTGAAGAAGGGCGACATGGCCGAGGCCGCCGCGCAGGCGCTGGCGGGCTCCGGCTGGCTGCCCGAGGCGCTGCGCACGAAGGGCGTGGAGACCATGACGATGCCGATAGAGGCGGTGACGCCGGCCATGCAGAGTGCCGCCGCCGACGCCAGCGCGGATGCGGCTGGTGAGGCGGCAGAAGCGGAGGATCTTCCATCCGCAGAGGACCATGAACAGCTCGAGCCGCATGAGATTGCGGCGGAGTGATCCCAGAACCCGAGGCGGCCCAAAGGCTGCCTCGGGTCTATTCCTTCATCCCATCAAAGCCTGGCTTCGTGCCGGGTTTTGCATTTCTGGAGGCCGACATGGCGGATTATTTTTCACCGACCGTGATCCCGGAGATCATCCCGAACACGGACATGACGAAGCTGGAGCTTTTGTTGCTCTCGCATATGTTCGACGCGGACTCGGATGGCGACGGAACCTATTTCCATTCCTGGCAGGGACCATCGGATCTGATCTTGGTCAATCGTGCCGAACTCAGCGCGGCGCTGAATGAAGCCCGCGGCAACGGCAGCCAGGTGCGCGCCTATGTGGAAGACAAACTCAAAAGCGCTGCTGCGGATGAAACTTCCGTTGAGCTGGATATGAGCGGCGTGTCCTGGGAGGTGATTCTCCAGGATATCGTGCGGCGTTCCACCAAGCTGCGCTATATCACGGTAACGACGGCGTTCACCTGTTCAAAGATGCGCGCCGACGGGTTTGGCGGTATGGCGCTGTTCATCACCACCGATGCCATCAAAGCCTGCTCAACCACGGAGTTTCTGTCAGATTGTCTTGCCGACATCGCCGGGCAGGAGAGCGGGTAACCCGACGCTCTGGGCAATCCACGAACAACCATGACCAATGCGGATGGGCCGGACCTGGCAATGGGACGGCCCATTTTACCTGGGGTTACAACAATAGCGTTTTCACGCCGAGTGCTGCGCCGGCTTCGCCGAGCCGGCGGTCGAGCGTGCATAGGGTGGCGCCGTGATCCGCGCAGATGGCGAGATGCAGAGCATCGCCCGCGCGTAAACCCAGCATATATTGGTCCGAGAAGCGGGCGGCGGTGCGGAATTGCAGCCCGCTGACGGTCAGGTGCAAAAAGCTTTCGGCCGCCAGTTGCGCGAACATGGCCAGGGCATCGGCACGGTGCGCCGGTTGCAGCTGGCCGGTGCGCAGCTTGATCGACAAGGCCGAGGAGAATTCGGTGACCACCCAGTCGCTGATGGTGAGGTCTCCGGCCTGTTGCGCGGCCAGCCAGGCCTGCATGCGCTCAGTCTCGGCTTCATTCGTCAGGGCGGCAACCAGTAGAGACGTGTCGAGATACAGGCTCAATAGCGTGCCTCATCGCGCATTTTGCGGATTGCCTCCCGCGCGGGTTCCGCCTGTTTCGGCATGGCGGCGGTCACGGCTTGCAAGGCACTGAGACTGACCGGCTTGCGCGGCGTGTTGGCGGAGACGATCTGCGCCACTGGCTTGCCCCGGCGGGTGATGCCCACGGCTTCCCCGGCGGCGGCCCGTTCGACCAGCTCGCTTAGATGTGCCTTGGCGTCAGCGAGATTGACGCTGTTCATGGGATACTCCTGACCAGTTAGATGGTCATGTATAGCATGAAGCCCAGCTGAGTGGAAGATTTTCGAGGGAATGCCGCACGCGTACTTCCGATTTGGAAGTGGCGCGCGGGCAGGGCGGAGCGATAGGCTGCGCTGTTCGGCCCAACGCCGAAGGCGAACCCGGATTGGGGGCAATCTGTAGCGATGGAGGGGCAACGATGCCCAAGCCTGATTTTTCCATGCCGGTGGCCGAGCTGGCACAGATGCTGGCGCGGCAAGCCGAGGCTGTGTGCCGGTATTATCTGCCCGCCGGACGGCGCGAGGGGCGGTATTGGCTGGTGGGTGATGTTCATAACACGCCGGGGCGGTCCTTGTTTGTCCGTCTTACCGGCGGCGGCACGGGCAAGGGGGCGGCGGGACGCTGGCAGGACGCCGCCGAGGGTACGCATGGCGATTTACTGGATTTGATCCGCGAATGTCGCGGCCTGACCGAGTTCCGGGATGTGGCCGAGGAGGCGCGGCGGTTTTTGGGACTGGCAGGAGGTGACCATGCTGCGGCACGGGAACGCCGCCGCCACCCTGTGGGGCATATGGCGAGTTCACTTGGTGCTTGTGCTATCCCCGGATCCCAGGCGGATGATGGCAGTGATCCTGCCCCTGATGCCGCCCAAGCCCAACGCGCCGCCAGGCGGTTGTTCGGCATGGCGCAGCCCCTCTCAGGCACCCTTGCTGAAACCTATTTGCACCGGCGCGGCATCACGCGAGCGGCACTTACCGGAATCGACACCTTGCGGTTCCATCCGCGCTGTTACCACCGCTCGACGCCTGAGGCACAGCCGGAACCCTGGCCCGCATTGCTCGCGGCGGTCACGGACCTCGATGGCGCAATCACCGGCATCCAGCGCACTTGGCTTGATCCAGATGGGTTTGATCCCCTCGATCCCATCCGGCTGGGCAAGGCGCCACTGGCAACGCCACGCCGGGCGCTGGGGTTGCTGCTGGGCCATGCGGTGCGGTTTGGCACCACAGCAAGGCTGGAAGGCGGGCCGGTGAACGGCTTGCTCGTGGCGGGCGAGGGCATAGAGACCGTGCTGTCCCTGCGCTGCGTGCTCCCCGCCATCCCGATGGCGGCCGCGCTCTCGGCCGGGCATCTGGCTGCCCTCCTGCTCCCCGCTGGGCTGCGCCGGCTCTATATCGCCCGTGACGCCGATGCGGCTGGGGATCGCGCCATGGTAAGTTTGACCGAACGCGCAATTGCCGCCGGGGTCGAGGCGATCACGCTCTCACCCCGCTTGGGCGATTTTAACGATGACCTCCGCGAACTTGGCGTCGCTGAATTGCGGGCAAACCTGCGGGTGCAACTGGCGCCCGAGGATGCCGTCCGTTTCATGACGTCCGGCTGAGATTTGGTCTGGCGGATGACGAGATGATGGCCCACCAAAGCCGGGATCATCGTGCCCGTTGGGCACTGCATACCTCTGCCTACCAGGAGGTCGCGCCGGCGGCCTTCCGAGAGGGCGCTCTGTGCCGTGGGCGGCGGCGGCCCGCAATGGCGGCTGGGCCGCTATTTTCCGCCGCCCCGGGAATGATCGGCAACATCAATCATACCATGTGATGTCCCGGGGCTTTGCATCGCGAAGCAAAATAGCGGCCCCGCCGCCATCCTCCGCTCCGCTACGGCGCAGTGCCCACCCCATTGCGCAGGCGCAATGGGGGCCCCGGGGCGTGCGGGCCGCCGCCGCCCACGGCCAGGATCGCCATGGAAGGCCGCGATGGGCGCGGGCTTCCGGCAAACAGGAGCATCCCATGACCCGCGAGCATGACGATACCGGCTATGAGCCACCGCACGCATCCTCACCGACCGCGCATATCCTCAGAGAACTGCAACTCTATGGCTACCATCCCGGCCAGGACGAGCCTGACCCGCGGCCCTTGCCCGAAGCGCCACTGATTTCCGGGGCGATCGCGGATATCTTCGATGCATTCACCGCCACTTTGAGCGACACGCGCTTGGAGCCTGACCTCGAGGAATTGCTCTGGGCCACGGTTAATCTGTTCCACCGCGCCGTCGGGCGGATCGAACGGCAGCTCGACGATAACGAGCAGGCGCAAAAACGCAGCCAGAAGGAGCAGGACGGTTCAGAAATCCGCTCCGTCGAATTGGAACGGCTGACGGCGGAGGGGCAGACCTTACTGGAACGCCGGGACTGTCTGGAATTCTTCCGCGACCAGGCATCCGAGCAGTTTGAACGCCACACACGTACAGCTTGGCGTCCACGCTCAGGCTCGATGGTCAACCACCGGGCGCTGACCGCTTCCCTCATCGATAGCCGCGACTTCATCACCGCCAAGCGCCAGGCACAGATCGCCCCTCTTCTGCCCCCCGGCCCGAAAATCGCCTTCACCGGCGGGATGGAGTGCAATGACCACATGCTGATCTGGGACAGGCTGGATAAGGTGCATGCCAAGCACCCGGACATGGTGCTGTTGCATGGCGGCAGCCCGAAGGGGGCCGAGCGTATCGCCGCGGCTTGGGCGGATGCCCGCAAGGTTACCCAGATTGCCTACCGCCCCGACTGGACCCGGCACGCCAAGGCCGCCCCGTTCCGGCGCAATGACGCCATGCTGGAGGCATTGCCGATCGGCGTCGTGGTGTTTCCCGGCACCGGCATCCAGGACAATCTCGCCGACAAGGCCAAGAAGCTCGGTATTCCGGTGTGGAGCTTTGGAAGCGGGGGCGCATAGTCCCCAAAATTCAGCCCGCGCATGCCGTATCCCCGACGACGGAATAAGGCTGCCCCGACCGGGTGGCCTATTTCGTCAGACAAGCTCCCGCCAATGCCCCGCCCAGCGTCACTGGCGGAATTCATCGCGGCGTGTGTCCCGTTGTGCTCGCGGAACCGGACGTGAAAGGTGTTGCCCTCGCGCGGCATTGTCGTTGATTGGCAGAGTCAGGTGTGCCTCTCCGACTCATCGCTTGGTCAGAATGATCGCTCCACGGCGAAGTGCATGACCATATGCCGTCCAATCCGCCGGTCCATCGATGTGAGGGCAGGGGGCGTCGGGGCAACCGGTAATTCGCGGCATGATGACGCGGAGATGTCTGCAAGGCAGGTTACGCTCCCATGCCATGGATGGTGCCGCTGTGATGAAGCCCCCGAGTGTCGCCAGACATCTCCTGGATGCCTGCCCCAAGCCGCGCCACGCGGCCTCTCCCTGGCTGATCTGACCGAAGGACGATCGCCTTCCTGCAATGGAGGCTTCTGGCTTTTTTCCCCGGCAGCGATACTGCCTCCTCGCGGGCGCTGCGCTCCAAAAAAGCCAGAAGCCGCCATCCTCCGCTTACGCTACGGCCGCATGCGGTGCAGGCCGATCGTGCCCCCGGTCGATAGATCGCCATCGAGGCTGCGATGGTCGCGGGCTCGAAACAGCATAGGAGAATTGACATGGCTACCATCGGAACCTTCAAGAAAGCCGGCAATGAAATTCACGGCGAAATCGTGACCTTGAGCGTGCAGACGAAGAACGTGCGCATCGTGCCCGAAGCCAACCGTAGCAACGACAACGCCCCCAGCCATCGTATATTCTGTGGACGGGCTGAGTTAGGTGCTGGCTGGTCCAAACGTTCCGCCGAAGGGCGCGATTATATCTCGGTCAAGCTGGATGATCCAAGCTTCAGCGCGCCGATCTATGCCAACCTCTTCGACGATGAAAGCGGCGAGGGCTACACCCTGATCTGGTCCCGCAGCCGCAAGCAAAACGGGGAGTAAGAACCGCGAGGAACCCCGCCCGGCGATGCCGGGCGGGGTTTGTTGTGTAAATTGGTGGGAGCTTTTTGGAAATGTCGATATCAGCGCGAAAGAAAGTTTTAGTCCGAAAAGGCAGCTTTTTGAAAAAAGCTGCACCAAAAACTTTTTTGAATTATCAGAGTAATTTGGTCATGGTGGATCAGAACTCACGAATATTGACGCCCAGTATCAGTCGTAAATGATTTACCTATTTGCGGTGACTCCAAAAATGGCTGCTCTCTTCCCAACATCTGCCATTCCGCGGCTCCCATCAATGTTTCCGATTATAGGCAGGATGGGCCGTAAGCAGTCGGGCCGCTTTGGAGCGGCGCACGAAAGTAAGCTGCCGTTGGCGGTCGACGGTTGCGCCGGCAGATAACGAGCTGATTTGCATGGCCGGTGTGTGGATGTTCGCGCATGAAGTGCTCCATCGGGTCTTCGAAGTCGCGCAAGACTTCTCGCCCTAACCTCTCCATAAGGAGATTGAATGCGGTTACTGGGCGTTCGACTTACTTTTGGATCGAGCTGAGGGGTATGCCCGGCAGCATAGCTGGGATCCCGTGACGGTACGCGCGAAATGCCTGTGGGGGATCCTGATTGCAAGGATGACCATTCTCAGCGTAATGCCTCGCAGGAGTTGGGGGACGGGTAGTCCTCCCGGGATCATGGAACGGCCCGTGATGCTGCTTGATTTGACGAGTGACCCGGTACTGGATTGATTTTAGAAAACATCCGCGTCGATTCTGGCCGCCTTCGTCCGGAAATTAGGCCGGGTCCAAACACCGATCGCCCTCTCGGGAGGCTTTCGTCACTTCAGTTACGAAGCTTGTCGCTTTGATGCACCCCTGATAGGGCCACGATTTGAGATTTGAGTGGAGATGCTAAGGGCGCAGGACCGACAATATAGCAGCTGGACAACGCCGGCGGCTGCGCAGCGATGGGGGCATAAAGATGGATGGCGAGAAGGACCCGCAAAGTCCGGTTGAAACATGGCGGCTCCCCACTTTGGAGGATTTTGAACTCGTCGATTTCGAGGCGCCTGTGCGTGGGAGGCAATGGTCTGATCCGCATGATATGGATTGGCTCTATGGTGAGGCCTTCGCGGCGGCGCGTGCTGAGGACAATGAGCCTGCCCAGCTGGTCTACCGCTTCTTCGGCCATCTTTGCAGCATGGTCTTGCGGCCGTCGGATGCGGCCTCTGTTTGGCACCCCTTGTTCTCGCTGACGGATCGGACGCGCGCTGCTGGTATCGACGACTACAAGGGTGCCCCGGTCCTTCTCCTGCGCAGCCTTGCACCGCGGATCGAAACCCTCGCCCTGCGGGCGCGGGCCTTCGACATCATCTGGTCGAGCGATCGGCGTTATGGCGATGCAGCGATAGCTGCCGTCGAGACCTATTGCGCCATCGCCCACGGTATCATGGATGGGCGCCTCACATCGCGGCACGGCATTGCCGCCGCCATGCATGCCAAAACACCACTGCACCGGGCGCTACAAATTGCCTGGCTGACAACCAAAAGAACCGGCCGGCCTCAGAATGTCATCGATACCTTTAACCGGCTCTATGACATGACCCGCAGCCAAGGCGAGATTGGGATACTGGTTCACTTGGCAAAGCTTGCGATTGAGTTTGACCTCAAGGACCGGATGACAGTGGCATCGGAACTCGAGGCCTCAGCCAACGCCAACCCGCTTGAGAAATTCCCACTCGCCGTAAAGGCCGCCTTTGATCTCGCAGCGGGACTTTACCACAAACGAAACCCGGATGCCCGCCAGCGCTGCCTGTTGGGAGCGGTCAGCCAAACGCTGGCCATGCGCGAGCAGGTGAGTGGCCCCGGGGCCGAGAGCCATTGGGTCTTTGCCGCGCTTCAGCAACTTCGCCATATCCAGGGTCAGGACGATCTCAAAGCCGGACTGGAAAGCGAGCTTCGTCAACTGCAGCAGGCGGCCGCGGCGCAGATGGCAGAGTTTTCTGTCGACCTGGGGATTGGCGACGCACCGGCGCAAGTCACGACACATTTCGAGGGCTTGGATCTTGCCGATGCGCTATGGGCCTACGCCTTGCTCGACCAGTCACGTGACCCGGACAGGCTGAAGGCGGAGGCGCTAGAGCTGGCAAAACTCTCGCCTCTGATGGCGTCAATGCCGACATCTTATATCGACGGAGACGGGCGAACGGTAATCACGGTGCCCGGCCTGCCGTCGGAAGGAGAGCCGGATCCGCTCTGGTTCACGCACATGATCAACCGCGCCGAGGATTTGCATCGCCACCGCCGGATCGCAGCGCGCATCGAGCCCGCCCGTTTGGCCATCCAAGCCAAGTTTGCCCCCGACCAGACTGTATTTGAGGTCATCCTTGGAGCCTCCTCATTCGTCCCTGAAGCGCAGGTCGAGGTTATGGCGCTCGGCTTTGTGCGGCTGTTTCAGGGAGATTTCGTGTCGGCGGTCTATCTCCTGATCCCGCAGCTGGAACCGTGTCTGCGCCATATTCTGAAGATCCATGGGGCCAATCCGTCGAAACGGACTGACGAAAGCACGGAACAGGATCTGTCTCTGAAAAATATCTACGTCCGTTACCGAGCCGCGTTGGAACAGATTCTATCCCCCGGCCTAGCCTGGGAAATTGACCGCCTGTTCAATACAAAGCCGGGCCCGGCTTTGCGTCATGAGGCCGCGCACGGACAACTGAGCGCCGGGGATTGCTATCACCCGAACGCCTATTACGGGGTCTGGCTGATGTTCCGGCTGTGCTGCCTCTTCGCCTACCCGGCCTGGAACAGCGTGGTATCTGTTGCGCTATGTGGCGAGTAAAGCTGAACAGATCGTCTGAACATCGCGGCGGCCGACCTATCTCAGCCCAAGAATCCAATCGGACGGAGCTGGACTTTCATGCAATCATTGATTAATATAGCATCATTGCAGTTTTGGTACGCGCCACATGGCCAGCATTACGATCCGGAACCTAGATGAGCCCCTCAAAGCCCGCCTTCGGGTCCAGGCGGCGATTCACGGGCGCTCCATGGAGGACGAAGCCCGTGACATTCTTCGGACCGTCCTGAGCCGCGAACAAGCTCAGCCGACCAATCTCGCCGCCACCATCCGAGCACGCTTTGCCCCGCTGGGCGGGGTCGATTTACCGGACATTCCTCGTGACCCGGTGCGCGAGCCGCCGGATTTTGGGTCATGATCCTGCTGGATACCAATGTCCTCTCAGAGCTGATGCGCCCCTCACCAGCGCCAGCTGTCGAAACGTGGGTCAGCGCCCAGCCTGCCGCCGGCATATTCATCTCGGCCATTACCGAAGCGGAGCTGCGCTATGGTCTTGCCCTACTGCCGGATGGCCAGCGCCGCCGGCGTCTCCTGGTGCAGGCTCAAGCCATGCTGGCGGAGGATTTTGCCGGTCGCATTCTGCCCTTTGATAGTGCCGCGGCCGAAGCCTATGCACCCATCGCGGCAGCGCGCCGCCTGGCCGGCCGGCCGATTTCGCAGGCCGACGCCCAAATCGCCGCGATCGCGGCATCGCGGGGGGCGGCGCTTGCCACCCGCAACGTGATGGATTTCACTGATTGCGGGATCACCATACTCGATCCCTGGGCCAAATAGGAGGGAGCGGTCGCACAAGCTGCCAGGGAGGGCGGCACGGCCCACATGTCGATGGCAGCAAAAAAGGCAAAACGAACGCCGAAAGGGACTTCCAATCGTGCAAGCAGTGGTGGCCGGGCGGAAGCGTCGGGATCCAATTTCGAGGTTCGCGTGCAGGCCTGGTACTGCGTTCTGCTGCTCGCCGAAGGCGGCGCGCAGCCGCCCCACGAGCTGACAACTGACACCCGCCTCACTGCGATCGCTTGTCAAGCGGTGACGGCGGTGGACGACGTGGTTGCGCAAACCTCGGCAGAGGGGTGGATTTTCGCGCAAGCCAAGCGAAGGGTGAATCTCAGCACGTCAGCCGATTCAGCTTTGGCATCTTCGCTCGACCAATTCGTCAAGCAATATAAGGCGTGCCGCGAGATGCAGCTAGGCTCTCAGCCGCCCCGGCCGCTTGACCATGGCCGCGATCGGCTCGTGCTGGCGCTGGGGTCAGGAAGCTCGTCAAAGGTAAAATTGATCCTCCCCAATCTCCTGCGAAGCGTTCGCCATGGCGTCGCTGCGACCTTGCGCGCCGCAGCACACTCGGAAGCCGAAATCGAGGTTGCGCAATCCGTGGAAGCATGTCTTCAGCAGAGTTGGACCGCGGCTTTTGGACAGGCGCCGACTACCGGAGAGCTGAAGGACATACTGTCGCTGATCTATGTCCAACAATTCGACATCGAGTCCGGGGAGGCCGACGAACGCCGGGCACTCGACATCTTGCGTACCGCTTTGGCCGTCCGTACCGAGGCCCCGGCGGCCTGGGCTAAATTGCTCGAACTTTGCGCGCAAATGCGGGCGGATCGCTCCGCCGCCGACTTCACCGGGCTCGTCCGTGCGCTTCGGCAAGCGGGTATCGGGTTGAACGCGCCGCCTGATTATCGTGCCGACATTGCCGCCCTCAAAGCTTGGACGGGACGCAGCCTTGGTGCCGCGCCACGCTGTCGGCAGCTGCTGAGATCGCGCGCAGAGACGCGCCTCGAGCGCGACGTGTGGCCAGCCGTGCGCGCTGCGGCCGGCCATGGGTCATTCCTGATCGTGGGCGAGCCTGGTGCCGGCAAGAGTGGCCTCGCCTATGAATTGGGTCTCGATTGGCAGCAGGCGGCCAAGGATATTGTCTTGCTGCCGGTGGACGCGTTGAACGCCAACTCGCAGCCGGCGCTGCGCGCCGCGCTCGGCATTACCCATGATCTGGCAGATGTCCTCGTCCATTGGCCTGGCACCGGCGACGCGCTGCTCGTTGTCGACGCCCTCGATGCCGCGCGCGATGGGGAGACCCGAAACGTGCTTCGTTCGGCCATCGATGAAGTGATGCGTGACGCCGACGGGCGGTGGCGGGTCATCGCGTCGGTCCGCAAGTACGATCTTCGCCACGGCCTCCAATGGTCACAACTTTTCGCTGGATCGCCGCCCGCCGCAGATCATGCCGACCGCGCCTTTCCGCACGTGTGCCACATCTCCGTCGGCCCGTTGAGCGAACCGGAGATCGGGCAGATTGCCGCAACTTACGCCCCACTGCATGATTTGGTCGCGACGGCATCGCCGCGCTTGTGCGCCTTGCTGGGCAACATCTTCAATCTGCATCTCCTCGCTGAATTGCTCGCAGATGGAGTCATCGGCGCAACGCTCAGGGAGGTGCGCAGCCAAACCGAATTGCTTGATCTCTATTGGTGGCATCGGGTCATCCGTGACGATGATAGGCGCGACGCCCGCGAGGCCCTGCTGCTGTCGATCGTCGAAGGGATGATCGATGCGCGGCAGCTGAAGATTACGCGCCGTTTGCTGGTGCAGAGCCCACATGTCGGATTGCTGTCCGATCTTGAGCGTCATGGTGTATTATCGGCTGACGAATTGGACGGGCGTGCGGATGAGGGCATCATCCTTTTTGCCCATAATGTGTTGTTCGACTATGCCGCCGCCAGGCTCTGGTTGGACCGTGGACGTGACATTGACGATCTGATTTCCCGCTTGGCGGCGCGACCTGAGCTCACCCTCATGCTCTCGCCCAGCCTGTCTATGGTGCTGGGTGAAGCGTGGGCCAGTTCGCATTCCGGCCGCCCACGATTTTGGGCAATCGGGTTTCGGATGGCCACCGCGGACGGGCTCCCCGAGGTCGCCCGCTTGATGGCGCCCATGGTCGCGGCGGAGCAGGCGCGAGCGACGGAAGATTTCGCACCGCTAATCGCGGCGCTGCAACAGCCCAGTACAAAGGACGCCGCCGAAAGCTTCGCGCGCCATCTGGTCGGCGCTGCCCTGTTCCTTGCATCGACCGGGACATCGCTGCAGGGGCCGGCGGCGGGACCATGGGCGCAGCTTGCCGAGGGACTGTCCGCACATCTGGGCGATGCTCTGATCGACGCCGTTCGCCCGCTGCTGCTGAAACTCACAGAGCCAGTCGCCGCCTTGACCGGTGAAGACCTTGCCAATGCCGGCCAGGCGGCGCGGCGTTTTCTGGCCTATGTCTGGCAACGCCAGCCGCGGCACAGCAGGCTGATCGTCAACGGCATCCAGCTCGTGTCCAGGACGATTGCATCTGACCCGGAAGCGAGTGCACAGCTGCTTCGCCGCGCCCTTGAACCGTCGCAAATCGCGGCGTTCGGCTATCAAGAGCTGCGCTGGATGGCCCACGAGGTGCGGCACCTGGCCGCCTCCGCCCCCGATCTTGCGGTCGATCTGTTCGCCGCGGCCTATGCTTTCGAGGATCAGTCCTCAGACAAGACGTCGATGGGTGCTAGCCTATTGCTGCCGCTCACCTCGCACCGCCGCCAGGATTATGGCATGATCTGGTGGGAGCTGGCAGAGGCATTTCCGACTCTCATTGGCCAGGATGTTTCCATGGCGGTGCAGGCTCTCTGCCGGGCCGTGGACGGATTCATCGATCGCCGAGACCCGCTTGCAGAGGGTGAGCAACGGCAGCTAGAACAATTTCCCTTCGGCCCAGACATCGCGCAGATCAGCCCTGATCTGAGTCATATCTGGCATCGCGGTGGTGTTCAGCCGTCAACCGACGTTCCCGCGCTTCTCGCCAAATTTCAGCAATATTTGGCTTCGCTAGCACAATATGGTGCTGACCCAGAACGATTTCGTGAGGTTCTGAACCTCATCGCCGCACATGGTCATGCGGCGGTGCTCTGGAGCATCATGCTGTACGCCGGCGCCCGTCGGCCGGATCTATTCGCGGTAGAACTACTACCTGTCGTGACGGCCGTGCCGATCCTGCAGTGTATTGACACACGTCATGCAGTCGGAGATTTCCTGCAATTTGCCTATCCGCACCTCAGCGAAGACGATCGCCGTCGGATCGAGGATGCCCTGCTCAGTTTGGATGGGGCGGACGCCCATCATACGCAGACGCGTTTATTCTCATGCATGCCAAGCGAGCATATCGTGTCGGACGCGGCGCGACAGCGCCAGCAGGAATTGGTGCCGCCTGAAGCCATGGGCCAAAACGTGCCACCGTGCCAGTTGGTTGTAACTTCAGCACCGTACAGCGCCGATGACTGGCTTCGCGATCGACAAGTTCCACTGGACACACCGATTAGCCAACGGCTGCGGGAGTTGGAGAAGCCGATCGAACGCTTCATCGAGGATCACCGCAGTGCCGACGTAACCGGCGGCGCTTTGGCAGCATTGCTACCGGGTCTCGACAGCCTATCCACCGAGCTCCAAGCGGCTGCAGCTGACGGCGCCGATTCCACACTCATTCTACACGCTTGGTACATGGCTGCGAATGCAGTCGTGACAGCCTGTAGCGCGACGCAGGAAATTATCGCTGCTGTCGATGCAGTACCCATTTTGCGCAAAATTCTACTGGCAGCAAGTAACGTTCCACCTCCGTCAACGCCAGACGAGACCAGCAGATTGCTGCCGAGAGCCCCTGCCGCTCTGGGCCTGATCCTGCTTGTGCCGCGCGCTGGTATGCTAGATGCTGCGCATCTGGCGGCACTCCAACGATTGATCGTGGATCCGATACCCGACGTCCGGCGCGGAATCGTGGAGAATCTCCATATGCTGTGGCACGCTGATCCAGAGCTCGCATGGTCGACAATCGAACGAGTGCTCGAAACGGAAGTGCAGGACGACGTGCTTTGCGGTGCTCTGCATGCTCTTTCTGAACTCGCCAAGGTGGACGCAGCGCAGGCAGAGCAGCTCGCACAAGGGGCGTTCGACCGGATCACCAACGGTGACAACCAAGAAGCTGAACAAGCACGTGAACATGCGAGGCTGTTGTTGGGAGATCTCTTCATCTGGAAAGGGCAACCAGCAGGACAGCGCGTGTTGAACGATCTTGCCGCGGACCCGGTCAATAATTCCGCGATGATCGCACGAACTCTGGGACGCTACGCGGATGCCCTCTTTGTGGGACGAGTGGGCGAGCCTGACGATGAACTGCACCAGATACGTCAGCGGGTACTCACTTGGTACGCGCTCGTCCTTGATGTGTCAGCGAATATCCTTGAGGGGATCCTGGCCACATACCCTGCCGACGCCGAGGTTCCTGAAGCTGACGGCAAAGCGCTCCAGGCAGTATGTGATATTTTCGAGGCGCTGGCGGTCCGGTTTCTTGCCGCCGCAGGCGGTCTCGGCCAGCCTGGCGAGCAGCCCGAGCAATCAGCGGAGCAGCGTCGGCTATTCCACGAGACAAAACCAATGTTTCGACGGTTGGCGGTGTTACCCATCGCTCCGGTCAGCCACAATGTCATTCAAACGCTTGCTCTATTCCGCGACGAAGATCCCGATTTCGTTTTTGCGCTCATCGCCTTGTGTATCCGATCGACTGAGAGTTCAGGCTATGCTTATGATTCAATCGCATCGACCACGATCGTCGCCATCATCAACGCCTACCTTGCAGATCATCCGGAGGTGTTTGCTTCCGCTGAACGCCAACGGGATTTGCTGAAAATCCTGGACATTTTTGTGCGCGCCGGCTGGACGGAAGCGCGCTCGCTTGTGTTCCGGATCAGCGACATTTGGCGGTGAGATCGCAGGTAAGGTCGCGGATTACTAAATGGCTGCGGGCACCGCGTTCAAGGGAGTGCGTCATTATGAATCCGCAGCGGGATGGCGGCCATTAAAACCCGAAGCGGAATCTGTCCGCCTAACTCAAAGGGGATGAGAGGTCATCATGGATTTAACGGTCAATAATCGTCTCATTGCCATGGTCGATCCTCGACCCATTCAGCTCGGCCGCCTTCTCGGAGCGTTCGAGCTGACCATACCGTTTTCCGGCACGGTGCATGCGGTAGTTGACGGCATCTATCGCTCGTTGACCATCGCCGGCGCTCGTATTTCGATGAGAGGGAAGAACGGGCAAGTGTCTGCGCTCGGGCGCGCCGTTCCAGATAATACCGTTGTCATTCGCCAATACGAGAATTCGGCGCGTGCTGACTTCGCGCTCAGGCTTACGCTCCAGCCTCATCAGCTGGAGTTACTCGAGTGTGAGAGAGATGGTGCGGATTTGCATTTGACGGTGGTGTTGCTGGCGAGGGCGACCTCCAGCGATCAAACCGGTGCCGATTGGGAACAATATGTCGGTGAGGCGCAGATCATCGTTCCGAGATCGCTTTGGATCGAACAGCTCAACCAGTCGACGGCATCTCGGATCCTTTTCCTCGAGATACGTCTGCCTGATGGCGAGATTCGGCACCCGGCTGAGCGGCACCTGCGGCGTGCCCAAGAGATGCTCACCGCTGGGGACTGGCGCAGCTGCATTTCCGAATGCCGGCAGTTTGCAGAAGAGCTTGGGGAGGGGAAGCTGGCCCCAGCAATGAACATGCTGCAGTCAGATCGGCGGAGTATGACGAAACAGCACCGGGAAGATCTGCTTCTGGCCGCCTTGCATCATTATGGGCACCTAGCCGCCCATTCCGAGAGCCAGCGCGGCGAACTGGGATTTGAGAGAGCAGACGCGAAGATGGCGGTATCACTCGCGGCCTCTTTGGCAGAGCATCATTTTGGCCGCGCCTAGACGCGGAACTGAACTCATTCTTTCGAATCTGAAAATGTCCGCTTCTGAGCACCGTTGGCAAAGGCGTCCAAACACCTGGGATGTGCGTCTCTGCCCCTTGAACCGGCTTGCGTGCCCATGTCCGCTTTCGGGCAGGCAGCCGACGACCGAGAATGACCAGGATGGTGAAGGGTTTCGGATGCCGCCCTGGCACGGCTGGAGGCGTACCGTAGAGGGCGGCGTTCGAAAACCGCCCATGTACGAACCCGCGGGGCTGGCTGGATTATGGGGTTTTGACGAATTTGCTGGGTTGTGCGGTAGCGCCGGGCAGGTGATTTTGCCCCTGTCCTGTCCCGCTGCTTCTGGCTTCTGATCTGGTGATCGGGCAGTTCTTCTCGCAGGCCAACGTCGATACGGGCCCGTTGCCAGCTGGTGCGGTGACGCGTGTGCCCGTATGGGCGCGTTTGGCCATTACCCGCAGCGTGGCCTTGGGTTGGGCGGGACATTGGCCGTGCCGGGTCACGACGCGATCCTCCGGATTGGGGAGAGCAGATTTGGTGGGGCGCGTGGCTGTGCACCGCGCTGGAAGATTTCGATGACAATCATGCGTCCGCCGCAGCAGGGACAGGGCGGCAATGGTGGCACCGCTGGCTCGGCGGGCGGTTCCACGGGGTCTCTGACGATTGGCGTGCCCGCGAGTAATTCCCTGGCCCGGGCGATATTGGCCTTGTGGGTGGCGCTGGCCAGCAGGCCGTAATGGCGGATGCGATGGAAGCCTTTGGGCAGCACATGGATGAGGAAGCGACGGATGAACTCATCGGGGGCCAGCGTCATGACGCGCTGACGTTCGGGGCCATCGCGGCGGTAGTCCTTGTAGCGGAAGGTAATGCCGGTCTCGTCCATGGCGATCAGGCGGCGGTTCGAGATGGCGACGCGATGGGTGTAGCGCGACAGATAGGCGAGCACGGCTTCGGGCCCTGAGAAGGGCGGCTTGGCGTAGACCACCCAGCGCTGCTTGTGCAGCGGTGCGATGCGCCGGAGAAAGGCACGCCGCTCGTTCAGGCCGGCCTGCTCGCCGAAGAACTGCAAGCGGCCGGCATCGAACAATGCTAGTAGCCTGGTCAGGAACAGGCGGCGGAACAGCTTCCCCAGCACCCGCACCGGCAGCAGGAAGGCCGACCGGGAGGCGACCCAGCGCTGACCGTCGAGCGAGATGCCGCCACCCGGCACAACCATGTGGATATGCGGATGGTGGGTAAGCGCCGAGCCCCAGCTGTGGAGCACGGCGGTGATGCCGATGCGCGCACCGAGATGGCGTGGGTCAGCGGCGATGGTCAGCATCGTCTGAGCGGCCGTGTGGAACAGCAGCTCATAGAGTTCGGCTTTGTTGTGGAGCGCCAGCCCGGCGATCTCGGCTGGCACGGTGAAGACGACGTGGAAATACCCAACCGGCAGCAGATCGGCCTCTCGCGCCGCCAGCCAGTCACGCGCCGCCGCACCCTGGCACTTGGGGCAGTGCCGGTTGCGGCAGCTGTTGTAGGCGATGCGGCGGTGGCCGCACGCCGGACAGCCTTCGACATGACCGCCGAGCGCGGCGGTGCGGCAGGTCTCGATCGCCGACATCACCTTCAATTGGCTGAGGCTGATATGGCCGGCATGCTGGGCCCGGTAGGCTGCCCCATGACGGCGAAAAATATCGGCGACCTCCAGCGGCGGGCGCGCCACCGCTCAGTCGCCGGGATTGCCGCCTTCCATCAACAGCTGCAGCTTCTCGAGCGGGCTGGTGACCGCCCGGATGGTTTTGGTGGCCACACGCGCGTAGAGCGCGGTGGTGTCGAGCTTGGAATGGCCGAGCAGCACCTGGATGACGCGAATATCGACATCCTGCTCAAGCAGATGGGTGGCAAAGCTGTGCCGCAACGTGTGCGGCGACACATGCTTGCGAATGCCCGTGCGACCTCGGCTGCTTCATGCACCGCGCGGTTGATCTGGCGCGTCGAGACCGGCTCGGTGCAGCTGCGGCCGGGGAATAGCCAGCCATGCGGCAGCATGACGTTGCGGCGCTTGCCCTCGCGCCACCACAGCCGCAGCAGGGCCAGCAGCTGCGGCGACAGCATGGCGTTGCGATCCTTGCGGCCCTTGCCTTGCTCGATGCGGATCAGCATGCGGGTGCTGTCGATGTCATCGATCTTGAGCGAGGCGACCTCCGACACGCGCAAGCCGGCGCCATAGGCGGTGCCGAGCGCGGCCTTGTATTTGAGGTTCGGCGCAGCTTCTAGCAACCGCCCGACCTCCTCGACGCTGAGCACATCAGGCAGTTTGCGCGGGAACCGGACCAGGACCAGCCGTAGCGACAGGTCGGGCCGGTTGAGTGTCACGGTGAAAAAGAACCGCAGCCCCGACACCGTATTATTGATCGACTGCGGCTGCATGCCGCTCTCACGCTGATACACCTGGAAACGGCGGATATCCTCGGCCGTCGCCGTATCGGGGGAGCGCCCGAGAAACGTGGCAAAGGCTTTGACGGTGCGGATATAATCGCGCTGCGTCTCGGTACGCAGGCCGCGCATCGCCATGTCTTCGAGCATACGCTGGCGCAACGGGCTAACGGGGGCAGAGGCAAGCTGGGTGGAGATGGACATGGGAACTTCCTCTCAAGCTGAAGGGAGACCCTTCATGCTCGGACGCAGTTCCATCTCAGTTCAAGCAATTACCGTGGCTCAAAGCCCAAGGCCCCGCCACCAGCACCAATCCCGCGCAAGCGGGTTCGTACATGGGCGCTGAGTCGCTGAGGCGTGTCGGCTCAGAAGGACGGCTTTAGAGGGCCGCCAATTAAACAATCCTCCGGCGACGTGGAGGGGCCGATAGCCAATTGGCCATTCGCGCGACTCGTCTCCGGACGCCTGCGCGATCCAAATCGCACGAAAGCGAGGACGATTTCCGCTTTGACGACGCCCAAAACCGCCAATTCTTGAAAATTCACAGCAAAAACAATATCTTGCCAAGTCGACGCAATCATGCTGAGAGCGAACAGAACGGCCAAAGTTTACACATTATCTCACACATAAAAATCGAAAAGTCTATTTTTGTCTTTTTTATCAACTTCTTATAATACACCGCACCGGACTTAAAAAATATTGCTCGGCATTAGTGGCGCAACACGTGTGCTCGCTGCGGTACGTCAACGAGGCCGGCAAAGGGGGGCTACAATCATGTCGGGGAACGCAAGGCGCCGGACCGCTTCACCGACCAAGCGACTCTGAACGTGGATTTTGGACCCATTCAGGAGATTGCCCGGCGCGATGACCACGACGCGAATGCCTCGCATCGTCACATGCAGGCGCTAGTGATTGCCGGCGCGTGGTCTTTCCCTATGATGCGGTGCATGTGGACTTTACCTTGTGAAAGGTGGCCTGATGAGCAAGAAATCTACCAGACGGCTTTCACAGATCATTCACAGGTTCATTTCGTTCAAAAACAATCACGGAAACAACGATGCCTTGCAAAGCTTCCAGTCCTCAAAAGCAGGATCGGCTTCTCCGGAAGAAAGGGGGTTCGATACGGAAGGTGCGCCTAATGGCCAAGCAAGCCATCCAATTTTTTTCACAGATCGTTCACAGATTATTTTCGTCAAAAATAATCAAGCAAAAACAATGCATTACAAATCTTCCAGTTCTCCAAGCGCTGACGCGTTCTCCAAAAACCCGGCTTCGGCCGGGTTTTTCATGGGTGGAAGATGGGCGGAATATCCCCTGCCCGGACCAGCCCCGCTCGATCGCGCCCCCTATCGCCTCAAGGCGCGGCCAGCAGCGCCTCGAACTCGCCGACATGGTCGTAATCGGGCATCAGCCTCACCAGCGCCTCGTCGCGACGGGTCGCGGGGTGGCTATAAATCTCGGTGCGGCCATCCGGCAGCAATTCCAGCAGCCGCTCGACCCTCTCGCGTGTCATATGGCCGGACCATTTGATGCCGAACACCTGGTCGGGCACTTCCAACCCTCGCGCCTGGCGGCGCAATAGCCGCGTCCAGGCATAAAGCGCGCGCTCGCCAAACCCGACCTTCTCCCCCAGCGCGGTCATGATCGCGGGCGGCTCGGCGGGCACGCGCAAGCGTTTCAACCCGTAGCGCCTGCCCACCTCGATCATCATGGCCGCGATGGTGGGATGCAGCAAAAAATGCTTATGCGCGTCGGCGTGATGCAAGGGCAGCCCCGTGGCGGCAAACCCAGCGAATTGCGCCTCGATCTCGGCACGCAATTCGCGCCTGGCCGCCGGCGAGAAAAAATATTTCACTCCCAGCGCCGCCTGATCGGTGGAAAACCGCCCATCCGCCCCGGTGATATGCGCCAGCGCCGCATGGCCGAGCATCGAATCGCCATCCACCAGCACCAGATGCAACCCCACCTTCAACCCCGGCAATGTTCTGGCGCGGCGCACCGCATCCGCCGCCGCCGGGGCCGCCACCATCAGGCTGGCCTGGGTCAACCTGCCCTCCCGGTTGGCGCGCTCCACCGCCTCGTTCACGGATTCCGTCAGGCCGAAATCATCGGCCGAGAAAACAACCTCGCGCATGGTTCAGCTATCGTTGCGCGGCACCCAGGGGATCCGGGCAAAGGCAATGCCGTCCTCGGCCAAGGCCTCGGCCTCCTCCTCGGAGCTTTCACCATAGATCCCACGCTGCGCGGCCTCGCCCTGATGGATGCGCCGCGCCTCCTCGGCGAAATCCGCGCCGACATAGTCGCAATTCTTCTCCACCTCCTCGCGTAATTTCTGCAAGGCGGCGCGCACGCTATCTGGAATGGCCCCGCCCGCGGCCTGAGGCGCCGCCAGCGTGGCGGGCGGGGGCTCGGGCACGGGCACCGGCGCCACCTCACGCCCCTTGCGGGGGATGGACGGCGCCATCAGCGCGCGGGAGACCTGGACATTGCCGCAGGACGGGCACGCCACCATTCCGGCGGCGACCTGCTTCTCGAAGCCGGCGCTATCCTTGAACCAGCCATCGAACTCATGGCCGGCCTCGCAATGAAGCTGATAATGGATCATGGCGTCAGCAGCGGATCAAGCTTGCCGGCACGCTCCAGCGCCAGCAAATCGTCGCAGCCTCCCACATGCCGCTCACCGATGAAGATCTGCGGCACGGTGCCGCGCCCGCCGGAACGCCGGATCGCCTCCTCGCGCGCGGCCGTGCCGTGCGGGGCGTTGATCTCCTTGAACGCGACGCCCTTGCGTTTCAGCAACGCCACGGCGCGTATGCAGTAAGGGCAATAAGGCTGAGTATAGATGTCGATCTCGGGCATTTGCTTCCAATTAGCCGAGAGCATGCCGAATGCAAGGTGAATTTACAAAAGACGCGGGTCAGCCACGCGCGCGACCGTGAGAACATCCACCCGCGCCGCGCCGCCGCCGCGCAAGGCCAGCGCGCATTGATTGGCCGTGGCGCCGGTCGTCATCACATCGTCGATCAGCAGCACGCGCTTCCCCGCGACATTGGCATCCTCGCGCAATGAGATGGCCCCGACCAACTCCGCGCGGCGCTCCTGCGGTCCCAGCTTTTCCAACGGCTTGGTGGCGCGGTCGCGCCGCAGCGCATCCAGCCCCAGCGGCCGCCCGGTCAGGCGCGCCAAGGCAATGGCCAGCACCGCCGCCTGGTTATAGCGGCGCTGGCGCAGCCGCGCGGCATGCAGCGGCACCGGCACCAGCAGATTGGCGGCTTGCAACATCTCCTCGCCCGGCCGGCGCATCAGCCGCGCCAGCCCGGCCGCCGTCTCGCTCTGGTCGCTATATTTCAACGGCAGGATCATCCGCTTGGCGATGTCGTCGTAACGCAGCGCCGCGCGCGCCATGTCGAAGGCCGGGGGGGCCGCCTCGCAGGCGGCGCATAATGGTTGCGTCCCCGCTTCCGGCTGGGCGAAGGCCAGCGGCACGCCGCAATGGGCGCATAAGGGCGGTGAAATGAAATTCGCCTTGCGGAAACAATCCAGGCAAAGCTGCCCCTCGGCTTCCACCGGCTCGGAACAGACAAGACAAGAGGGCGGCAGGACGCTATCCAGAACCCAGCGGAACAGGGGTTTCATGTGCAACAAATCTTCGATTTCAAAGCGTTGGTGAAATACCGGGACAGGGCGGCCCAGCGCCTGGGCACCGTCACACCGGTGCTGGAGGAACTGACCGACCGCCTTCTGGACCGGCTGGACGACACGACGAGTCGCTTTTCCACGGCATTGGATTTCGGCGGCCGCGGGGTTCTGGCGCCAATGCTCAAGGCGCGCGGCATCAGCGTGGACAGCGCCGATTTCTCAGCCTTGCTGGCGGCAAAAGCCGGCGGCACGCCGCTGCCCCTGCCCGGCCCGGCCGATTTCAAGCTAACCCAGGCGCGGTATGATCTGATCGTCGCGCCGCTTTCCCTGCATGGTCTGGACGATCTGCCCGGCGCGCTCATCCAGTTCCGCCGGGCGCTCAAGCCCGAAGGACTGCTGCTGGCCAGCCTGCCCGTGCTGGGCACGTTGCACGAATTACGGCTGAACCTGCTGGAGACGGAAGAAACGCTGACCGGCAAGGTCAGCCCGCGTATCTCCCCGTTTCCTGAACTGCGCGACTGTGCCGGCCTCCTGCAACGCGCGGGGTTCACACATCCGGTCGCGGATATCGAGGAGTTGGAATTCCTGTACGCCAACCCCCTGGCCCTGCTGCACGAGCTGCGCGACGCGGGCGAAGGCAACGCCCTATGCGCGCGTAGCCGCGCCATCCCGCCGCGCGCCTTGTTCCCCGCCGCGCTGGCGGCGATGCCACGCAAGGAGGGCCGCATGGTGGCCAGGCTGCGCATGGCGGTGCTCACCGGCTGGGCCTCATAACAGCCCCGCCTTGCGAAAGCTGAGCCAGCGCCCATTGCCGACAATCACATGGTCGTGCAGCACCACGGACAATGACGTGGCGGCGCGCTTGATCTCCCTGGTCATCGAAATATCGTCATCGGACGGGGATGGATCGCCACTGGGATGATTATGCACGAGAATCATCGCCGTCGCATTCAGCTCCAGCGCGCGCTTGACCACCTCGCGCGGATAAACCGGCGTGTGATTCACCGTGCCGCTGCCCTGCGGCACGTCCGCCAGCAGGCGGTTGCGATTATCCAGGTACAGAACCCGGAACTGCTCGACCTTCTCACGCGCCAATATGGCCTGGAGATATTCCATCAGCCTGTCCCAGTTGCCGAGCACCGGGCGGTAGAGCACCTCCGCCTTGGCCAGACGCTGACAGGCCGCCTGCACCAGCTTGAGCGCCGACACACCGGCCTCGCCCAAGCCCTCCACACTCAACAGCTCCGAAACCGGGGCGGAAATCGCGTTGGCATAAGACCCAAAACGCGCCAGCAAGGCCCGGGCGATGGGCTTGGTGTCCCGCCGCGGCAAGGCCAGGAACAACGTCATTTCGATCAGCTCATGATCCGCCAGCGCATCGGCCCCGCCGGCGAGAAACCGTGCCCGCAACCGCGCCCTGTGCCCCTCCGTCCCGACAGCGAGAGGCGCTGGCCGGATCTCCGGCGGCAACGCCTCAAGGATCGGTAATTCAGCAAAGCCCGTTGGCGCGCGCTGTTTCTTCATCGCGGCCAAATTGACACAACTTTAAAGTATTACAAACCTTATTTTAATTATTTCGGTTGTGCGAAATTTTGTTTCATTCCGGGACGATCGTTTCGCTCGCGCGATGCTCGGCGGCCAGCACCATATACACCGCCGGCACCACGAACAGCGTGAACAAGGTGCCAATGGAAAGCCCCGTCGCAATGACCATGCCCATGGCATAGCGCGAGGCCGCCCCCGCCCCCCCCGCGAAGATCAGCGGCAGCACGCCCACCACCATCGCCGCCGTGGTCATCAGAATCGGCCGCAACCGGATATTGGCGGCATATTCAATGGCCTCGCGCTTGCTCATCCCTCCCAACCTGGCCTCGTTCGCCACTTCGGTCATCAGGATGCCATGCTTGGAGACCAGCCCCATCAACGTCACCAGCCCGACCTCCGTATAGATATTCAGGCTCAAGCCCCCGATCCCGATATAGATGAAGATCAACGCGCCCGCGATCGACATCGGCACGGAGACGAGAATGATCAGCGGATCCCGGAACGAGTTGAACAAGGCCGCCAGCGCCAGGAAGATGATGATCAGCGCGAAGATGAAGGTAAACACGAACGCGTCGCTGGTCTGCACATATTGGCGCATCAGCCCGCCATAATCCACCGTGTCTCCGGGCGGCAGAATCCGCTTGGCCAATTGCTGCAAGGTCTGCAACGCATCGGCCTGCGCCACCCCCGGCGCGACCACGCCCTGCAACGTCGCGGAATTCTGCTGCTGGAAATGATTGATCGCTTCCGGGATCACATTGGTCTTGATCGACGCGATCGAGGAAAGCGGCACATTGATGCCGTTCTTGGAGAGGACATAATAATTCTTCAGGTCCGAGACATTCAGCCGCGCGAGACGGTTGGTCTGCGGAATCACCTTGTAGGAGCGCCCGTCGAGATCGAAATAATTCACATAGCCGCCGCCCAGCGCCTCGCTCAGCGCCGCGCCGACATCGCTCATATTCAGCCCCAGCGCCGCCGCCTTGTCACGGTCGATCACCACGGTCGCCTGCGGCTGATCGATCTTGAGATCGCTCTGCAAGAAAATGAACTTCCCGCTCTTCAGCGCCTCGTGCAGTAATTTCTGAGCATAAGGATAAAGCGCCTGGAAGCTGCCGGTGCTCTTGATCACGAACTGCACCGGCAACCCGGAGGAGCCCGGCAAGGGCGGCAGCGGAAAAGCCGCCACCTGCTGCCCGGCATCCTCCTCATTCGCGGTTTTCTGCATCATGGTCTGCAATGCCGCCGCCGGCCGGCGTTCGCCCCAAGGCTTGAGCACCGCGCCGAGAATATCCATGCCCGGCACGTCGATCTGGAAGGAATGCGCGACATCCGGATATTTCAGGATCGCCGCGTTGAGATGCGTATCCCACATCGCCTTCTGGCCGATCGTCGCATCCGGCGCGGAGGTGGCGGTGAACAGCACGATACCCTGGTCCTCCGTGGGCGCCAGCTCGCTCTTGGAATCCGACGCCAGAAAATAAATGCTGCTGAGCACGAGCGCCGCGAAGGTCAATGTCACCGGAATGGTATCGAGGCTGGCATTCAACAGCCTGGTATAATTGCGGTGCAGCCTTTCAAAGGTGGCGTCGATGAAATTGATCATCTTGCCCTCCCAGTTCGGCTGCTCGCGGTTCACGTGCCGCAAAAAGCGCGAACTGAGCATCGGCGTCAGCGTCAGCGCCACCACGGCGGAAATCGTCACCGCCCCCGCCAGCGTCAACGCGAATTCGGTGAACAAGGCGCCGGTCAGGCCGGATTGAAAGGCGATGGGCACATAAACGGCGATCAGCACCACCGTCATCGCCACGATCGGCCCGCCCAGCTCCGCCGCCGCCTCGCGCGCCGCCTGCATCGGGCTCTGCCCGAGATCGAGATGCCGGTTGACGTTTTCCACCACGATGATGGCGTCATCCACCACCAGCCCGATGGCCAGCACCAGCGCCAGCAGCGTCAGCAGATTGATGGAGAAACCAAACGCCGCCATCATCGCGAAAGCGCCGATCAGGGATAGCGGGATCGCCACCACCGGGATCAGCACCGAGCGCGGCGAGCCCAGAAAGGCGAACACCACCAAGGTGACGATCAGCAGCGCCTCGGCCAGCGATTCCACCACCTCGCGGATGGAGGCGTTCACGAACACCGTGGAATCATACACGACCTGCGCGGTAAGCCCGGAAGGCAAGTCGGCCTGGATCTGCGGCATCCGCGCCCGCACCTCGGAAATCACGTTCAGCAGATTGGCTTCCGGCGCCACCTTGATGCCGACATAAACACCCGGCTTGTTATCGAAGGTCACGTGCTGCTCGTAGGTATCGGCCCCCAGCGCCACGGTGGCGACATCGCGCAGCCGGACAATGGTATTGTTCTGCTGCTTGAGGATGAGCTGACGGAACTGCTCGGGCGAATGCAGGCCGGTGGAGGCATCCAGCGAAACCTGCGTCATCGTGCCCTTGGTGTTGCCCAGCGCGGAGATGAAATCATTCGCCGCCAGCGCGTTCCATACATCGGTCGGCGTCAGCCCATAGGCGGCAAGCTTGTCCGGATTCAGCCAGATACGCATGGCGTAATTCTCGCCGCCCAATATCTCCGCCGTCTGCACCCCATGCACCGCCTGCAATTGCGGCTGCACGACACGGGTGATGTAGTCGGTGATCTGGTTGGCGTTGAGCACGGAACTGCGGAAGCCGATATACATGGCGTCCACCTCCTGCCCGACCGCCAGCGTGATCACCGGCTGCTCGGTGCCCGAGGGAAGCTGGTTGAGCACCGAATTCACCCGCGCCGAAACCTCGGTCAGCGCCTGATCCGGGTTATGGTTGAGCACCAGATTGATCGTGATGGTGGACACGCTCGTCTGGCTGGACGAGGTCATGTAGTCGATGCCGTTCACCTGGGCGACGGCATTTTCCAGCGGCGTGGTCACGAACCCGGCGATGGTGGCGGGCGCGGCGCCGGGATAGGTGGTGGTGATGGTGATGGTGGCATTCTCGGTCCGCGGGAATTGCTGCACCGGCAGCGTCCCCACCGCGCGCAGCCCCATCACCAGAATCAGCACCGACACGGCGATGGACAGCACCGGCCTGGTAATGAACAGATCCGTGAAGCGCTTCATCGCCGCCTCACTCGTTCGGCGGGTTGGGGTTGGGGTCGTTGCTCGGCTGGATCTTGTTGTTCACCACCACCGGCGAGCCATTATGCAGCTTCACCTGCCCGGCCGTGACCACCGCATCCCCCGGCCGCACGCCCGAGAGCACCTGCACCTGGTCGCCGCGCGTCGCCCCCAGCGTCACGAAAACCTGCTCGGCCACCAGCCCGTCCTGCTCCTTGCCGCCGCTGGCATGCTTCACGAGATAGACCGTATCGCCATAGGAGCTGTAGGTGATGGCGGTCTGCGGCAGCGTCACCGCCTCGACCGGCTTGCTGGTCTCCACCGAAACGGAGACGAACATGCCCGGCCGTAGCGCCAGCCCGTCATTCTCCATCACCGCCCGCACCGGGATGGAGCGCGTGTCGGAATCGATCGTGGCGCCGATGGCGGTGATCTTCGCCTTGAGGCTCTTGCCCGGAAACGTGTCGATGGAAACATCCACCGTCTGTCCCGGCGCCAGCCGGGAGACCTCCTGCTGCGGCAGATGGAAATCCACGAATAACGGATTCAGCTGCTCCAGCGAGACGATGGCCGTGCCCGCCTGTAGATATTGCCCGACATCCACCTGCCGGATGCCAAGCCGGCCGGAGAAGGGCGCGCGGACGATCTTCTCGTCCATCGTGGCTTGCTGGGCCGCCACCTGGGCGTTGGCCGCGTCCAGATTGGCGCGGTCGGTATCGAGCTGCGAGCGGGAGACGGCATCGGCGGCGAACTGCTTCTGGTCGCGCGCATAATTGATGGCGTCCAGCCGGGCCTGGGCCTTGAGCTGCGCCAGCACGGCCGGGTCGTTGTTCGGGCGCAGCGTCAGCAGCACATCGCCCTTCTTCACATCCTCGCCGGACCGGAAATCGATCGTATCGACGATGCCGCCCACCTCGGCCGAGAGCGAGGCGCCGTTGATCGCCGTCAGCGACCCGACCGATTGCACGACCGGCTGCCAGGGTGTCCGCCCCGCCTCGATGGTGGCCACGGTCTGCGCCTGGTTGGCGAACCCCTTCAGAAATTTCGCGATGAAGATGGAGCGCAGCACACCCCAGCCGAACACGAGCGCGAAGATCACCGCCACGGCGATCAGCATGATGCTCATGCGCTTGGCGGTCTTGCCCGATTTGCTCATCTACCGGTTTCCTTCATGGAATCACCCCGCAACATGGCGTCGCCACATCCTGCCTGTGCCACCAGCCACCCCCCAGCGCCTGATAAAGGGCGGCGGTGTCGGCCAGCCGGGCCGCCCTGGCTTTCACCGCGGAGATCACGGCACTCTGATAGCTGACCTCCGCCGTCAGCACGGCTGAGAAAGGTTGTCCCCCCAGCCTGTATTGCGCCTCGGTCACCCGCAGGCTGCTGGCCGCCGCCTCGCGCGCCGCCTGCGCCGCCGCCAGCGTGGTCGCGTCATATTGCAAGCTCGAAAGCGCATCCGCGACATTCTGAAAGGCGGAGATCACCGTGGACTGATATTGCGCCCCGGCCACCCGCAACGCCGCGATGGCGGATTTGCGCTGGGCGGACAAAGTCCCCCCCTCGAAGAGAGGCTGGGTGATGCCCGCCACCAAATTCCAGAGCAGGGTCTGCGGCGTGAAGAGCGTTCCGGCGGTCAGCGCCTCGCGCCCCACCTCGGCCGAAAGCGTGACCTGCGGCAGCATGTTCGCATCCGCCACGCCGACATTGGCCGAGGCCTCGTGCAATTGCGCCGCCGCCGCCGCGATATCCGGCCGCTGCGCGACAATGGCGGAAGGCAGGCTGACGGGAATATCCGCCGGCAAGGTGAGATCCGCCAGCGTGAAGCTTTGCAGGTGGAAATGACCCGGAAACTGCCCCGCATAGGCGGCAAGCTGGTTGCGCGCCTGGGCCAGCTGGGATTGCAAGGGCGGCAGCGTGGCCTCCTGCTGGGCCAGCGTGGCCTCCTGCTGCAACAATTGCGCCCGCGCCGCCCCGCCCAGGCTCACCTGGGCCCGCAGGATGGCCAGCAATTGCGTTTCATCGGAGATCAGCTTGCGCGTCGCCTCGATCTGCGCGTTCAGCGAGGCCTCGTTCACCGCGGCGGTGACGATATTGGCGGTCAGCGTCAAATAAGCGGCTTCCAGCTCCCAGCGCTCATATTCCGCCTGGGCGGCAATACTCTCGATCTGCCGGCGCTGCCCGCCGAACACGTCCAGCGTGTAGGAAACGGACAGCGAGGCATTGTAAAGCGTATAGGCCGGCAACGAGGCGCCGCCGCTGCTGCCGAAAGCCGCCAGCCCGGCGCTGGAGCCCTTGTCGCGCTGCGCGCCGAAACTGCCGGAAAGCGTGGGCAACAGCGCGCCCTGGGCGGCCCGGAAATTCTCCTGCGCCTCCAGCAACGTGGCCTGGGCGGCGGCGAGGCTGGGATTGTTCTTCAGCGCGCTGGCGATCAGCTCATCCAGTTGCGGGGACTGGAACAAATGCCACCAATCCCCCGCTATATCCCCGCCCGTGACAAAATGCTGGGCCGTTCCATCCGCCATGGCGGTGGCGGCGGGCAAGGGGCGCGGGGTGAGCGCCGTATCCGGCGGGGCTGGATGATGATAGTCCGGCCCCACGGCGCAGCCGGAAAGGGAAATCGCCAGCAAGGCGATGCAAGACCGAAACGGGAAACCGGTTGGTTTCATGGTCTCCGAGCTAGCGGCGTTTTTTGAAGCCGTCAAGCCGGACTTTCTTAACAACTCAATCGCTGTGGAAACTTGCCGGTTTCTAAGCCTTGATTGTATAATTTTATAATGAATATGGAGAACCCCTCGCGCAAGCCGCGCTCCCGCCTGGCGGAAGACCCCGCTCCGCGGCTGGAGACCCTGCTGGATGCCGCCGAGCACGTCTTTTTGTCAAAAGGCTATCACAACGCCACGATGTCGGAGATCGCGCGGCAAGCCGGCATGTCCAAGCGCACGGTCTATCTGCTGGTGCAGTCCAAGGGTGAATTGTTCGGCGAACTGCTCGCCCACCGCCAGTCCCGGCTGCGCCTGCCCCCGCCCCAGCCCGGCTGGACGATGCACGACACGCTATGCGCTTATCTGAATCAGATCGCGAAATTCATACTCGACCCGGCCCAGATCGCCATCACCCGGCTGGTCATCGCCGAATATGCGCATAGCCCCGACTTCAACCGGGTCTTTTTCTTCAGGCGCATGCGCAAGGCCAAGGCGCATCTGGAAACCAGCCTGCTTGAGCTTGCCGATCTCAACGGGGGGGAACGCTGCTCCCGCGCGGAGATCCGCGAGCTGGTCTCCATGCTGTTCGGCATGGCTCTGGGCGATTTTTATTTCGGCGCGCTGTCCGGGCTGCGCACCCGCCCCAGCCTCAAGACGCTGGAAGCGCGGATCGACCGCGCCGTCGGCATTTTCCTGAGCGGGGTTTGCTCCCACAAATCATAAACCGCCTGACCGCCCACCGGCCCTACCCGCCCGTCACCGACATATGGCGCGCCACCGCCACCCGGCCAATGGCGAAATCATGCCCCTCGGGCTTGGCGGCGATCCCCTGGCGGATCGCCGCTTCCAGCCCCGCGTCGCCGGTGCCGGCGCGCAAGGGCTTGCGCAGATCGACCGCATCCTCCTGTCCCAGGCACATATAAAGCGTGCCGGTGCAGGTCAGCCGCACCCGGTTGCAGGATTCACAGAAATTATGACTGAGCGGTGTGATGAAGCCGAGCCGGCGGCCGGTTTCCGCCACGGTCACATAGCGCGCCGGCCCGCCGCTGTTATAATCGTCGGGCGACAGCGTCCAGCTCCGCGCCAGCGCGCGGCGCACGCCGGCAAGCGGCAGATGCGTCTCCTCCCGGTGTGTCACCTCGCCCATCGGCATGGTCTCGATCAAGCAAAGATCGAACCCGCGCTGGCCGCACCATGCCAGCATGGCGTCGAACTCGTCGTCGTTCATGCCCTTCAGCGCCACCATGTTGATCTTAACGGCCAGCCCCGCCGCCTGGGCCGCCTCTATGCCCGCCAACACCTGCGCCAGTCGTCCCCAGCGGGTGATGGCGGCAAAGCGCCGTTCATCCAGCGTGTCGAGGCTGACATTGACACGCCTGACCCCCGCCGCCACCAGCCCTTGCGCATGCCGGGCCAGTTGCGCGCCGTTGGTGGTGAGGGTCAGCTCTTCCAGCCCATGGCCCAGATATTGCCCCAGCCCCTCGATCAGGCTCATCACATTGCGGCGCACCAGCGGCTCGCCGCCGGTCAGGCGCAGCTTCTTGACCCCCATGCGGATGAACGTGGCGCAGAGCCGTTCCATCTCCTCCAGCGAAAGCAGCTCCGCCTTCGGCAGAAAGCTCATATCCTCGGCCATGCAATAGACACAGCGAAAATCGCACCGGTCCGTCACCGAAACGCGAAGGTAAGAAACTGTCCGGCCAAACGGGTCGATCATGTTCCTCTATTTCGGACCAAACCGGTCCTTTTGCAATCACTCCGGCTGGGCATGTTCGAGCATAACCACGCTCGTATCCACCAAAATCTTGCCGGCATGCTCGAAATTCACCGTCACGCGGTGGCCGATGGCGCTTTGCACCTGGCCCAGCCCCCAAGCGGGCTGGCGCGGATGGCGGACATATTGGCCAGGTTCAAATTCAGAGCGTTCCAAGACAATCCTCCACGAAAGGCGCCATGTGCGCCGGCGCCGGCGCCGTGGCGTCGATGGGCGCCGCCATGGGCAGGCGCAGCCGCCGGGCCAGCAGACACATCGGCCCCTCCCCCTTTACCCCATAAACGGGATCGCCCAGCACCGGATGGCCCAGATGCGCCGCATGCGCCCGCGCCTGATGCGTGCGCCCGGTGAGAAGCGAGAATTCCACGAGCGCCCTTCCTTGTCTGGCGCCCAAAACCCGCCAGAGCGTGCGGGCGGGCTGGCCATCCGCCCGCACCGCCATGCGCCAGCGCCGCCCCTCGGTGACCTTGGCCAGGGGGGCGTCGATCTCGCCGCTCGCCGCTTCGGGCACGCCGCGCAAAATGGCCCAATAGCGTTTTTCCGCGCCGCCAGCCCCCAGCAGCGCCTGGGCCTCCAGCAAAACCGCCTTCTTACGCGCGATCAGCAGGCAGCCCGCCGTATCCTGGTCCAGCCTGTGCGCCAGCCACGGGCCGGTCTTGCCCTTGCGCCAGAGAGGAAAGAAATCCTCGATGGACGCACCGCCCGCCCGCCCGGGATAGACCGGCAAACCCGCTGGCTTGTTCACCACCAGCGCGCGATTATCCTCAAAAAGTATCTCCGGCGGCAGAATCTCAGCCCCGCAAATGCTCGGGGATCTTAAACCCAAGCCGCACGGGAATATCCCACTCCACCTGAGCCCGGCGATATTCGCTGAACCCCGCGGCGAGATAATTGGGCAACGCGCGGGGATGGTCGGCATTGCAGGTATTCACGCTCATGCCGCGCAGCGCGGTGGCCCCCCCGAACACGGTATCCACCGCGTGGTCCAGCAGGGGCTTGCCCAGCCCGCGCCCGATGAACCCCGGCATCAGCCCGAAATAATTGAGATTCACATAAGGCCAATGACCGGAATCAAGCTCGTAGAACCCGGCCGTCTCGCCCCCCGCGCGCAGCATATGCACGGAGACGGTGCTGCTGGCGAGATGTCTTTCCAGCAGCGCGTCCGGCATCACCCGGCGCAGCCACCACAGCCAGGGCCCGCCGACCTGATCGTAAAGCTCACGATATTGCGAGAGGCTTAGCCGCTCGCGCGTCACCGTGGCGCCGGGCGGCAGCCTGGCCGGGGGGCGTTGCGGCTGGTTCAGCATGCGCAGGAACACGACCGTGACAATGGCGCGCTCGGTGGCCTCACCCGGAGCAGGCTGCGCATAGTCCAGAATCTCAGGCATTCACCGCCCCCGGAGCCAGAGTTTCAAAAGTTTTTGGGGTGCCGCCCCTTTTTTCAGGAAGGGTGGCGTTTTGCGGCGTTTTGAAAAAAGCCGCGCCAAAAACCTTTATCAATCATCCAAAAAGCTGCGCAGCTTGCGCGAGCGCGAGGGGTGCTTCAACTTGCGCAGCGCCTTCGCCTCGATCTGGCGGATACGCTCTCGCGTGACGTTGAACTGCTGCCCCACCTCTTCCAACGTATGGTCGGTATTCATGCCGATGCCAAAGCGCATGCGCAGCACACGCTCCTCGCGCGGGGTCAGGCTGGAGAGCACGCGCGTCGCCGCCTCGCGCAGATTGGCCTGCACCGCCGCATCCAGCGGAATGATCGCCGCCTTGTCCTCGATGAAATCGCCCAGATGGCTGTCCTCCTCGTCGCCGATCGGCGTTTCGAGCGAGATCGGTTCCTTGGCGATCTTCAACACCTTGCGCACCTTCTCCAGCGGCATGCCGAGCTTCTCGGCCAGCTCCTCCGGAGTCGGCTCGCGGCCGATCTCGTGCAGCATCTGGCGCGAGGTGCGCACCAGCTTGTTGATCGTCTCGATCATATGCACCGGAATCCGGATGGTGCGGGCCTGGTCGGCGATGGAGCGGGTGATCGCCTGGCGGATCCACCACGTGGCATAGGTGCTGAACTTATAACCGCGCCGGTACTCGAACTTATCCACCGCCTTCATCAGGCCGATATTGCCCTCCTGGATCAGATCCAGGAATTGCAGCCCGCGGTTGGTGTATTTCTTGGCGATGGAGATGACCAGGCGCAGATTGGCCTCGATCATCTCCTTCTTGGCGCGCGTGGAATCACGCTCGCCACGCGAGACGGTGGTATAAACCCGGCGAAATTCCTCAATCGGCAGCCCGGCCTCGGCCGCCACCTTGCCGATCTGGGCGCGCAGCTCGCCAGCCTGGCCCTCATGCTTCTTGACGAAATCCTTCCAGCCCCTGCCCGGCATCTCGGCCATATGGGCCAGCCAGTTCGGATCCATCTCATTGCCGCGATAATGCGACAGAAAATCCTCGCGGCTCACCTTGGTGCTCTCGGCCAGGCGGAGCAGCTGCCCCTCCAGCCCGTTCAGCCTCTGGTTGAGCACCTTGAGCTGGGCCACCAGCTCCTCGATGCGGTTATTATGCAGGCGCACCTGCTCCACCTTGGCCACCAGCTCGTCGCGCAGCTTCTCATAAGCCTTCTCGGAGCGGGAATTCACATCCTCGCCGGCGGTCAGGGTCTCGATGCGCTTGGTCTGCATTTTCGAGAGCTTGTCGTAGAGCTTCTCGATCTCGTCGAAATTCTGGAAGATTTCCGGCTTCAGCTTCTCTTCCAGGGCGGAGAGGGACATGCCGGCGCCTTCGCCTTCCTCATCCTCCTCCATCTCCTCGTTATTCTCGTTATTCTCGTTCTCGAAGCTCTCGTCGCTCGGCTCGGCGCCGTTCTGCATGGCCTCCAGATCGATCACGTCGCGCAGCAGCACCCGGCCATTGTTCAACGCCTCGTGCCAGGCGATAATCGCGCGGAACGTCAGGGGGCTTTCGCACAAGCCCCGGATCATCATGTCCCGCCCGGCCTCGATGCGCTTGGCGATGGCGATCTCGCCCTCGCGCGAGAGCAGCTCCACCGTGCCCATCTCGCGCAGATACATGCGCACCGGGTCGTCCGTGCGGCTGACGGAGGCCTCGGAGATGTTGCCGGCCTGCTCATCCTCCTCGTTCTGCTCGTCCTTGGGGGCGGCGGCGGCCTCGGTTTCGTCGTTCTCCTCGGATTCCACGACCTGGATGCCCATTTCATTGAGCATCGCCATGATGTCTTCAATCTGCTCGGAGCTGTTCTGCTCAGCGGGCAGAACCGCATTCAGCTCATCGAAGGTGATGTAGCCGCGCTCCTTGCCCTTGGCGATCAGCCTTTTGACGGCGGCGGACTGGGTGTCCAGCACGTTGGCGTCGGCCTCGGCCTCGGGGGTGGCGTTTTCCGTGGTGGCGGTCGGCTTGGTGGCCATGGTCAGATCAAGTCTCCGGTCTAAGCGGCTCGTATATTTTACAAGTCAATAAATAGGCAACAACCTTGCCCGGTTTGAGTCAGAAATCTTCATTTCCGGCGGCACCCGAGCGGGCGCGGGCCAGAAGTTCATTATAGCGCACCAGCCTCTCGCAGGCGGCGCGGTCGTCCGGATTGGCGAGCCATAGGGCCTGGGCCTCGTCACGCTGCGTCCGCAACATGTCGATGCTGAAATCCATCAATTCATACAAGCTCCACCAGTTCCGCGCGGCTTCCGCCGGGCTCGCCTCCGGCGCGAGACGGAATTCGGCATTCGCATCCTCGCGCAAGGCCCGCGCCGGCCCGCCCAGGCCGAGGCTGTCGAGATGGGTGAACAAAGAGGCCGTGTCAAGGGTTTTGGCCCGTGAAACGAAATCTCGCAGCGCCTCGCGCAGCACTTCCTCCTCCGGCTGTAGCCGGACATGGGAAAAAGCCTCCTCCACCTCCGGAATCAGCATGGGAAACGCCAGCAGAACCGCCAGCATCAGCTTGGCGCGGCGCGCCTGAGCGGCCCGCGCGTCGGGAGCGGCGCGCGGCGGCAGGGCCACGGGCGGCGGTGCGGGCGCGAAACGCCCCCTGCCGCCCGGCGTGAACGCGGACCGGGCCGGGCGGGTCCGGCCGGCGAAAAACTCATCCATCAGCGCCGTGCGGTATTCACCCGCCAGCATCTTGTCCGGAATCGAGTTGGCGGCGGCGGCAAGGCGCTGGCGCAAGCGCGCGCGCCCTTCCGGGGTGGCGACATCCTGCCCGGCCCTCAGCATGCCAAACAGCACCGCCGAGAGCGGCTGGGCCTTGGCCAGCTCCGCCTCGAAAGCCGGCTTGCCCCCCCGCTTGATCAGGCTGTCCGGGTCGTCCTTGGCCGGCAGGCGCAGGAGCTTCAGGGATTTTTCAGGGCTGAGCTGGGTCAGCGCCAGTTCGGCGGTTTTCAGCGCCGCGCGCTGGCCCGCCGCGTCGCCATCGAAGCAGATGACCGGCTCGGGGGTCAGCCGCCAGATCTCCTCCAGATGCTCCTCGGTCAAAGCGGTGCCAAGCGGCGCCACCGCCCCCCCAAACCCGGCCTGGGCCAGGGCGATGACATCCATATACCCCTCGACGACGATCATCGCGGCCCCCTTGCGGATGGCCTCGCGCGCCAGATTGAGCCCGTATAGCGAGCGGCGCTTGGAAAACAGCGCGGTTTCCGGGCCATTGACATATTTGGGCTGGCCATCGCCCATGATGCGCCCACCAAAGGAGATCAACGCCCCGCGCCGGTCGCGGATGGGAAACATCACCCGGCCGAAGAACATATCCGCCGGGCCGCGCTCCCCCTGTTTCATCAACCCGGCCTCGATGAGCTGGTCCGGCTTGATGTCCCGCCCGCGCAAGGCGGCGGCAAGCTGCCCCCGCCCCTCGCCCGACCAGCCGAGCTGGAAACGGCGGATGGTGTCCTCCGCCAGTCCGCGCCCACGCAGATAGTCCAGCGCCGCGCGGCCTTCCTGCCCCCAAAGCCAGAGTTGATATTCCCGGCAGGCAAGCTCCAGCACTTCGGAAAGCCCGGCCCGGCGCTGTTCCGCCTGCGCCGCCTGGGGGGTGGGCTTGGGCACTTCCAGCCCGGCCTGACCAGCCAGATCCTCCACCGCCTCCATGAAGGACGCGCCGGTGGTTTTCATCACAAAGGTGATGACATCCCCATGCTCGCCACAGCCAAAGCAATGGTAATGATCGTCATAGACATAAAAAGACGGGGTCTTTTCCCCATGGAAGGGGCAGCACCCCTTACGCTCCCGGCCGGAGCGCGTGAGCTTCACGCTGCGGCCGATCACCGTGGCGATCGGCACGCGGGCGCGCAGCTCGTCGAGAAAATTGGCCGGAAGCGCCATTAGCCGGCCAGGGCCGCCTTCACCGCGGCGGAGGCCACGGCCATGTCCAAGGCCGCGCCATGCTTGGCCTTCAGCGCGCCGACCACCTTGCCCATATCCTTCATGCCCGCCGCCCCCGTGGCGGCCACGGCCTCCTTGACCGCCGCCTCCAGCGCGGCGCCTTCCAGAGCCTGGGGCAGGAATTCGGCAATCACGGCGATCTCATGCTCTTCCTTCGCGGCCAGCTCCTCACGCCCGCCCTGGCGGTAAAGCGCCACGGAGTCCCGGCGGGATTTGATCATGGAGCGCAGCATGGCCAAAATCTCCTCGTCCGGCACCTGCTCCACGCCCTTGGGGCGGGCGGCGATATCGGTGTCCTTCAGCTTCGCCTGGATCATGCGCAGGGCCGATGTGCGCTCCGCATTGCGGGCCAGCATCGATTCCTTCACGGCGGCGGTCAGTTTTTCACGTAGGCTCACTTCGGTCTCTCCAGTCCGGAAAAAATTTCCGGCACCTATATAGTATCGTTGAGGGCGGAGTAAAATTCCGCTAGAAGGGCGCCATGCACACGCCCATCGAAGATATACTGCGCCGCCTCGGCGGCAACGAGGCCGCCGCGCAACTGACCGGCGTCTCCCCCGAAGCCGTTCGCAAATGGCGCAGCGCCGGGTCCATCCCGCCGCGCCACTGGCCCGCCATTATGGCCGCAACCGGCCTGGCGTGGGAAGATTTTTCGGGCACGGCGGAAAGCGGCGAGGCCCCGCCCGGTGCCACCGCCGCCCTGGTGCTGGCGGATGGCACGGCCTTCTGGGGCCGGGGGTTTGGCGCTTTCACCACCACCGCGCCCTCCGAATTGTGCTTCTCCACCGGCATGACCGGCTATCAGGAAACCCTCACGGACCCTTCCTTCGCCGGGCAGATCGTCACCTTCACCTTTCCGCATATCGGCAATGTGGGGACGAACAAGGAGGATATGGAGGCGCCGCAGATTTTCGCGCGTGGGCTGGTGACGAAAGAGGATTTCACCGCCCCCTCCAATTACCGCGCCACGAACGATCTGGGCGGCTGGCTGAAGGCGATGAACATTCCCGGCATTTCCGGGGTGGATACGCGCGCCTTGACCCTGCGCATCCGCGATCTGGGCGCGCCGAGCGCCGTGCTGTGCCACCCGGAAGACGGCAAGTTCGACCTCAAGGCGCTGGCCAAGCAGGCCGCCGACTGGGCCGGGCTGGAAGGGCTGGATCTGGCCAAGGAGGTTTCCTGCACCCAAGCCTATAAATGGGCCGATGGCGTCTGGAGCTGGGAAAACGGCTTCGCGGAAACCAATGGCGGCAAGCGCGTGGTGGCCATCGATTATGGCGCCAAGCGCAATATCCTGCGCTCCTTGGCCTCCGCCGGGTGCCAGGTGACGGTGGTGCCCGCCACCTATACGGCCGAGCAGATTCTCGCGCTGACCCCCGATGGCGTGTTTCTCTCCAACGGCCCGGGCGACCCGGCGGCCACGGCGACATATGCCGTGGCGACCATTCAGGGCCTCATGCAGACGGGCGTGCCGATTTTCGGCATCTGCCTTGGCCACCAATTGCTGGCGACGGCGCTGGGCGGCAAGACCTACAAGATGGAGCGCGGCCATCGCGGCGCCAACCAGCCGGTGAAGGATCTGACCACCGGCAAGGTGGAAATCACCTCGCAGAATCACGGCTTCGCGGTGGATGAGAAGAGCCTGCCCGAAGGGGTCGAGGTGACGCATGTCTCGCTGTTCGACGGCTCGAACGAAGGCATCGCCTGCAAGGCGAAGAAGGTATTCTCCGTGCAGTATCACCCGGAAGCGAGCCCAGGGCCGAGCGATAGCGCGTATCTGTTCAAGCGGTTTGTTGAGCTGATGGGCTGATGATCGTTACGCTTACTTCCGCTCTTATTGGTGCTGTAGCGGCTTTATTGGTTGCAATTCTAACTACAACCAATAATAGCCGCCGCGACCGGGAGGCTGATTGGCGGAAGCTAAAGTTAGAAATTTATCGCGAATACGTTACCGCCATATCAGGAATAGTTGAGGGCAGAGCAGACAACCATGCTCAAGATCGTTATTTAGACGCTTCGCATAGCCTGATGTTGATCGCTTTACCAGAAGTGTTGAAAGTCCTCTTTCAATTCCAAAAAGATCACCTCGATAAACGGCACCTGACTCCTCTGATGAAAGCTATCAGGAACGACATTAAACCACGACCAGACAACTCCGACGAAGGAATTGAGTTTCAAATGTTCAAATTTATCTTGTGAGAATTCTAAAATCTTAAACCAGAAACTCCATTGAATTTTGAAAACTCAAATAGTCTATCTAGGAATTTTCCATGCCCAAACGCACAGACATCAAATCCATCATGATCATCGGCGCCGGGCCGATCGTCATCGGCCAGGCCTGCGAGTTCGATTATTCCGGCGCGCAGGCCTGCAAGGCGCTGCGTGAGGAGGGCTACCGCGTCATTCTGGTGAACTCCAACCCGGCGACGATCATGACCGATCCGTCGCTGGCGGATGCCACCTATATCGAGCCGATCACCCCGGAGATGGTGGAAAAAATCATCGTCAAGGAGAAGCCGGACGCGCTGCTGCCGACCATGGGCGGGCAGACGGCGCTGAACACCGCCATGTCCCTCGCCAAGTCCGGCGTGCTGGACAGGCTCGGCGTGGAACTGATCGGCGCCAAGGCCGAGGTGATCGACCGTGCCGAGGACCGTTTGAAATTCCGCGACGCGATGGCCGAGATCGGCGTGATGGGCCCGAAATCCGCCATCGCCCACACGCGCGAGGAAGCCGCCGCGGCACTTGAGATTGTCGGCCTGCCGGCGGTCATCCGCCCCAGTTTCACACTTGGCGGCACGGGAGGCGGCATCGCCTATAACCGTGAGGAATTCTTCGAAATCTGCCTGGGCGGCATCGAGGCTTCGCCGACCGATGAAGTGCTGGTGGAGGAATCCGTGCTCGGCTGGAAGGAGTACGAGATGGAGGTGGTCCGCGACAAGGCGGATAACTGCATTATCATCTGCGCCATCGAGAATATCGACCCGATGGGCGTGCATACGGGCGACTCCGTCACCGTCGCCCCGGCGCTGACGCTCACCGACAAGGAATATCAGATCATGCGCGATGCGAGCATCGCCTGCCTGCGCCGTATCGGCGTGGAGACGGGCGGCTCCAACGTGCAGTTCGGCATCAACCCGGAAGATGGCCGCATGGTGGTCATCGAGATGAACCCGCGCGTCTCGCGCTCCTCGGCGCTGGCCTCCAAGGCCACGGGCTTTCCAATCGCCAAGGTGGCGGCGAAGCTGGCCGTGGGCTACACGCTGGACGAGTTGCAGAACGACATCACCAAGGCGACCCCCGCGAGCTTCGAACCGGTGATCGACTATGTCGTCATCAAGATCCCCCGCTTCACCTTCGAGAAATTCCCCGGCACCCCGGCCTTGCTCTCCACCTCCATGAAGTCGGTGGGCGAGGCGATGGCGATCGGCCGGAATTTCCAGGAGGCGTTGCAAAAGGGCCTGCGCTCGCTGGAAACCGGACTTTCCGGGCTGGATGAAATCCCCGCCCCTGGCGATGGCGGGGCGGATGCGTTCCGCGCGGCACTCTCCACCCCACGCCCGGACCGGCTGCTGGTGGCCGCCCAGGCGCTGCGCGCCGGGCTCTCGGTGGAGGAGGTGCACGCCGCCACCAAGTTCGACCCGTGGTTTCTGGAGCAGATGCAAGACCTCATCGCCGCCGAGACCGAGGTGAAGGCAAACGGCCTGCCGCGCGATGCGTTCGGCCTGCGCCGGCTGAAATCCTTGGGTTTCGCCGATAAGCGCCTGGCCCAGCTCACCGGACAGAAGGAAAGCGCGGTGACGGCGCAGCGGCTGAAGCTGAACGTCACCCCGGCCTATAAGCGCATCGACACCTGTGCCGGCGAATTCGCCTCCGCCACCTCTTATATGTATTCGACCTATGAGGGCTCCTACGGCACGCCGCTGGACGAGGCGGAGGTTTCGGACAAGCGCAAGGTGGTGATCCTGGGCGGCGGGCCCAACCGCATCGGCCAGGGCATCGAGTTCGATTATTGCTGCGTCCATGCCGCCTATGCGCTGCGCGAGGCCGGGTATGAGACCATCATGGTCAATTGCAACCCGGAGACCGTCTCCACCGATTACGACACCTCCGACCGGCTTTATTTCGAGCCGCTCTTCGCGGAGGACGTGATCTCGCTCCTGCGCAAGGAGCAGGAGAAGGGCACGCTGCTGGGCTGCATCGTGCAATATGGCGGGCAGACGCCGCTGAAGCTCTCTTTGGCGCTGGAGGCGGCGGGCATTCCCATCCTCGGCACCTCGGCCGACGCGATCGATCTGGCGGAGGACCGCGAGCGATTCCAGGAATTGCTGAAGAAACTCGGCCTGCGCCAGCCCGATAACGGCATCGCCCGCTCCACCGAGCAGGCCGAGGCGATCGCCGAGCGGATCGGCTACCCCGTGATCATCCGCCCTTCTTATGTGCTGGGCGGGCGGGCCATGGAGATCGTGTATGACCGCTCCGGGCTGGAGCGCTATATGCGCGAGGCGGTGCGCGTTTCCGGCGATAATCCGGTGCTGATCGACCGGTATCTGAACGAAGCCTCCGAGGTGGATGTGGACTGCATCTGCGACGGCACGGACGTGTATGTGGCGGGCGTGATGGAGCATATCGAGGAGGCGGGCATCCATTCCGGCGATTCCGCCTGTTCGCTGCCGCCTTACTCGCTCTCACCCGCCATCGTCGCGGAACTGCGGGCCGAGACCGTCGCCATGGCCAAGGCGCTGGGCGTGGTGGGGCTGATGAATGTGCAATACGCCATCCAGAGCGACATGATCTATGTGCTGGAAGTGAACCCCCGCGCCTCGCGCACCGTGCCCTTCGTGGCCAAGGCCACCGGCGTGCCGGTGGCCAAGATCGGCGCGCTGGTGATGGCGGGCGCCAAGCTCGCCGGGTTCGGGCTGGATGATTCCGTCTCGCTCGGCCATGTCGCGGTGAAGGAGGCGGTGTTCCCCTTCGCGCGCTTCCCCAATGTGGACACGCTGCTGGGGCCGGAAATGAAATCCACCGGCGAGGTGATGGGGCTGGACAATAATTTCGCCCGCGCCTTCGCCAAGGCGCAGCTCGGCGCCGGGGTGAAGCTGCCGCTCTCGGGGGCGGCCTTCGTCTCGGTGAAGGACGCGGACAAGCCCGCCATCCTGCCGGTGGCGCGGCGCCTGGCGGAGCTGGGGTTCGCCATCCTGGCCACGGGCGGCACGGCGCAATGCCTGGCCGAGGCCGGGATTCCGGTGAAACGCATCAATAAAGTGCTGGAAGGACGCCCGCATTGCGTGGACGCCATTCTCTCGGGCGATGTGCAGTTGATCATCAATACCGCCTCGGGCGCGCAATCGGTGGCGGATAGCTTCGACATACGCCGCTCGGCCCTGACTCACGGCGTGCCGAACTTCACGACCATAGCGGGCGCGCGGGCGGCGGCGCACGCCATCGCGGCGCTGATGTCCCGCACTCTTGAAGTCGCGCCCTTACAGTCGTATTTTCACCAATCCTTCTGACCGGCTCCGGCGCTCAGGCGCCGGAGGCGGCCAGCCATGCAACCCCCATCGGGGGCATCCCGCCCTTGAGGAGATAAAGTGCAGAAATTTCCCATGACCGCGGCTGGTCTCGCGGCACTCGAAGACGAATTGCGGACACTCAGGGCCATTGAGCGTCCGGCGATCATTCGTGCCATTGCCGAAGCCCGCGCCCATGGCGACCTCTCAGAGAACGCCGAATATCACGCCGCGCGCGAGCGCCAGTCCTTCATCGAGGGGCGGATTTCGGAATTGGAAGAGATCGTCTCGGCGGTGGAGGTGATCGACCCCACCGCCCTGACCGGGGATACGGTGAAATTCGGCGCCACGGTGCTGGTGGTGGATGAGGACACGGACCAGGAAGCGACCTATCAGATCGTCGGGCTATATGAGGCCGACATCAAGCAGGCCAAGCTTTCCGTGACCTCTCCGCTCGCCAAGGCGTTAATTTCCAAGCGTGTCGGCGACACCGTGGCCGTGCCCGCCCCCGGCGGCGACCGCTCCTACGAAATCCTGAAAATCAGCTACGTTTGACATGATCACTTACGATGATGTCCTGGCCGCCTCACGGCGGATCCAGGGTGCTGTGCTGCGCACGCCCTTCCTGCGTTCCGACGCGCTGTCCCGCCTCACCGGGGCGGAACTCTATGTCAAATACGACCATTTGCAGGCGACCGGCGCCTTCAAGGAGCGCGGCGCCGCCAACCGCATCGCCCTGCTGACGCCAGAGGAGCGCCAGCGCGGGGTCGTCGCCATGTCGGCGGGCAACCATGCCCAGGCCGTGGCCCGGCATGCGGCGCTAACGGGCATCAAGGCCAGCATCGTCATGCCCCGGCACACGCCCGCCACCAAGGTGACGCGCACCGCCGCCTGGGGCGCCAATGTGGTGCTGCACGGCGACAATCTGGCCGAGGCCGCCGCCGAGGCGCACAGGCTGGAGAAGGAAGAGGGGCTGTTCTTCATCCACCCTTACGACGACCCGGCGGTGATGGCGGGCCAGGGCACCATGGCGCTGGAAATGCTGCAAGACGTACCGGATCTGGACGCGATCGTGGTGGCGACGGGCGGCGGCGGGCTGGTCGCGGGCAGCGCCACGGTGGCGCGGCATTTGCGGCCCGACTGCAAGATTTACGGCGTGGAGGTGGAAGCCTATTCCGCCTTCGCCCAGGCGCTGGCGGGCGAGGAGATCAAGGTTGGCGGGCCGACCATCGCCGAGGGCATCGCCGTGCGTGACATCGGCCCCAACCCGCTGGCGGTGCTGAAAACGCTGCAAGTCCCGGTGCTGGTGGTCTCCGAACATGCGGTGGAGAGCGCCATCGACGCCTTCGTCGAAAACGCCAAGCAGGTGACGGAAGGCGCTGGCGCCGCCGGGCTCGCCGCCGTGATGAGTTTTCCGGAATATTTCCGGGGCAAGAAAGTGGGGATCTCCATCTGCGGGGCGAATATCGACCCGCGCATTCTGGCCAACACGCTGATGCGCTGCCTGCTGCGCGACGGGCGGATGCTGCGGCTGGTGCTGGAAATGCCCGACCGGCCCGGCATGCTGGCTGAAGTCTCGGCGCGCATCGGCGCGCTGGGCGGCAATATATTGGAGGTCGCGCATCACCGGCTCTTCTCCAGCCCCTCGGTCCAGGATGCCCAGCTTGAAGTCATGATCGAGGCGCGCGACGCGGCCCATGGCGAGGCCATCGAGGCATCGCTGGCGGAAGTGTTCGTGCTGCGCCGGCTCTAGGGTATTTTCCCGCCGCGCCGGCGCGCGGCTTGGTCTGGTTCGATGAGGCCATCCGGCAGGGCGCGCTCCGCTATCGGCCATTTAGCCATCCCGCTTATCCCTGAAATTCATCAACGAATTTCAGGGGCGGGCCTCCAGCAAGCCCGCGAAGCCAAAAATTTCAATCAATTCGATTTATCGGCTCGATTTACCGGCCGGTTGCGCCGCAACGCGGCGGCGCCCGGCGGGCGTCTGAACCGCCTCGCGCCGCTTATCCGCCCCGAAGCAAGCGGGGCGGAGGGGCGCAGGCCAAGCGTGGCCGGGGCTCAGCGCTCGTCGTCGTTATTTTCGGTCTGCACGTCGATGTCGGCGTCGATCACGTCGGAATCATCCTCCAGATCGTCGGCGTCGTCGAGAATATCCTCATCGTCCCCGTCATCGGGCACTTCCACATCCGAATCGTCCGAATCATGCGCCGGCTTGGCGGCCTTCTTCTGCTGCTCCTCGGGCAACGGCGCGGCGCGCTTCAGGCGCGGCTGCTCAACCGGCTGCTCGGCGCCGCATTTGGGGCACAAAGCCGGTTCCTTGCCGAGATCAAAGAATCGCGCCCCACAGGAGACGCAGGTGTGTTTTTCGCCAAGTTCGGGTTTCGCCATGTCAAACCTCGGATGAATGGGCCGTTTCAATCAAGGGCGGCGCGATGCCATGCCATTGCTTCTATGTCAAACACTCTCAGCCATGCTAAGCGCGCGCGCATGGACCAGCATTCCCCCCGCCCCCATCTCTCCCGCCGGCCCACCGGCCCGCTTTCCGGCCGGGCCACGGTGCCGGGCGACAAATCCATCAGCCACCGCGCCCTGATGTTTGGCGCCCTCGCCGTCGGCCAGACCCGCATTTCCGGCCTGCTGGAGGGCGAGGACGTACTGCGCACCGCCGCCGCCATGCGCGCCCTGGGGGCTGATATTTCCCGCGACGGCGCGGACTGGCTGGTGAGCGGGCGGGGACTCGGCGGGCTGATCGAACCGGCGGACGTGCTGGACATGGGCAATTCCGGCACCGCCGCGCGGCTGCTGGCGGGGATTCTCTCCACCCATCCGCTTTATGCGGTGATGACCGGCGACGCCTCCCTGCGCAAGCGCCCGATGGGCCGGGTGGTGGACCCGCTGGGCGCCACCGGGGCGCAATTCCTCGCCCGGGCGGGCAACCGCCTGCCGCTGACGATTCTCGGCGCGCGCGACCCCCTGCCGCTCTCCTACCGGCTGCCCGTGGCCTCCGCCCAGGTGAAATCCGCCGTGCTGCTCGCCGGGCTCAACGCCCCGGGCTATACGGAGGTGGAGGAGCCCGAGCCCACCCGCGACCATTCGGAGAACATGCTGCGCCATTTCGGCGCGCAGGTCACCGTGACGCAGGCCGGCACCGGCCGCCATATCCGCCTCAGGGGGCAGCCGGAACTGCGCGCCGCCGATGTCGCGGTGCCGGGCGACCCTTCCTCCGCCGCTTTTCCCGTGGCCGCGGCGCTGCTGGTGCCGGGCAGCGAGATCACCATCGCCAATGCCGGGCTCAACACGCTGCGCACGGGGCTGTTTCTGACCTTGCGCGAAATGGGGGCGAGGCTGGACGTGGCCGACCAGCGCACCGAGGGCGGGGAACCCGTGGGCGACCTGACCGCCGGTTTTTCCACGCTGCGCGGCGTGGATGTGCCCCCGGAACGCGCGCCCAGCATGATCGACGAATATCCCATCCTCGCCGTGCTCTGCGCCGCCGCGCGCGGCACCTCGCGCCTGCGGGGCCTGGCCGAGCTGCGGGTGAAGGAATCCGACCGCCTGACCGCCACCGCCGCCCTGCTGCGGGTGAACGGCGTGGCGGTGGAGATCGAGGGCGACGATCTGATCGTGCATGGCGATGGCGGGATTCAAGGCGGCGGACTGGTGGAGACGCATATGGACCACCGCCTCGCCATGTCCGCCCTGGTGATGGGCCAGGCCTCGCGCGAGCCGGTGCGGATCGACGATGCGAGTTTCATCGACACCTCCTTCCCCGGCTTCCTGAAGCTGATGCGCGGGCTGGGCGCGGAGATGGCGGCGGCATGATCATCATCGCCATCGATGGCCCGGCCGCCGCGGGCAAGGGGACGCTGGCCCGGCGCCTGGCCGGCGCGTTGAAGCTGCCTTATCTCGATACCGGCCTGCTCTACCGCGCCACCGCCAAGCGCGTGCTGGAGGCGGGCGGCGACCCGGCCGACGCGCTGGCCGCCACGGGGGCGGCGATGTCGCTGCGCGACTCCGACACGGCCCGCACGGATCTGCGCGACGCCGCGACCTCCAGGGCGGCGAGCCAAGTCGCCTCCATCCCCGCGGTGAGGGACGCGCTGCTCGCCTATCAGCGCGCCTATGGCGACGCCAACGGCGCCGTGCTGGATGGGCGGGACATAGGCACCGTCATCTTTCCGCATGCGGATGTGAAGCTGTTCGTGACCGCCAGCGTGGAAGCGCGCGCCAAACGCCGCCAGGCCGAATTCGCCGCCAGGGGCGAGACGACGAGCCTGGCGAAGGTGATCGCCGACGTGGCGGCGCGCGACGAGGCGGACCGCGGCCGCGCCGCGGCCCCGCTGATTCCCGCCGAGGATGCGATTCTCATTGATACCACCAGCATGAATGCGGACGAGGCCTTTGCCCACGCGCTCGCCATCGTGACCCGAAAGATCCAGCCCTGACGGTTTGGGTCTTGTCTTGACTTCAAGAGCGGTCCATCCGCATAGTGTTTTAAGGGGGCAATGAGTGTTTAACCACGAATATCCTGGGATATTTCGTACCATCGCTCCAGCCTGACATAATTCTTCGAGAGGAGCCGATCTTGAAACGCAAAACATTCGTCTCGCTGATCGCGCCGCTGGCGCTCGGCCTGACCTACATGGCGGCACCGCAAATCGCCCGCGCCGCGGATAGCGGCACCAACATCGTTGTCGGCGCGGACACCACCTTTCCCCCCTTCGAGTCCGAGGTGGACGGCAAGGTCACCGGGTTCGACATCGACATGATCAAAGCCATCGCCAAGGCTGAAGACATGACGGTGACGATCAAGACATTGCCGTTCAACGGTATCATTCCGAGCTTGCAGACCGGCGCGCTGGACGCCGCCGTGGCCGGCATCACCATCAAGACCAGCCGGTTGCAGAATGTCGATTTCAGCGACGCCTACTATAAATCCGGCCTGTCGATCCTGGTGAAGAAGGGCTCCGGCATCAAGAGCTTCGCCGATCTGAAGGGACATGTGGTCGCCACCAAGAAGGCCACCTCCTCGGTCGATTATCTTCAGCAGCACGGCTTCGAAATGAGCCATGTCAAGCAGTTCCAGAACATCGATTCCGCCTATCAGGCGCTGGAAACCGGCGGTGCGGACGCGGTGATCTTCGACAATCCGGTCAACGTCAATTTCAAGACGATGCATACCAACGTGGAAACCGTGGGCCCGCTGCTGACCGGCGAATATTACGGCATCGCGATCAGCAAGAAGGACCCCACGCTGGTCGCCAAGATCAATGACGGCCTCGCCAAGATCAAGAAGGACGGTGTTTATCACCAGCTCTTCGTGAAATATTTCGGCGGCGATGTCAGCGGCGAGGTGAACGAAGCCCTGGCGCCCACCGCCGTCGCCGTTTCGGACTAAAATACCGCTCGCGGCGGCCGGTTGCCCGGTATGGGCAACCGGTATCATCCTTGGTGCCAAGGCCGCCGCGCCAAACCCTGAACATCGTGCTTCAAGATGCATCCCCAGACGATCGGGCTTCCGGACGGATCGTCTGGGGATGTGTCTTCCAGGGGCAGCAAGCGTGAGGTAGTTCCGAACCATGAGCGTTGTCTGGCAAAATCTTCCGGTCATTCTGGGAGGGTTATGGCTCACCATCCAATATTCGATCGTCGCCATCGTCCTGATGGTGGTGATCGGGCTGGTGGCCGCCCTCATGCGTCTTTCCTCGGTGGCGCCGCTGCGGTGGATCGCTTCCGCCTATGTCGAAATCTTCCGCTCCACCCCGCTGCTGGTACAGCTTTTCTTCATCGTTCTCGGCCTGCCCGCGATCTTGCCGGTCAATCAATGGTTCGGCCAGCTCATGTATCCGATCCTGGCCGCGGCACTCACGCTGAGCCTGAACGAGGGCGCCTATGTCACCGAGATCATCCGCGCCGGTATTCTCGGCGTCGACAGGGGGCAGAAGGAAGCCGCGATGAGCATCGGAATGACCGGGCTCCAGACGATGCGCTACATCGTGCTGCCGCAGGCCTTCAAGAGAATGATCCCGCCCTTGGTGAATCAGGCGGCACTGACGATCAAGGACACCTCGCTGCTGGCTCCCGTCGGCGTTGCCGAGCTGGTCTATAAAGGCGTGTTCGTGTTCGCCGCGACC
>NZ_JBFWIX010000015.1:0-81430 GCF_050253495.1 Acidocella sp.
GGCCCACCCGCCGTTGCGCCGGACCCACCGCCAGCGCCACGGTCACCGCCTTGGCGCCCCGGAAATGCCCCCCGGCCAGGCGTTTCCTGGACAGCGCGAAACCCAGCCCGGCGGCGACGGGATTGGTGGTTTCGTCGATATCGTTGCCATAGAGGCAGAGGCCCGCTTCCAGCCGCAATGAATCACGCGCCCCCAGCCCCGCCGGAACAGCCCCCCGGGCCAACAGCGCCTCGGCCAGCGCGGTTCCATCGAACCCTTCGCAACCGATCTCGAATCCATCCTCTCCGGTATAGCCGGAGCGGGTGACGATGCAGCCGATCCCGCCGATCGTCACCGCCGCGGCATCCATGAATTTCAGGGCGGCGGCCTCGGGCAGGATATCCACGGCCCTCGGCCCCTGCAGGGCCAGCAGCGCCCTGTCGAAGCGCGTGGTGACGACCACGCCATGGCCGCGCATATGCGCCACATCGGCTTCCTTGCGGCTGGCATTCAGCACCAGTTGAATCTGTGGGCCGAGATTGGCCACCATGAGGTCATCCAGAATGCCGCCTGCCTCATTCAAGAGCAGCGTATAACGCTGGCGGCCGGGTTTCAGCCCGGCGATGTCGCCTGGCACCAGCCGGGAAAAAGCCTCGATTTCGGCGATTTCCGCCTGCCCCATATGCGATACGTCGAACAAGGCCGCGCCGTCGCGGCAGGCATGATGCTCGGCCATGATGCCCTGATATTGCAACGGCATCTCATAGCCCGCGAATTCCACCATCCGCGCGCCGAGCCGGCGGTGCAGAGCGTCCAAAGGTGACTTGGCCAAAATATCCCCCAATCGTCAGTCGGCCCGGCCGATTTTGCCGGAAAAGCTGACCCCCCTCTGTCCTGTGACCTGAGAGATTCGGGTTTTCGCAAACCCTTGACCCCGTCGGTGCGGCGGGCATGCCCGCCGGCTTTCCAGAGTGTCCCGGACGATCCGCAGCCCTTTTGCCTGAGCGGTTCCGGGGGCCGGTTGCGCCTTCGGCGGCGGGATCATGCGACCCCGCTCTCTCCTGCGTCCGAGTAAGGACATTTCCCTTTTGCCCGAGGGCACGTAATTTGCAAAGCTGATTCTCACGTTGATACAGAAAAACCGAACCGAGGCTTGTCTCATGTCTGAAAATGCCCAGCCATCCCCCGCTCTCGCGGTTGATAACATTCATAAATCCTTTGGATCGCTGGAAGTCCTCAAAGGGGTCTCTCTGTCCGCCCAGGACCAGGATGTGATCGCGATTCTCGGCTCCTCCGGGTCGGGCAAGAGCACGTTCCTGCGCTGCATCAACATGCTGGAAATGCCCGACCGGGGCACGGTCTCGATCAAGGGGGAAACGATCGAGATGAAGGAGGGCAAGCAGGGCCGCGCCTGCGCGAGTCCGAAACAGCTTGAGCGGCTGCGCGCGCGGCTCTCCATGGTGTTCCAGCAATTCAATCTCTGGGGTCACATGACCGTATTGCAGAACGTGATCGAAGCGCCCGTGCACGTGCTGAAGCTCGACAAAAAATCCGCCGTGGCCCGCGCCGAGGCGATGCTGGAGAAGGTCGGCCTGTCCAGCAAGCTGGATGCTTACCCCGCCCAGCTTTCCGGCGGGCAGCAGCAGCGCGTGGCCATCGCCCGGGCCTTGGCGATGGAGCCGGAAGTGCTGCTGTTCGACGAACCGACCTCCGCCCTGGACCCCGAGCTGGTGGGCGAGGTGCTGAAAGTGATGCGCGACTTAGCCAAGGAGGGCCGCACCATGCTGGTGGTGACCCATGAGATGGGGTTTGCCCGGGAGGTGGCGAGCCGGGTGATGTTTCTGCACAAGGGCCAGACCGAGGAAGAAGGCGCGCCTCACGAAATGTTTACCAACCCGCGAACGGCCAGATTTAAACAGTTTCTGTCCAGCACATTGAAACACTGACAGGAGCCATTGCGACGGATGAAACGGGTCCTTAATTGAACCAGAGACAGATCGTCTCATCCGAAACAACCAACTTTCAATTGACCGCCCATGTCCGTGGATACTTTTCTTCATCACCCTCCCGCCTTGGCGCATGTCCTCCTGGTTGAAGACGAGGAGAGTATCCGCGCCATGCTGGCCGAGGAATTCTCCAGCCACGGCCTGATCGTCACCGAAGCCGCCGATGCCGACGAAGCCTGGAACATTCTTGAGGCCGGCGCTGGGGTCGATCTGGTTTTCTCCGACATCAGAATGCCCGGTTCCATGAACGGCACGGAACTCATGCGCCGGGTGCGGCGCAATTTTCCGCATATCAAGCGCGTGCTGACCTCCGGCAATCCCGGCCCTGACAACATGCCGGAGCTGGGACGGTTCCTGCAAAAACCCTACCGGCTGGAGACCGCCGCGCGCATGGCGCTGGACGTGCTGGGCCTGCCCTGCGCCTGAACGGCGCACGGGATGGCTGACCCGCGCCAGACGCAAAACACGTTATGAAATCAACGCGGAACCGCCTATCTTGGTGCAAGATTAAAATGCGACGAATCAGGGACGAGCATGGCAGACGACCCGTATACGGTACTAGGCGTGAAAAAAGAGGCGAGCGCGGCTGACATCCGTTCCGCCTACCGCAAGCTGGCGAAGAAACATCACCCGGACCTCAACCCCGGCAACAAACAGGCGGAAGAGACGTTCAAGGCCGTCTCCGCCGCCTATGAGCTGCTGAACGACGAGGAAAAACGAGCGAAATACGACCGGGGCGAGATCGACGCCTCCGGTACCGAGCGCCCGCAAGCCCAAGGCTGGCGGCAATATGCCGAAGCCGGGCCGGGCGAGCGTTACGCTTATTCCAGCGGCGGCATGGGCGGGGCGGATTTCGAGGATCTGTTCACCAATATCTTCAACCAGCGCCCGCGCGGCCCGGCCAAGGGGCATGACCATCATTACAGCCTGGAGGTCGCATTCCTGGAAGCGGTGAGCGGTGTCACGCGCCGCATCACCCTGCCGGATGGCGGCACGCTGGATGTGAAAATTCCCCCCGGCACGGAGGAAGGGGATGTGCTGCGCCTGCGCGGCAAGGGAGAAGCCGGGGCCAATAAGGGCCCGGCCGGCGACGCGCTGATCGAGGTCCATATCGCGCCCCACAAATTCTACCATCGCATCGGCCGGAACATCCATATGGACGTTCCGGTGTCGTTGAAGGAAGCCATATTGGGGGCCAAGGTGACCATCCCCACCCCAGCCGGCGATGTGGCCATGACCGTGCGGCCAGGCACGGAATCCGGCACCGAGATGCGGCTGCGCGGGCGCGGCGTGCCAGCCCATGGCAAGCATGCCGCGGGGGACCTGCATGTGAAGCTGCATGTGGTGGTCGGCCCCACGGACGAACAGCTGAAGAATTTCCTGCAAGGCTGGGAGCAGCCGGGCTTCAACCCGCGAGAGGGGCTGAAATGATCACATTCGAATCCCTGCATATCGCCGGGCTGGACGAAACCGAGCTGGGAAGCTGGATCGAGGCATCCTGGGTGCGCGCGCGCGGCCCCAAGGGAGCCTGGCGGTTCGAAGAGGTGGACGTGGCGCGGATCAGGCTGATCCACACGCTGCGGCACGATCTGGACATTGGCGAGCCGGCCATGCCGGTGGTGCTGTCGCTGCTGGACCAGCTTTACGAGCTGCGCCGCAACGCCGCCCGCCTGAACGAGGCCATGGCCGCCCTGCCCCCCGCCGCGCGGGCGGCATTGCTGGAAAAACTAGACCAACAGGCTTGATTTTCATTTTCAAACCAAACAGAAGACAATCGGGCCTTTCCACATGCGTCATGGCGGCGGCCTGACGACCAAAGCGTTTTAAAAGAACCAAAAAACCCGGCATGACCTGGATTGATTCATGCCACCAGCAACACTCATGGGATTGGCCCGCAGGCTAATTTTCAGGACAGCTTCATGACCGCGATGACGATCACAGCCCCCGAGGAAGCGTCCTGCTCTTCCGGAACTGATTTTTCACCGACGATTTTTCACGAACCCTGGTGGCTGCGCCTTGCCTCCGGGGAGGCATACAGCGAAGTCACCGTGGAATCGGGCGGGCGGCTGGCGGGCCGGCTGCCGTTCATCTCGCGCCGCCGTTTTGGCCTCCTAAAAACCATTCATATGCCCAGCCTCACCCATTATCTGGGCCCCGCCCTGGCTCCTGAATATGAGCGTCCAGGGGCCGTGAAATCCTTCAAGAGCATCGAGATCCATATGCAATTGCTCACGCAATTGCCCAAGGCCATGCATATCTGGTTTCGCCTGCATCCCGCTATCGCCACCACCCTGGCCTTCGACCGGGCGGGGTTCTCCAACCTCGCTCAATGGACCGTGGAAATCCCGCCCGCCGCCCCCACGGAGTTGTGGAAACGGATGCGCGATAAAACCCGCAACGCGATCCGCCGCGCGAGCGAGGTGATGCAAGCCGAGACCCTGAACGATAGCGCCTTCTTTTTCGATTTTTACAATGATTGCCTGCGCGATACCGGGCGGCAAAACAGCTACGACAAGGAATGCCTCAAACGATTAATTCCAGAAGCATTGTCGCGCGGCCGGGGACGGGTTCTGGCGGCGAGGGAGGCTGACGGCACACCGCAAGCGGCGATCTTCACGGTATGGGACGCGCGGCGGGAATATTATTTCATGTCCGCCCGGCGGCCGAAGGCGCATTTTGGCGCGGTCAGCCTGCTGCTCTGGAGCGCCTTGCAGGAAGCCGCCGCGCAAGGGCGCGTCTTCGACATGGACGGCATCCATGTGGTCGATGGCCAATGCCCAAATCTGCTGCTGCTGTCTGGTTTCGGCGGCAACTTCTCCCCGCGCTACTGCGTCTCACGCACCAATGCCGCGCTAAGCCTTCTGCAAACGGCCCGCCATCTCGTCCGGCGCTGAGAACGCCCCAGCGCCGGGAGCGTCCCAGCCGTTAACCCGGTGTTATCAGTACCGCGCGTCCCGCCCCTGAAATCTCATGGGCGAGGCTCGGCCTTATCCGGTCCGGTGAAGCCCTCCGGCCGGGCACCGCCTTAGACCGAGAAATATTTCGCATGGCTGTTCAATACCACGATGGCGCTCGTGGATTGTTCAGGATGCAACTGATGCTCGTCGGATAGTGAAATCCCGATCCGTTCCGCGCCCAGGAGTTTCAGGATCTGGGCCTGATCTTCCAATTTCGGACAGGCCGGATAGCCAAAGGAATAACGGCTGCCGCGATAACCCTGCCCCAGCATCTTCTCCATGTCCCGGTCATCCTCGGCGGCAAAGCCGAGTTCGGCGCGGATGCGCTTATGGGTGTATTCCGCCAGCGCCTCGGCCATCTCCACCGACACACCGTGCAGATAGAGATAATCCTGGTAACGGTTGCCCTCGAACCATTCACGCGCCACCTCGGAGGCCTTCTGGCCCATGGTGACGACCTGCAGGCCGATCACGCCGCGCCCATCCTCCATATCGGGGAAGAAATCCGCGATGCATTCGCCATCCTGCCTGGGCTGGCGCGGCAAGGTGAAACGGGCAACCTCGCTGGTGCCGTCCTCCTCGAACAGGACCAGGTCATTCCCCTGCCCCGCCGCTTTCCAATACCCATAAACCGCCCGCGGATGCAGGATAGCCTCCGCCTCGCAGAGATCGAGAATCCGCTTCATCACCGGGCGCAGCTCCTGGCGTGCCCAGCCCATGAAATCCTCCAGGCTCTTGCCCTGCTTGCGAAACCCCCATTGGAACTGGAAGAGCGAACGTTCATTCAGGAAGGGCACCACCGCCTTCGGCGCGGCCTCGATCGTTTTCGCGCCCCAGAAGGGCGGCACGAACACGGGCTGGTCCGCGTTCAGGCGGCGGCGGCGGGCTTGCACTTCCTTCACATCCACGGGCGCGAAGGCCTTCTCATCGGCTTGCCCCAGCTTGCGCTTGGTATTGCGCGCCTTCCCCACGCGCTTGGCCTGGACAGCGGCAAGGTAATCGTCGAAATCATTGCCCGTTACCTTGTCCATCAGGTGCAGACCGTCGAACGCATCGCGCGCATAGGCGACGCGGCCGGAGGCATAGGAGGCGGTGCAATCCTCCTCCACATAATTGCGCGTCAGCGCCGCGCCACCGAGCAGCACGGGAATATCCACCCCCTGCCGGGACAGCTCTTCCAGATTTTCCCGCATCACCACGGTGGATTTCACCAGCAGGCCGGACATGCCGATGGCATGCGCCTTATGCTCCTTGGCCGCGTTCATCATTTCCGCCAACGGCACCTTGATGCCGAGATTGACGACCTTGTAGCCGTTATTGGTGAGAATGATGTCGACGAGATTCTTGCCGATGTCGTGCACATCGCCCTTCACGGTGGCGAGCACGATGATCCCGCGCTCCTCGCCTTCCACACGCTCCATCATCGGCTCCAGATAAGCCACGGCGGCCTTCATGGTCTCGGCGGATTGCAGCACGAAAGGAAGCTGCATCTTGCCCGCACCGAACAGCTCGCCGACCACCTTCATGCCATCCAGCAGAATATTGTTGATGATCGCAAGCGGCTCGTGGGTTTGCAGCGCCTCGTCCAGATCCACTTCCAGCCCCTTGCGGTCGCCATCCACGATACGGTCCTTCAGCCGCCCTTCCGGTGTTTCGGCGCGCTTCTTGGCGGTGGCGTCGGCCGCCTTGCGCCCGGCGAAAATCTCCAGCAGCTTCTGCAACGGATCGTAGCCTTCGGCGCGGCGGTCGAAGATCAGATCCTCGCACACCTTCACCTCCGCCGGGTCGATCATGTGCAGCGGCCGGATTTTCGACACATGCACGATGGCGCCGGTCATGCCCGCCTTCACCGCATGGTCCAGGAACACCGAGTTCAGCACCGCGCGCGCGGCGGGGTTGAGGCCAAAGGAAATGTTGGACAAGCCCAGGATGATCTGAATATCCGGGAATTTATCCCGGATCATCTTGATGCCCTCCAGCGTCCATAGACCGAGCTTGCGGTCATCCTCATTGCCGGTGGCGATGGTGAAGGTCAGCGGATCGATCAGCAGATCCGATTGCGGCAGACCGTATTTGGTGCAGGCGAACTCCACCAGCCGCTCGGCGATGCGCAGCTTGTCAGCCGGTTCCTTGGCCATGCCCACCTCGTCGATGGTGAGCGCGATGACGGCGGCGCCGAATTTTTTGGCCAGCTTCAGCCGGTCGTGGGCGTGGCCCTCGCCATCCTCGAAATTGATCGAGTTGATGATCGGCTTGCCGCCATGCAGCTTCAGCGCCGCCTCGATCACCGGCGTCTCGGTGGAATCGATCACCAAGGGCGCATTCACCGATGAAGTGAAACGGGCGACGACCTCGCTCATCTCGGCTATTTCATTGCGGCCGACGAAGGCGGTGCAGATATCGAGCGCGTTGGAGGCCTCGGCCACCTGCTCGCGCCCCATCGCCACGCAGCCATCCCAATCGCCCGTTTCCTGCAACACGCGCCATTTCTTGGAACCGTTGGCGTTGCAGCGCTCGCCGATGGAGAAATAGCTGTTCTCCTGGCGCAAGGGCGTGGCGCCATAGAGGCTGGCCACGGACGGCACCCAGAAGAAATTGCGGGCCACCGGGGCCGGGCGCGGATTGCCCAGCTTCTTCAGCATGCCATCCAACGCCTGGATATGCGGGATGGAGGTGCCGCAGCAACCGCCGATGAGGTTCACGCCATCCTCGACCACGAAACGTTCCACCCAGCTTGCCATCTCCGCCCCGCCCAGCGGGTAATGGGTGGCGCCGTCCACCAGCTCCGGCAGACCGGCATTGGGCTGCACGGAAATCTTGCCCGGCCAATTCTGGGAGAGATAGCGTATATGCTCGGCCATTTCCTGCGGGCCGGTGGCGCAGTTCAGCCCCATCAGCGGCACGTCCAGCGCGTTGATCACGGCGGCGGCGGCGGCGATGTCCGGCCCCACCAGCAGCGTGCCGGTGGTTTCCACCGTCACCTGCACGAAAATGGGCGTGTCCGTGCCCGCCTGGGCGATGGCGCGCTTGGCGCCGTTCACGGCGGCCTTGATCTGCAACGTGTCCTGGCAGGTTTCGATCAGGATGGCATCCACCCCGCCCGCCAGCAGCCCCTGGGATTGCAGGAACAGCGCCTCTTCCAGCGGATCATAGGCGATGTTGCCAAGGCTTGGCAGCTTGGTGCCCGGCCCGATGGAGCCGATCACCCAGCGCGGACGGCCATCGGCGAAGCTCTCCGCGGCCTCGCGCGCCAGTTCCCCGGCGATCTTATTGATCTCGAAGGCGCGCTCCGTGAGGTCGAACTCGCCCAGCGTGATGGGGGATCCGCCGAAGCTGTTGGTCTGTACCATGTCGGATCCAGCCTCGTAATAGCCACGATGGATCTCACGCACGAGGTCAGGCCGGGAAAGATTGAGCACTTCCGTGCAATTCTCCTTGTCCCAGAAATCTGTCTCGACATCGAGGGTCAAGGCCTGGACGCGCGAGCCCATGCCGCCATCGCAGAGCAGAACATTACGGGAAAGAGCCTCAAGCAGGTGCGGACGTTTTGACATACTTGCCAGATACACCTGACCTTCCCTATCTCCAATGCATGAAAGAAGACCGGCGTATTCCTGTTTATATTGGCATCGCGCCCGGCCCGGACGACGCGGTGCTGGTGGAGGAGGAGCAGGACATGCCCGCAACGGGCCATGCCGTGCGGTTTGCCGTGCCTAAGCGTGGGCACCAGCCCGGATGTTTCTGCTGCACGGCGCGCGGCCCGGCGGCCAATGCCTTTTCCTCTCTCTACCGGGACAGAGCCTTGGGGGCGGCACCTTATTTCACCCGGGTCATCGTGTTGGCCTCCCTGGCCGGTCAGGCGGACATAAAGGCCGCCTTGGACCAGGACGCGGTGACGAAAGCCCGCTTTCGCCTCGGCTAAACCCCCGAAAATGCTAGGCTGCCCCGCCCCAGGCGAATTGTCTGGCACGGCGAGTAGGTTTAAGAGCCAAGCGCAGTCTTTTATTACCCTTGGGAGAGGAAGTATGGCCGAAACTTTCGACGTTATCGTGATCGGGGCTGGGCCCGGCGGTTATGTCTGCGCCATTCGCGCGGCTCAGCTCGGCTTCAAGGTCGCCTGCGTCGAGAAACGTGCAACTCTGGGCGGCACCTGCCTGAATATTGGCTGCATCCCCTCCAAGGCATTGCTGCAATCCTCCGAGAATTTCGAGGAAGCCGCCCACGGCTTCAAGGAGCATGGCATCAATATCGGCGAGATCAAGCTGGATCTGGCAAAGATGCAGGCCCGCAAGGGCGAGGTGGTGGCCGCCAACACCAAGGGCATCGAGTTTCTGTTCAAGAAGAACAAGGTCACCTGGATCAAGGGTGCCGCCAAATTCACCGGCGCCCATGAGGTCGAGGTGGAGGGCAAGGCCTATACCGCCAAGCATATCGTCATCGCCACCGGCTCCGATTCCGTGCCGCTGAAGGGTGTCGAAGTGGATGAAAAGCGCATCGTCACCTCCACTGGCGCGCTGGAGCTGGACAAGGTGCCGGGCCACATGGTCGTGATTGGCGGCGGCGTGATCGGGCTGGAGCTGGGCTCCGTCTGGCGGCGGCTGGGAGCCGAGGTCACCGTGATCGAGTTCCTGGACAAAATCACCCCCACCATGGACGGCGAAATTTCCAAGAGCTTCCAGCAGATCCTCACCAAGCAGGGCTTCAAGTTCAAGCTGGGCCACAAGGTGACCTCCGCCAAGGCCGACAGCAAGGGCGTGACCTTGACCGTGGAGCCCGCCAAGGGCGGCGCGGCCGAAACCGTGAAGGCCGACGTGGTGCTGCTGGCCATCGGCCGCTACGCTTATACCGAGGGGCTGAGCTTGGCCGCCGCCGGGGTCGAGACCGATGAGCGCGGCCGCGTGAAGATCGACAATCACTTCCAGACCAACGTGCCGGGCGTTTATGCCATCGGCGATGTGGTGGCGGGCGCGATGCTGGCCCACAAGGCCGAGGAAGAGGGTGTCGCGCTGGCCGAGATCCTGGCCGGACAGGCGGGCCATGTGAATTACGGCGCCATTCCGAGCGTGGTTTACACCTGGCCGGAAGTGGCCGCCGTGGGGCAGACCGAGGAAGAGCTGAAAGCCGCCGGCGTGACCTATAAGGTCGGCAAATTTCCCTTCATGGCCAATGGCCGCGCCCGCGCCATGGGCGCCACGGATGGTTTCGTGAAGCTTCTCTCCGAGAAGGAGACGGACCGGCTTCTCGGCGCGCATATCATCGGGCCGGATGCGGGCGGGCTGATCGCCGAATGCACCATGGCGCTGGAGTTTGGCGCCTCCGCCGAGGATGTGGCGCGCACCTGCCATGCCCATCCGACGCTGAGCGAGGTGGTGAAGGAAGCCGCCCTGGCCGCGGACGGCCGGCCGATCCACATCTGATGATCCGCTTAGGGGTCAATATCGACCATGTCGCCACGCTCAGAAATGCGCGCGGCGGCAACCATCCGGATCCATTGACCGTGGCGAAGGCGCTGGTCGGCTCGGGCATGGATGGCATCACGATCCATCTGCGTGAGGACCGGCGCCATATCCGCGACGCCGACGCCGAGGCGGTCTGCGCCTGGGCGGGCAAGCCGGTGAATTTCGAAATGGCGGCGACGGCGGAAATGGTTGCCATCGCCGCGCGGTTGAAGCCGCGTGGTTGCTGCGTGGTGCCCGAGCGCCGCGCCGAGATCACCACCGAGGGCGGGCTGGATGTGGCGAACCACCGCGACCAATTGCGCCCCGCCGTGGCCCGGCTGAAGGATGCGGGCATCCGCGTCTCGCTGTTCGTGGACCCGGCACCCGAGCAGGTGGAAGCCGCGGCTGAAATCGGCGCGCAGGTGGTCGAGCTTCACACCGGCGCCTATGCGAATGGCCGCCTGGGCGAGATGGAACGCTTATGCGCCGCGGCGGAGCTAACCGCGCGGCTAGGGTTGGAATGCCATGCCGGGCATGGGCTGACCTTTGCCAATGTGTCCCCCGTCGCGGCGCTGCCGCAAGTGACGGAGCTGAATATTGGCCATTATCTGATCGGCGAGGCCATTCTCACCGGCTTGCCCGCCGCCATCGCCGAAATGAAACGGCTGATGATCGAAGCGCGGATGCGCTGAGACCAGAACACCGGCCCTGAAACCAGAACGTTGAAAAACCGCCCCGCCCCGCGCGCGGCGGTTTTTTCTTGGTGGTATTTTTCTTGGTGGTATTCTTGCTTGCAAGCGCCACGGCAAAAAACGCCATGCTCAAATAAGATCACCTTGCCCAAGGGAAGCTCTCCCCGGAAAGCCCCGCTTTATATTGTATAAATATTGTACCGGGGCTGGGAATTTCAGCCGGAATATCCTCCCCGCCGCACCGGTCGGTTCATCTCATTTGGAGCGGGAAGAATCTGTTTTGTTGTAACAGCCACAACAGGTTGATCAAAAACATGTTACACACCCCAGGTAGTTGTTTTTTTTATATGGATCATGCTAACTGACCTACCTTAACAAGATATTATATCTTTTTTTATACACAGGGATGGCGAAGCCATGGATATCGGTGTTGGCGGTAAGAGCCCAATATTGGCAGCCTCGGCGCACAGCCCCGGTTTCCTGATCCGCCGGATTAATCAGATTCATCTGGCCTTGTTTGCCGAGGAAGCCGCCGGGTTCGACATCACCCCCGTGCAATTGAGCGTGCTGGCCGCCATCTCGAAGCAAGGCGGGCGCGACCAATCCTCCATCGCGGAAGAAATCGGCGCGGACCGCGCGACATTGGCGAGCGTCGCGGCGCGGCTGGAGACTGCGGGATTGATCCGGCGCACCATCGGACGAGCGGACCAACGGCAAAAGCTGCTGCATCTGACCGCCAAGGGCAAAAACATGCTCGCCAGGATGCAGAAACCATTGGCCTGCGCCAATGAGCGCACCATGGCTCCCCTTGACGAGGCCGAGCGCGAACTCTTCCTGAAATTGCTTTCAGCCTTGGTCGATGGCGGCAACGGCCATGCGCGCGCCAAGCTGCGCCTGTTGCCCGGCAAGGACTGAGAAACACCCCGCCCCAAACATCCCGACCCAAACATCCCGACCCAGGCGCCCGTCGGGAATTTAATCTGCCTTTAAGCCTCCCGGAAGAGCCGCCTCCCCATCTCTGCGATTTGGAGTAAGCGGAGCGGCTCATGGCTGAAGAGACTGGTTTCCAACATCTGGACGACGACGACCAAAGACTGGCGGAACGCCATTCCGTGCCGCGGGCATTCGTCATTCATGAAATCATCCGGGAGGAAGGCGAGCAGGAGCTGGAGCGTACAAGCACCGCCCTGGCCCTGTCCGGCCTCGCCGCCGGGCTGTCGATGGGATTTTCCTTTCTGACCGAGGCCTTGCTGACCGCCGGGCTGCCCCATACGCCCTGGCAACACACATTGGCGAGCCTGGGTTATGCCGTGGGCTTCATCATCGTGGTTCTGGCCAGGCAGCAGCTTTTCACGGAAAGCACCCTCACCGCCATCCTGCCGCTGATCACGCGCAGGGACCGGAAAACCCTGCTCGGCACATTGCGGCTATGGGGGGTGGTTCTGGCGGCGAATATCGCGGGAACATGGATTTTCGCGGCCCTCATGCATGCGCCGGGCCTGTTTCCCCCCACGGTGGGACCGGCCTTGCAGGAAATCGCCGACAAGGCGATTCCCGTGAATTTCGGCGGCACCTTCGTGCGGGCTTTTTTCGCGGGCTGGCTGATCGCCCTGATGGTCTGGATTTTGCCGAGCGCGGCGAACTCCCGCCCCTTCATCGTGACCGTCATCACCTATGTCGTGGCGCTGGCGCAGCTTTCCCACATCATCGCCGGTTCGGCCGAGGCCGCCTATGCCGTGCTCTCGGGGTCGGCCACGGTCGCCGACTATGCGGGAGGGTTTTTCCTGCCCACCCTCCTGGGCAACATGGCTGGCGGAATCGTGATGGTCTCGGTGCTCAATCACGGCTCCATCGCACCGGAGATCCTGGAAAGGTTGAGCGGCGCCACCCGGGCGGGGCGGCGCGCCACGTTGCTCAGGGCGCCTTCGCAGCCGGGCAAGCCGAAGGCGGCACGTCCAGGGAAGTGAGCTTGCCCGTCATCACGAAATCCCCGAAATCCAACACGAGCCCGGTGGCCACGCCATTCTCGTAATAGCGCATCGAGGTTCTAAAATCCGGCGTCTCATCGTCATTCTTGCGTTCGAAAAAGGCGATATCCACATCCGTGCTGGCATATTTGTCGAGAGCGGGCCATTTCGTCTTTTCCGGACCATGATGGCCCAGCACGGTGACGAAAGTCGCCTGAGCGCCGTCGGCGGATGTACCGTCGAACAGCAAGGGCGCGATGAATTTATTCCCGGCCCGACCCGCGGCCAGCAGCGCCTCGGTATGCTGCATGGGGAAAAGCGTGCCCGGCGGCATCTTCAGTTCGGTATTTGCCGGTGTGGTGTATTTGATCACGCCCCGGTCATCCGGCCCCGTATGGGTTGCGATGCCCGCATCGTCGATCTTCTGCTTGCCGTCGTTATCGCGCTCACGCAGGGTGAAGCTCAGCGTCTTGCCGTCCTTGCTCTCCCAGGTGATGTAGTCGCTGACGGATTTGGTCAGCGACCCATCCACGTTGCGGATGATCAGGGTCATATGCTGTGTCGTGGCCCAGCCGGTGCAGCCATCCACCACGTTGAAGCTCATCTGCCCGGTGGCACCGGTGATGTCGTGCGTGCGCAGCTTGGACAGGGAAAGCGTATAGACCGCATGCTGGCCGGTAAGCTGGCTGGCGAGAGCGGGGGCGGAGCCATTGGCGGCCATGGCGGGCAAGGGGGCTAGCACCGCCAGCAAGGCGAATACGGAAACAAGCTTCATGACGCGCACTATGCCCGGCCCTGCCGCGCCGTCAAACCTTACGCCCGCGCCCCTTGCCCCGGCGCCGCGCGGGGTCGTAGCCTCCGCCTCCGGGGCCAAGCGGCACCGGGCCTTTCGGCTTGGCCTGGCTACGATTCGGCACGGGCGGCGGTTCCAACCCCAGTTCCAACGCTTCCAGCCGCTTGATCTCGTCGCGCAGCCGGGCGGCTTCCTCGAACTCCAGATCCGCCGCCGCCGCGCGCATGCGGGTTTCCAGCGTGGCGATGCTGGAGGCGAGATCCCTGCCAACGAACTCATCCACCTTCGCATCCTTCAGCGGCGCCACGGTGACATAATCCTGCTCGAACACGGAATGGATCACCTCACCGATATGCTTGCGCACGGATTGCGGGGTGATGCCATGCGCCTCATTCCAGGCCATCTGCTTGGCGCGGCGGCGCTCGGTTTCACCGATGGCCTGTTGCAGGCTTCTGGTCATGGTATCCGCATAGAGGACCACCCGGCCATCCACATTGCGCGCGGCGCGGCCAATGGTCTGAATGAGGGAGGTGACCGAGCGTAAAAACCCTTCCTTATCCGCATCCAGAATGGCGACGAGCATGCATTCGGGAATATCCAGCCCCTCGCGCAGCAGATTGATGCCAACGAGAACATCGTAAGCGCCAAGCCGCAGATCGCGGATGATTTCGATGCGCTCCAGCGTATCGATGTCCGAATGCAGATAGCGCACGCGCACACCTTGTTCGGTGAGATATTCCGTGAGGTCTTCGGCCATGCGCTTGGTGAGCGTCGTCACCAGCACGCGTCCGCCGCGCTTCGTCACCTGCTTAATTTCGCCCAGCAGATCGTCCACCTGATGCTCGACCGGGCGGATTTCCGTGACTGGATCGATCAGCCCGGTGGGACGGATCACCTGCTCGGCGAACACGCCCCCGGTGCGTTCCAGCTCCCACGGGCCAGGCGTGGCGGAGACAAAAATGCTTTGCGGGCGGAAGCTCTCCCATTCCTCGAACTTCAACGGCCGGTTATCCACGCAGCTTGGCAGGCGGAAACCATATTCGGAGAGGGTGGCCTTGCGCGCGTAGTCGCCTTTGAACATGCCGCCGATCTGCGGAACCGTGACATGGCTTTCATCCACGAAGAGCAGGGCGTTCTCAGGCAGATATTCAAACAAGGTCGGCGGCGGCTCGCCGGCGTTACGGCCAGAGAGATAACGGGAGTAATTTTCGATCCCCTTGCAGGCGCCGGTGGTCTCCATCATCTCGATGTCGAAGGTGGTGCGCTGTTGCAACCGCTCGGCCTCCAGCAGCTTGCCGTTGGCGGTGAAATCCGCGAGCTGGTCGCGCAACTCGACTTTGATCTTACCGATGGCTTGCGTCAGCGTCGGGCGTGGCGTGACGTAATGGGAATTGGCATAGACGGAAATATCGTTCAGCACCGCGCTCTGCTCGCCGGTCAACGGATCGAATTCTGAAATTTTCTCGATCTCATCGCCAAACAATGTCACGCGCCAGGCGCGGTCCTCGTACTGGGAGGGGAAAATATCCACCGTCTCGCCGCGCACGCGGAAGCTGCCACGGGCAAAGGCCATGTCATTGCGGCGATATTGCAGATCCACCAGCGCCTTCACCAACGCGTCACGCTCGATCCGCCCGCCGGTTTCCAGCCGCACCACCATCTTGGAATAGGTCTCGACCGAACCGATACCGTAAATGCAGGAAACGGAGGCGACGATGATCACATCGCCCCGCTCCAGCAGCGCCTGGGTGGCGGCATGGCGCATGCGGTCGATGGTCTCGTTGATCGCGCTGTCTTTCTCGATATAGGTGTCCGAGCGCGGCACATAGGCTTCGGGCTGGTAGTAATCATAGTAGGAAACGAAATATTCCACCGCATTGTCGGGAAAGAAGCTCTTCATCTCCGCATAAAGCTGAGCCGCCAGCGTCTTGTTGGGGGCGAGTACCAGCGCCGGGCGCTGCGCGGCCTCGATCACCTTGGCCATGGTGAAGGTCTTGCCCGAACCGGTGACACCCAGCAGCACCTGGTCGCGCTCCTGCGCGCCCAAACCATCCACAAGCTGGGCAATGGCGGTGGGCTGGTCTCCGTTTGGCTGATAGTCGGAAACCACGCGCAAGGGTTTGAGCAACGGGCGCGGGGCCTGTTTCTCGGGAATGAAGGTAAGCGGCATCGGGCGGAGCGTGGCGCTGGACATGTCCGCAATATGGCCCCGCCGGGGACCGGCGAAAAGACTTTGGAGGCAAGACGGGCCCTGCCGGGCCCGTTATTTATAACAGTTCGACTGCGCCAAAAATCTTGCGAGGCTCAAAACGGCTTTCGTGAAAAATTTCCGCCGGCCCCGCCCTTTCTGGCCAAAGGAGGCTCCAAGACGGCCCTTATTTCTTGTCGAGCAGCCCCTTCATCTCGGTCATCGCTTCCGAGAAGCGGGTATTCAGCTTGCTCATCGCCTCGGCATTGGATTTCTGGATCAAATCGCCCAGTTCCTTGGTGTTGGCCACGGCGTTTTCATAGGCTTTCCTCAACAGCTCGGCCTGTTTGGCGGCGCGGCTGGAAGGGGTCTGGTTAGTGGAGAAATCCTTCAACGTTTCCGTCAGGCCGGACATGGTTTCCTGCAGAATTTCCATATGCCGCCGCGCGACGGCCTGCGCGCCTTCCAGCGCCACGCGGTTGGCCTCGGTCAAGGCCTCCAGATTGCGCTTATGCGCGGCCAGCACGGCTTCCACATCCGGCATGGCGGGCAGTTTCATGTCACCCAGCAATTTCTTCATGTCGAAGTCGGGAATGAAGGATTGCGGCCCGGTCTTTTCCGTTTTCTCAACCATGGTTCGTCTCCTGTTAGGACAAAGCGAAATTCAAAATATCCGCGAACGGAGAATTCTTTCTGTTTTTATTCCGGCCAGCAATGAGTTTTATCAAGCCGGGGCGAATTATGCCGGCGGCGCCTCCTCCTGCAGCGGGGGTTCCGGCTCGGCCGGCGCCGGGCCGGCCCGGCCAAAACGGGATACAAGGCGCTCCGCCCTCGCCAAGGCGCCATCCACCGCGGCCATGGTGGCGGTAAGGTCCGCGCTTTCATCCTCGGCCCAGGCGCGCAGCCCATAGAGCCAGACCGCGAGCAGGCCGCGCTTCTTCACGGCCCCGGCCAAGCCGGTGGCATCCACCCCCGCCCCTTCCAGCAACCAGCCCATGGAAGCGATGTTCATTTCCGCCAGCGCCACGGCCAAGGGCGGGCAAGCCGGCAAATGCCGCATCAGGGCCAGCACCCCCGCCCGGCGGGACTGTAGATAATCAAACCGGCGGAGCAATATGTCGAACATCCTGTCCCGCGTGGGACCATCCTGCGCGGCGCCGGTCAGGGCGAAATAATCCGCCTGCCGGCCAAATTGTTTCAGTATCGTCCCCGTACATGGGAACAGCTTGCGCGCCATCGTCAGATCCAGCCCGGCATGACGGGCCGCTGCCGCCGGAGAGACCCGGGACCATCCGCTCTGTGCCCCCAGGGCAAAGGCGGCATCGACAAGGGCGGTGGTGAATTCCTGCTCGGTCATTCGAGAAACTTAGTCTTGCCCCACCGGCTTTTCCAGAAAAATTAAGTAATTGGACGCAACGTTTTCACATATCGCGCGGTGAGGCCCAGATAATGCGGCACGGTTTCGTCCCACCTCGCGCGCTCGCCATCGCTCATCACCCGCACCAGCCGCGCTGGGGATCCAGCCCATAATTCCTGGCGGCCGATGCGCTTGCCCGGCCCCAGCAGACCACGCGCGCCAAGCAGCCCGCCCTCTTCCACCACCGCGCCATCCATCACCGTGGCGCCCATGCCGATGAAGGCCCGGTTTTCCAGCTTGCAGGCATGGACGATGGCGCAATGGCCAATGGTCACATCCTCGCCGATAATGGCCGGGTGATCGTCATGATCCACATGCACGACCGTGCCATCCTGCACGTTGGAACGCGCGCCGACGATCACCGGGTTGGTATCGCCGCGCAACACGCAATTGAACCAGATATTGGCGCCGGGGCCAATCCGCACATCGCCGATCAGCACCGCCGTGGGAGCCACCCAGGCGGAGGGATCGATCCGCGGTTGCAGGTTGCCCAGCGCGTAAAGCAGCCCGCCGGGGCGTTGCGCCTCGCCGTTCATGCCGCCAGCCCCAGCATCAGATTGATGTTCTGCACGGCGGCCCCGGAAGCCCCCTTGCCGAGATTATCCAACCGCGAGATCAGCACAACCTGCCCCGCCGCCTCATTGGCGCAGACGAAGATTTCAAGACGGTCGGTGTTGTTCAGCGCCCGCGGATCCAGATTGGCGCCCCAGATGCCACGCTGCACGGAGATCGTCTCCGCCCCGGCATAATAATCCGCATAGGCCTCGGCCAGATGCGCGGCGCTGCCCGCCTTGGCGAGCTGCTCTAGATGCAGCGGAACGCATACGAGCATGCCTTGCGCGAAATGCCCGACGGAGGGCACGAAGATAGGCGCGCGATCCAGCCCGGCATAACGCACGACCTCCGGCAGATGCTTGTGCTTCAACCCCAGCGCGTACAGTTCGAAGGCCGGGCCGCCGCTCGCCTCATGCGCCGCGATCATGGATTTGCCACCGCCGGAATAGCCGGAAATGGCATTGACGGAGAGCGGCGTTTCCGCCGCCAGCAGCCCCAGCGCGGTGAGCGGGCGCAAAAGCGCGATGGCGCCGGTGGCATAGCAGCCAGGATTGGCGACGCGGGCGGCGGCGGCGATCTTTTCCGCCTGGCCGGGCAGCGCCTCGGCGAAGCCATAAACCCAGCCTTCCGCCACGCGATGAGCGGTGCTGGCGTCCAGAATCCGGGCACCTTGCGGAGCGATGCTCACGGCCTCGCGCGCCGCGTCGTCAGGCAGGCAGAGCACGGTGAGATCCGCGCGGCTCATCGCCTCGGCACGGGCCTCCCGGTCCTTTCGGTGGGACTCGGGCAAGGTGACAAGGGTGAAGGCCCCCGCGGCTTCCAGCCTCTGGGCAATGCCAAGTCCGGTGGTTCCGGCCTGACCGTCGATGAAGATGCGCGAACTCATGAGCCCACTCTTATCATGCCGGAACCATCATGCTAGGCCACCCGCAGCCTAAACAGGGAAACCAGACATGTCCGAACAAGCCGGCCTGCCGCCGCAACCGCTGATCCTGAACATCCAATACACCAAGGATCTTTCCTTCGAGGTGCCGGGCGCGCCGGCGATCTTCACGCAGCTTCGCGCGCAGCCGCATGTCAATCTGAATCTCGACGTGCAGGTGCAACGCCTGCAGGAAAACGAAACCGTGTTCGAAGTGACGCTGGCCATCCGCGCCGAGGGCACCACCGAGCCCCCGAAATCCGCCGGCGGCACGCAGGAGAAGCCACCCGTGGTGTTCATCGCCGATCTCGCTTATTCGGGCGTGTTCACGCTGAACGGTATCCCCGACAATCAGCAGGAGCCGATTTTGCTCGTGGAATGCCCGCGCCTGCTCTTCCCCTTCGCCCGCAACATTCTGGCGGATGTCACCCGCGATGGCGGCTTTCCTCCCGTGCTGCTGGGGCCGATCGATTTCGTGGGCCTCTGGCAGCAGCGCCGCGCCGCCGCCGCCAATACCCCTGTCGCCAATGCCTGAGCCCCAGCCGGGCCGGATACATGAAAGGGGCCTTGCGGCCCCTTTCGCATTTCAGGTCTGGGTGAAGCCATCCGGGTTGGGCGCGCCACCCTTGGCCAGGTTTTCCAGATAGCCGAGCACGGATTTCGTGTTCCAGTCCGCCGCACCATCCAGCCGCGCCACCACCTTGCCCGCCGGGTTCACCACCAAGGTCACGGGAATTCCATCCGTGTGCAGCATGTCGAGATCATCCCCGTCCGGATCGACGAGGACGGGCAAATTCTTGATCCCCTGCAACGTGAAATAGGCCCGCACCGCCTTGACGCCGTCCACATCGACGGAAACAGGCAGAACCAGCCCTCCGAATTTGGCCAGCTTGGGCACCATGGCGGAAAATGTCGGTAATTCCTCCTTGCAGGGGCCACACCAAGTGGCCCAGAAATTCACCAGCAGCACATGACCCTTGAAGTGACCAAGGGTGAGAGCCTTGCCGTTTGCATCCTGGAAGCGGAAAGGCGGCGGCTCGCTGGGCGAAAAGCTGTTCCAGCCGGTGGAGGCATCCGGCAGGTTGCTGAACTGGGTTTGCGCCTCGGCGCGATTGCTCATGGCGGCGCCCAAGGCTAAGGCAGGGGCGGCGGCGATGAGCGACCGCCGCATGAGCGAAGGGCGTATGGGTTTGACGGACAAAGACAACACTCCGGTAAAGAGCCAATTACAATGGGGCGGACGGTTTGGCGCCGGTCCCGCCGAGGTGATGCAGGCCATTAATGCCTCGATCAGCTTCGATGCCAAGCTTTGGCGGCAAGACATCGCGGGCAGCCAGGCGCATGCGGCCATGCTGGCCAGGCAAGGCATCATCACCCATGAGGACCAGGCCGCCATCAAGGCGGGCCTGGAGGCGATCGCGGCCGAGATCGAGGCCGGGAATTTTCATTTTTCCGAGGCCCTGGAAGACATCCATACCAATATCGAGGTCCGCCTGACAGAGCGCATCGGCGAGGCGGCCCGCCGGTTGCACACGGCGCGCAGCCGCAACGACCAAGTGGCGACGGATTTCCGGCTCTGGGTTCGCGATGCCATGGACGGCATTCTGGCGCAGATCCGTGGCTTAATGAAGGCGTTGGCCGAACGCGCCGCCGAGCACGAAAACACGGTGATGCCTGGCTTTACCCATCTCCAGACCGCCCAGCCTGTTACCTTTGGTCACCATTTACTGGCTTATGTCGAAATGCTCTCGCGCGATGCCAGCCGCCTGCGCGATGCCCGGGCACGGCTGAATGAATGCCCGCTGGGCGCGGCGGCGCTGGCTGGAACCTCCTTTCCCATCGACCGCTTCGCCACCGCCGCCGCCCTGGGCTTCGACCGGCCAACCGCCAACTCGCTGGATTCGGTCTCCGACCGCGATTTCGCGCTGGAATTCCTTTCGGCCCTGTCGATCTGCGCGATGCATCTCTCCCGCTTCTCGGAAGAAATCATCATCTGGTGCTCCTCGCCCTACAAGCTCATCGAATTGTCGGATGCCTTCACCACCGGCTCCTCCATCATGCCGCAAAAGCGCAACCCGGATGCCGCCGAACTGGCCAAGGCCAAGACCGGGCGCGTTTTCGGCGCGCTGACCAGCCTGCTGACCGTGATGAAGGGCCTGCCCATGGCCTATGCGAAAGACATGCAGGAAGACAAGGAACCGGTGTTCGACGCCGTGGCCGCGATCTCGCTCAGCCTCGCCGCCATGGAGGGCATGGTACGCGACATGAAGGCCAGCAAGACCCGCATGGAAACCTTGGCCGGTTCCGGCTTTTCCACCGCGACCGATCTGGCGGACTGGCTGGTGCGGGTGCTGAAAATGCCCTTCCGCGATGCTCATCACACCACCGGACAATTGGTGCGCCTGGCCGAGGACAAGGCTTGCGACCTTCCGGCCCTCACGCTGGCGGACATGCGGAGCGTGGAGCCGCGCATCACCGCCGATATTTTCGACGTGCTGACGGTGCGGGCCTCCGTTGCCTCCCGCACCTCCTATGGCGGCACCGCGCCCAGCAATGTGGCGCGGCAGGCCGCGCTCTGGCTGGAGAAACTGGCATGAGGATCGTTCTCGCCCTGCTGTGCCTCGCCGCCTTGGCCGGTTGTGGCCGGCGCGGCGCGCCCGTGCCCCCCGGCCCGGCGCAGGACATCACCTACCCTCACACCTATCCGAGTCCGCAATAATGGCCGATATGAACTTCACCGGCCCCGAGCCGGACCTGAATGAATTGCTGGCCGCGCGCCCGCAACTGGGGCTGCATGCCCAGGACGGGCTGTGCCTGGAAAACGTGCCGCTGAACGCGATCGCGGATCAATACGGCACCCCGGTCTGGGTTTATGGCGCGCAGACGATGCGTGCCCGCTTCGCCGCGCTGCGAGACGCCTTCGCGGCCGAGACCGTGCCCATGCATATTCATTATGCGGTCAAGGCCAACGACCATCTGGCCATCCTGAATCTGTTCCATGAACAAGGGGCCGGGGCGGATGTGGTTTCCATCGGCGAGTTCCTGCGGGCCACCAAGGCGGGCATCGCGGCGCGGGACATCGTCTATTCCGGCGTTGGCAAATCCGAAGCCGAGCTGGAAACCGCGCTGAGCGCCGGTATCGGGCAGATCAACGCCGAAAGCGCCGAGGAGGTGGACATGATCTCCGCCATCGCCGCGCGCCTGGGCGTGGTGGCGAATATCGCGCTGCGGATGAACCCGGATGTGGATGCCGGCACACACGCCAAGATCACCACCGGCCTGGCGGAAAACAAGTTCGGCATCGCCGCGGCGGATATTCCAGCCCTTTATGCCCGCGCGTCCGGGCTGCCGGGCGTGCGGGTGGCGGGCATCGCCATGCATATCGGCAGCCAGATTCTCTCCACCGAACCTTACCGTCACGCTTACGGCAAAGGGGCGGAGATGGTCCGCGCCCTGCGCGAGGCCGGGCAGAGCGTCGAGGTGCTGGATCTCGGTGGCGGACTTGGCATCGGTTACCAGGATGGACCCGGCCTCTCCCCCGCCGCCTTCGCCGCCATGGTGCGGCAGGCGACGAACGGGCTGGGCGTCAAGCTGATGATGGAACCGGGGCGCTATCTGGTCGGCCCGGCGGGGCTGTTGCTGGCCTCGGTGATTTTACGCAAGCAGACCGGCAAGCGCTTCCTGGTGCTGGACGCGGCGATGAACGACCTGATGCGCCCAGCCATGTACGAGGCCTGGCACGGCATCCTGCCGGTGGACGCCGCCGCCTTCCAGGGCATGGCGACACCGGCCGATGTCGTCGGCCCAATCTGCGAAAGCGCCGATCAATTCGCCAAGGATCGCATCCTGCCGGATCTGAGGCCGGGGGCGCGCGTGGCGCTGCTGGATGCCGGCGCTTACGGCGCGGTGATGAGCAGCGCTTATAATGCCCGCCCGCGCGCCGCCGCCGTGCTGGTGGACCATGGCGGGTTCGAGCTGATCACCCGGCGCCAGGAGCCCGAGGCGCTATGGGACGGAGAAATCGTGCCGGGCGCCTGATCACGCCCCCTCATGGCACGGTTGCATGAGCAAGGAGCCGTTCAGGCGCGACGGCAAGGGCTTGGGTTTGGCCTTGCGCGCGGCCTGGGCGGGGCTTTCCTCCACCCGTAGTTCTTCTTGTTGCGGCCGCTCACGCAGATCCTGCTCCGGTGAGCCGCCATGACCGCCGAACATCCTCAGCAGCACACTGCCCAACGCCCTCGACATTTTAAAATCTCCTCTTCAATGCTTGGTTGATGGGGTGTAGGTAGCGCCGGATAGGCATGCGCCTCAAACGAGTATATTGTCCGCCTCAGATGACTTGAGGTTATGTGATGAAGCGCGGACGCCTGCCCCTCACCGCCTTGCGCAGTTTCGAAGCCGCGGGCCGCCACCAGAGCTTTACCCTGGCGGCGCAGGAGCTCTTCGTCTCCCAGGCCGCGATCTCCCGGCAGATCAGGGAGTTGGAGGAAATGCTGGGGCATGATCTCTTCCTGCGCCGCCACCGCCAGGTGGTTCTGACGGAGCGCGGCCAGGCCCTGCTGGGCCTGCTGACGGATAGTTTCGACAATATGTCCCGTGTTCTGGAGGAGATCCGCGCCGCGCCGCCGGACAAGCCGGTGCAGATCAGCGTCGAACCCTCCTTCGCCGCCTGCTGGCTGGTGCCCCGGCTGAACCGCTTCCGCGAAACCTACCCGGACATCGAGGTCATGATCGTCTCCGAGGCACGGATGATCGAATTCCGCGCGGGGGAAGCGGAGATCGGCATACGCTGGAGCGGCACCGCGCGTTCCTGGCCACGCATGCAGGCGAGGCTGCTGACGAAGGCGGTGATGTCTCCGGTGCTGTCGCCTGAGCTGCTGGCGCCCGACGCGGCGGCGCTCACCCCGGAGGGGCTATTGGAACATACGCTGCTGCACGAGGAAAAACGCAGCTACTGGCAGCAATGGTTCGTGGCGGCGGGGCTGCCGGATGTGCCGCCGCAGCCGGGGCCGCTCTTTGCCGGCACATCCCTGGCGCTGGATGCCGCCGCGCGCGGGCACGGCGTGGCGCTGGGTGACAATGTGCTGGTGGAGGACATGCTGCGCACGGGCGAACTGGTGCAGCCTTTTGAGACCGCCATTTCCTGCGGCGCCTATTGGCTGGTGGCGCCGCATTTCGAACGCCTGAGCCCCGCCGCCCTTGTGTTCTCGAACTGGTTGCAGGCGGAGTTCGCTTGCTAAATCATTCTCCGGCTCAATAACAGGCCGGGGCGGGCCGCGCGGCGCAGAATTCACCGAAGGCGGCGCGCCGGCTCACAATTCGACAATCTTGATCCGCTTGCCCTGGGTGGACAGCGCGATCTGCCCGCGAATCAACCGCAAGGCCGTTTCTCCGAACATTTCCCGCCGCCAGCCTTCCAGCACGGGGTTGGGCGCGGTTTCATCCAGGGCCAGGGCTTCGATATCGTCTCCACCCGCCACCAGCCGGGGAGCGACATTGTTTTTCTCCGCCGCCGCCGCCAGCAGCACCTTCAGCAGCGAGACCAGCGCCGGGGAGGCTTTCGGCGCGTCGCGCTGGCGTTCGGGCCGGGGCAGGCTGGCCTCGGGCAGGGCCTTGGCCTCGGCGATGGCGGCCAGCAGGGAGCTCCCCGATTTGCCGTTGGCGAACCCGGCGGAAACGCCCCGCGCCTTGGCCAGCGCCTCGGCATTGTCCGGCGCCAAGGACGCGATTTCCGGGATCTGCTCATCCTTCAAGAGCCGCCCGCGCGGAATGTTGACGCGCTGCGCCTCACGCTCCCGCCAGGCGGCGATGGCCTTGGCCAGGCCAAGCTGGCGGCGGTTGTTGGAACGGATCTTCAACCGCTCCCAGGCGCGCTCGGGGTCGACCCGGTAGGTCTCGGGTCGGGTGAGCAGGGCCATTTCCTCCTTCACCCATTCCAGCCGCCCGTCCTTCGCCAGCTTGGCCTGCAATTTTTCGTACACAACACGCAGATGCGTGACATCGGCGGCGGCATAATTGATCTGGGATTTGGAAAGCGGCCTGGCCGACCAGTCCGAAAAACGGTGCGCCTTGTCGATATGCCCGCCGGTGAGGGCCGCCACCAGGGAATCATACCCCACCTGGTCGCCGAACCCGGCCACCATGGCGGCCACCTGGGTGTCGAATAGCGGGGTGGGCACGGCATCGAACAAAAGCAGGAAGATTTCCACATCCTGGCGGCAGGCATGGAATACCTTCACCACCTCCGGCTTGGCGAGCAGCCTGCCCAGCGGGGCGAGATCCATGCCCGGGGCCAGCGCATCCACCACCGCCACATCCCTCGCACCGGCGATCTGCACCAGGCAGAGCTCGGGATAATAGGTCTTCTCACGCATGAACTCAGTGTCCACCGTGACAAAGGCCTCCCCCTCCAGACGGGTGCAAAGAGCGGCCAGGGCCTCGCTGGTGGCGATGAATTCAATCTTGTCTTCGTTCATGCCTCACCCATAGCCCCGGCCCCGCTTGACAGGAAGCAGGGCAAGGGCTCTTTCGCGCCCCATGGAACAGATTCACGCCTACCGCACCCATCATTGCGCCGCGCTTCGGGCGGCGAATATCGGCCAAACGGCCCGGCTTTCCGGCTGGGTGCACGCCAAGCGCGACCATGGCGGGCTGCTGTTCATCGATCTGCGGGACCATTACGGGCTGACGCAGTGCGTGTTTCCCTCCGGCTCCGCCGCCTTCGCCACCGCCGAGGCCATTCGCGTCGAGTCGGTGATCACCGTCACGGGTGAGGTCGTGGCCCGGGCCGAGGGCACCACCAACCCCAAACTGCCCACCGGAGACATCGAGCTGCGCGTGGCCGGGCTGACCCTGGAAGGCCCCGCCGACGTGCTGCCCATGCAGGTGGCCGGCAACGAGAATTATCCCGACGAATTGCGGCTGAAATACCGCTTCCTCGATCTGCGCCGCGAGCAGGTGCACAAGAACATCGTGCTGCGTTCGGGCGTGATCTCCAGCTTCCGCCGCCGGATGATCGAAGCGGGCTTCACCGAATTCCAGACCCCGATCCTCACCGCCTCCAGCCCTGAAGGGGCGCGGGACTTCCTGGTGCCCGCCCGCAACCATCCGGGCAAGTTCTACGCCCTGCCCCAGGCCCCGCAGCAATTCAAGCAATTGCTGATGGTGGCGGGCTTCGACCGTTATTTCCAGATCGCCCCCTGCTTTCGCGACGAAGCCTCCCGCGCCGACCGCTCCCCGGGCGAGTTCTACCAGCTCGATTTCGAGATGAGCTTCGTCACGCAGGAGGACGTGTTCAACACCATCGAGCCGATCCTGCATGGTGTGTTCGAGGAATTCGCCAATGGCCGCGATGTCGGCAAACCGCCCTTCGAGCGGATCGCCTATGATGAATCGATGCTGAAATATGGCTCCGACAAACCGGACCTGCGCAACCCGATCGTCATCTCGGACGTGACGGAAGCCTTCCGTGGCTCGTCCTTCGGGCTGTTCGCCAAGATCGTCGAGGCGGGCGGCATCGTGCGCGCCATTCCGGCACCCGGCGCGGGGGGCCATCCGCGCTCCTTCTTCGACAAGCTGAATGAATGGGCCCGCGCCGAGGGGGCTGGCGGGCTCGGCTACATCACCTTCAACGAGGCCGGCCCGCAGGGGCCGATCGCCAAGAACCTGGCCGCGGACCGCGCCGAAGCCATCCGCGAGGCTTGCGGCCTCAAAGCGGGCGATGCCGTGTTCTTCGCCGCGGGCAAGCCCGAGGCGGCCGCCAAGTTCGCGGGCGCGGTGCGCGCCAAGCTCGGCAACGATCTCAACCTCGTCAAGGACGGCGAATTCAAATTCTGCTGGATCGTCGATTTCCCGATGTTCGAGTATGACGAGGAGCTGAAGCAGGTCGTGTTCTCCCACAACCCGTTCTCCATGCCCCAAGGCGGGATGGAGGCGCTGGAGACACAGGACCCGCTGACCATCAAGGCCTTCCAGTACGATATCGTGTGCAACGGCATCGAATTATCCTCCGGCGCCATCCGCAACCACCGGCCGGACATCATGCTGAAGGCCTTCGAGATCGCGGGCTATGGCCCGGAAGAGGTGGAAGCCCGCTTTGGCGGCATGCTGAACGCCTTCCGCTACGGCGCCCCGCCGCATGGCGGCTCGGCTCCTGGCATCGACCGGATCGTGATGATGCTGGCCGACGAGCCGAATATCCGCGAGGTCATCGCCTTCCCGCTCAACCAGCAGGGCGAGGATCTGATGATGGGCGCGCCCGCCCCGGTGCCCGCCAACCGATTGAAGGAGCTTTCCATCGCCCTGGCCCTGCCGCCGAAGGTGGTGAAGAGCTGACCCGGTCGCAGCTTTCCTGTTCCCATGCCAGCTTCCCATGCCAGCCGGCGTGTCCGGGCGGCATGGCGAGGGGTTGAACGATCCTGGCGCGGCATGGCAGATAAACCCGACGGGCGGTTAGGTGGCGATTAAGCTTTCCGTCACGGAAGCTTCACGCTACCGTCATCGTACTGTCACGGAACGCGCCTATGGAAGCGCATATGGAAATAGCGAGTCACGATATGTCCCCGGAAGCCGCCCTGCCCGCCGCCCTGCAACAGGACCAGGGGGCCGAGCCGCGTGTTTCCATCCGCAATCTGAATTTCTATTACGGCGAGACGCACGCGCTGAAAAACGTCTCGATCGACTTTCCAGACCGGCAAACAACCGCGATGATCGGCCCGTCCGGCTGCGGCAAATCCACCTTGCTGCGCGTGCTCAACCGCATGTACGACCTTTACCCAGGCCAGCGGGCCGAGGGTGAGGTGATGATGGGCGGGGAAAACCTGGTCGCCCCGCATATGGACCTCAACAAGCTGCGCCGGCGCGTGGGCATGGTATTCCAGAAACCCACCCCCTTCCCCAAATCCATCTACGATAACGTGCTCTTCGGCGTGCGCCTGCATGAAAGACTCTCCAAGGCGGACGCCAATGAGCGGGTGGAATGGGCGCTGACCCGCGCCGCCCTCTGGGGAGAGGTGAAGGACCGTCTGCATAGTTCCGCCATCGGCCTGTCGGGCGGCCAGCAGCAACGGCTGTGCATCGCCCGGTCCATCGCCGTGCGCCCGGAGGTGCTGCTGCTGGACGAGCCCACCTCCGCGCTCGACCCGATCAGCACGCTGAAGATCGAGGAGCTGGTCGATGAGCTGAAGCGCGATTTCTGCATCGTCATCGTGACCCACAACATGCAACAGGCTGGGCGCTGCGCCGATCAGGTGGCGTTTTTCTATCTGGGCGAGCTGGTGGAAGTCGGCCCGTCCAGCCAGATCTTCACCGCCCCGCGCGAACGCAAGACGCAGGAATACATCACCGGCCGGTTCGGCTAGCGCGCGCGCTCGGAACGGATCCTCCGATTTGATCCGAGCCTTAAACCGCCCGCTAAGCTTTAACTGAAAGACAGAGACCATGCCTGACGAACCGAAACATATCGTCTCCAGCTTCGAAGCCGAGCTCACGAAGCTCCGCGACATGATCGCCAATATGGGCGGGCTGGTTGAACGCGCCGTGGCCGACGCAACCTCCGCCCTGCTGAACCACGACCCGGAACTGGCCGCCAGGGTGATCGAGAACGACTCCCGGATCAACGCCGAGCAGCATAATGTCGAGCAATTCGCGGTCCGGCTGCTCGCCCTGCGCCAGCCCGTGGCGGATGATCTGCGGCAGGTCATCCAGGCCCTGAAGGTGGTCAACGACCTGGAACGCGTCGGCGATTACGCCGCCAACATCGCCAAGCGCAGCATCGTCATCAACCAGGTGGCGGGCAATTTCCCGCTCGCCGGGCTGGGGCAGATGGCCATGCTGGTGCAGCAGAATCTGAAGGCGAGCATCGATACGGTTGGTGAATCCGACCCGCAAAAGGCGATTTCCGTCTGGCGCGCCGACCAGATGGTGGACGATCTGTACAACACCATCTTCCGCGAGCTGATCACCTATATGATGGAAGATGCCCGCAACATCTCAGCCTGCACGCATCTGATGTTCATCGCCAAGAACCTGGAGCGCATCGGCGACCATACGACCAACATGGCCGAACTGACCTATTACGCCATCACGGGCGAGAACCTGCCGGATTTCCGTCCGAAGGGAGATGTCACCGCCAATTACGTCCACGCGCCCTCCCCCTGACCATGTCCGAATCAAACAAGCCCTATATCCTCATCGTCGAGGATGAAGCGCCGCTGGTCACCCTGCTGCGTTATAATTTGGAAAAACAAGGTTTCCGTGTCGAGGATGCGGGCGATGGCGGCGAGGCGCTGACCCGCATCACCGAAGCGCCACCCGACCTGCTGCTGCTGGATTGGATGCTGCCGACCATGTCCGGCATCGAGCTTTGCCGCCAGTTGCGGCGCCGTCCGGCCACGCGCGCCCTGCCCATCATCATGCTGACCGCCCGCGCGGAAGAGCAGGATGCCGTGCGGGGGCTGGATACCGGTGCCGATGACTATATCACCAAGCCCTTCTCGACCGAGGCGCTGATCGCGCGCATCCGCGCGCTCCTGCGCCGCACGGGCTCGATGCCGCAAAAGAACAAGCTCGTCTTTCACGACATCTCGCTCGACCCCGCCTCGCACCGCGTGCTGCGCAACGGGCGCACCCTGCATCTGGGACCAACCGAATTCCGGCTGCTGGAATTCTTCCTGCGCCATCCCAAGCGGGTCTTCTCGCGCGAGGATGTGCTGAATGCCGTTTGGGGGCGCGATATTCACGTCGAGCCACGCACGGTGGATGTGCATATCCGCCGCTTGCGCAAGGCGATCAACGGACCTGGTGAAATCGACATCGTGCGCACGGTGCGCGCGGCGGGCTATGCGCTGGACCTGGAAGACGTCGCCTGACCTCAGGCCGTGAGGCGGCCGCGCCGCGCCAACCCCTCGACCCTGGCCAGAAGCTCTGAAAACGCGAAGGGCTTGGCCAGGTAATCGTCTCCACCCGCGCGCAACCCCATGACCTTGCTGGCCGGTTCGGCGAGACCGGAGAGAATCAGCACCGGCGTATCGATCTTTTGCGCCCGCAAGCTGGCCAGCAAGGCCAGGCCGTCTTCATTGTCCGGCAACATGCGATCAAGAATGATGACATCGAAATGCTCCGCACCGGCCCGCTGACCAGCCGTTGGCGCGCAACCGGCATGGATGACATTATGCCCCGCCTCGCGAAGCCCCTTGGTGATGAAGGCGATGGCATGTTTATCATCCTCGATCAGCAAAATCCGCAATCTTTCCTCCCGCGCCCCATGGCGGCCAGCATGCTTATAAACGTAATCCGCAAGAGTATTTCTTCCACATCTGCACGAGGTCAATGGGCGAAACCGGCCCCGGCGCGGCCATGGGCCAAAAACCGGGGCTGGGCGCGCCTGTCCGGCTCTTGTCACAAAAGCTCCACGCTCTCTATACCTTGACCAAGGCGGTCTAATCGCCGCCTCATTCCGGCCAAAAGGACCATGGCGTGCAAAATCTCTTCATCGTGGGCTCGCCATTTTGCGGCTCCACGATCATCGGCAATACGCTAAACGCCCATCCGCACATTTTCCACGCGGGGGAAGTCGACCGGCTGCGCTTGTTTTCACGTTATCACGGAGCCGATGCCTGCCTGAGCCTGGATAGCTGCGCCCTTTGCGGGCTGAATGAACACGCCCATTGCCCTGTCTGGGACGATCTGCCCGCCCCACCCACCACCGGCGGGGAAACGGTTTCGGTCTACCGCCAGCTCATGGCGCGCGGCGGCAAACCCGTCGTGCTGGACAGCTCCAAAAATGCCGACTGGCTGGCCTATCTGCACGATAACGGGCTGCGCGGCGCCAGCGCCATCCTGCTCTCGCGCAACCCCCTGGCCTTCGCCCGCAGCCATCAAGCCGCTACCGATGCGCCGATCTGGGCGGGGGTGGAGGCATGGCGCAACATCTATAATCACGCGCTGCGCGTGCTCATCCACCGGCAAATCCCCTTCATCGCCCTGCGCCATGCCGACCTGATCGAAGCGCCTGATGATTTTTACGCGAAAATCCTGCGTTTCGCGGGGCTTGAGGGCCAGGTGGACCGGGACAATTATTTTAAATTCGAAACCCACGCCCTTGGCGGCAATGTCGGCGCCTTCGTGCGGTACCGTCAATTCGACGGCAAACGCTATGAGGAACGGGAGATGCGGGACAATCGCACCATGGTGCCGCATGAGATCGAATATAAACGCAGCCGGCAGAAAAAAAGCGGCCCCTGGCGGGATAGCGCCTGGATGAGCGAAATTCCCGACGCGGAAATGGCCGCCGCCTTTTCCATCCCCGGCGTGAGCGAGGTTATGTCGCTTTTAGGATACTCCGCCCACGACATGATCACCGCCAAGCAGAAATGGCAATTGGCGCACAACCCAGCTTCGGCGCTGCGCAGCGGCCTGAAATGGCTGCGCGGCAATCAGGCGGATTAAGCGGGGAACGGCATGAGACGAATCCGCGGGGCAACCCGTCTCATGCCATCCAGTGTTACCGGAAGCGCATCGGGTCAATATCGGCCACGATGCCAGCGGCCGGGCCAGGATCCTCGTGCCTGACCATGGCGGCGATCAGGGCCGCCGCCGCCGGCGCGGTCTGGATCCCATAACCGCCCTGCCCCACGGCCCAGAAGAACCCTTCCACCGCCTTGTCATATCCAAACGCCAGCGAACGGTCCGGCGCGAAGGTCCGCAACCCGGCCCAGCTATGCTCGACGCGCTTCACCTCGATGTCGAGCGCATGCTGCATCCGGTCTATGCCGATGGCGATGTCCAGCTCGTCCGGCTGCACGTCGTGCGGCACGTCCGGCGTTTCGTCGCAAGGCGTGACCATCAGCTTGGTGCGGGCTTCGGCGCGCACATACCAATCATGACAAGCAGATTGAACCATCGGCCAATGCTCGACATCAAACGGCGCCGGGTCGATGATCGCGGCGGTGCGCCGGCACGGCACCAGGCCGATCGGCGCCAGCCCGGCATGCCGTGCCACCTCATCGCCCCAGGCGCCGGCGGCATTGACGATAATCGGCGCGGTAACGATAGCGCCTGTCGAGGTTTCAATCTCCCAAGCGCCATTCCGGCGCTCGATGCGCCCGGCCCGGTTGCGTAGCATGAGCTCTCCGCCGCCCTGGCGCGTCTTGCGCAGATAATATTGATGCAATCCGGCCACATCCATGTCGAACCCGTCCGATTCCAGACCGGCGCGAGTGGCGTAGCCATCGATGAGGGCGGGGCAAAGCGCCTTGGCCTTGGCCACGGAAATTTCCTCAATCCCCAGCCCCTGGCCGATCAGCTCGTCCAGATGGTGGCCCTGATCCTCCGGCGCCAGATACAGAATGCTCCGGTCGATCGCCAGATGGTCCGTGCCGATATCGCCCGGCGGCGACTTGAAAAACTCCCGGGACAGCCCGGTCAGCAGCCTCACCGCCGGCGGGCCGTAATTATGGATCCAGATGGCGGCGGAGCGGCCCGTGGTATGATAACCGGCCTGCTCCTCCGCCTCCAGCAGCGCCACACGATGGGTCGGAGACAGCTCCGCCGCGACCGAGGCGCCGACAATCCCCGCGCCGATAACGACAACATCGAAACTCTGGCTCATGAGGTAAAAAACTCCTGCAGGGCTGTAATCACTTGCTCTGGTTTGTCGGCGTGCAGCCAATGCGCCGCACCGGCCACACGTTGAATTTCAGCATTTGGAAAACGCCGCATGATCGCGGGCTCCACCGCGGGCGGCACATAGTCGGACGCGGCACCGCATAAAAACAGGGCACGCCCCTCATAAGGCCGGCCCCCGGGCGGGTCCTCCCAGCTCAGAATCGCGGGCATGCTGGCGGCGATCTCCTCAAGCCCCACGCGCCAGCGCGGCACGGCGCCAAGTACCAGATTATTCAACAGGAAGGCCCGCATGGGGGCCTCCTTTACCGTCGCGGCCAAGGCCTGATCCGCCTCGCCGCGCGTCAGGCCAGCGGACAAGGGCAAATTGCGCATGGCCTCGACGATACCGGCATAATCATGATCATACGCGACGGGCGCGACATCCATCACGGCCAGGCGCTCGACCAAATCGGGGCGACTCAGCGCCAGCATCATCGCCGTCTTGCCGCCCATGGAATGGCCGCAAAGCCTGATCTGGCCAATCCCCTCGCGCGCCAGCGTCTCGGCCACGTCGGCGGCCATCGACTCGTAATCCATGGCGCCGTGCGGGCTGTCGCCATGATTGCGCAGATCCATCGCCAGCACATGGAACGTCCCTGAGAATGCGCGAGAGAGCACGCCCAGATTACGCGCCGCGCCGAACAGCCCGTGCAACAACACAAGCGGCGGACCGTCTCCCGACTCAAAAATGTTTAATATCATAGACAATATCTTTGCCGTATTGCGCAAAAACCTCAAGCACCCCGAGATGAAACCGTTTAAGAAAACCACATGGCACAATTTCTGGTTGCCTTGATCGCGGTCAGTCTCCTTACCCTGGCGCTGGCCATGCCGCGCGCCGCCCTTTGGCTATGGGTTCTGGCGCTGGCCACCAGCCCCGATTATTGGCTGAACGGCCTGACCGGCGACCCGGAAGCCACGGCCGGCTTCATCAAAGCCTATGGTCTGGTGGTGCTGGCCAGCGCGGCGCTGCGCGGCGGGCTGCGAACGGACCGGTGGAATCCATCCTTCGCATTCCTGTTCATGTTCTGCATGGGCGTGCTTCACGGGCTGCATCCCGGGTTGAGCCTGAGCGCCTCGCTGCGCTCCCTGCTCGGCTCCACGGCCCCTTTCCTGTTCGGATTTCTACGCCAGGGTCCTCACTGGCGGCGCGACGTGGTCAACGCCATCATGCTGGCCCCCTTCTTTGCCGTGGCGCTGGCCGCGCTGCTGGCCTTGTCCGGGATCGACCAATTCTACACGCTGCAACAAGGCGCGCTGCGGCTGGGCGGCAACAGCCAGCCGCCTTTTCTGGGTGGCTTCGCGCTGACCGGGCTCTATGCCGCGCTGCTGGAACTGGCTGAGCGCCCAAGCCCGCGCGTGACCGGGCTGGCCGCCGGAAACTTCCTCATCATTCTGCTGACCGGCGCGCGCTCCCCCCTGGTGCTGGGCGGCCTTGCAATTTTCGCGCTGCTGGTCATGCAAAAACGCCTGCTTCCCCTGGCCGCGGCCGGGGCCATGGTGGCCTTGGCCGTGCTGGCCTCCGGTCCTCTCGGCTTTCTACGGGCCGTGGACCTGACCAAGCTGGGCGAGGCGGTCAATCTCTCTCACCGTCTGCTCGTCTGGCCGCATTTCATCGAGGCCATCCGGCAATCCCCCTGGGTTGGCTGGGGCGTGGGGGCGGGCAAGGTCATCATTCCCGTTTCCTCCCAACTCAACCAATTGCTCGGCACCAATGCCGCGCATGACGAATATCTGCGCATCGGCAGCGAGGGCGGCTTTCTGGGGCTGGCGCTACTGGTCTGTCTGATGGCTTTATGGGCAACGCATGGTTCGCGCCTCATGCCGCGCCGCCAACGTTGGCTGACGCGGCTTATTTTCCTCGCGTTTGCCATCCAATCCATCACCGACAACACCTTGATCGCCACCACCGGATCGGCATTCTTCCTGTGGGCAAGCGCCATCTTCGCAAACGCCAAAAACGGGTCTACACCGGCTACATGCTCACCCGCCGCACCAGTCTCGCCCTTCCCCTCGCCCTCGCCGCCGCCCCGCCCGCCTTGGCCGGCACACCACCCCTGGCGTTCGTCCTGAACTCCGCGGCCGGGTCGCTCAGCATCATCGACATGGACACCCGGCGGGTCATCCGCACGGAAGCCGCCTACCGCGAGCCCAGCCATTGGGCGCTGACCCCCGACCGCAAGACCCTTCTCGTGGCCGATGCCTCGGGCAACGCCTTGTTCATGTACGACCCGGTGACGGCCGCCCCGCAAGGGCACCGGCGCATCGCCGACCCCTATCAAATCGGCTACACACCCGATCAGCGTTATTTCCTCGTCAATTCATTGCGGTTGAATTTCGTGGATGTGTATGACGGGCCAAGCTTCAAGCTGGTCAAGCGCTTCAAGCCCGGCCAATGGCCCAGCCATCTGGATTTCTCTCCGGACTCACGCTGGTCCTTCAACTCCATGCAGAATTCGAACACGCTTTGCTCCTTCGATCTGACGAACATGACCGAACGCTGGAGCGTGCCCGTTGGCACCACCCCCGCGGGCGTGCTCTGGCTGAACGGGCGCGTGCTGGTCTGCATCATGGGCGAAGGCGGCATCGTGGAGGTGGACCCCATCACGGGCGGCGTCACCCGTTTCCAAAAAACCGGCGACGGCGCGCACAACATCTTCCTGGATAAGCAAAAGCATATCCTATACGTCTCCAATCGCGGGCCGGGTCAAACCTCTCTCACCGCCCTGGATCCGGTGACGCTGAAACCCATCCGCGTCTACCCGATGCCCGGCGGCCCAGACGACATCGCCATCGACCCTCAGGGGCATATCTGGATCGCCCTGCGCTTCGCCGAAGCCGTGGCGGTTCTGGACCCGCACACGGGCGATTACACCACCATCCCGGTCGGACGCTCGCCGCACGGCATCTTTCTCAGCACGCTGCTGGCGCAGAAGGGGCAGATCACCGCCGAAAGAATGTAACAGCCCTCGTAAAGCACACGGAAGCCTCTTATACTAAGGCTCAGCCTCATCGCCTCAAGAGTCGGCCACCCGTCTTCCAAAGCGTTGATTTCGATTGAAACAGGCCGTTCCTGATGATGTCCCTCGACCGTCTCTTTTCCAATATCGCCGGCTATATGGACCAGTATCTGGTGGTGCCCGTCCTTTATCATTTCCACTGGATGGCCTGGGACGATCTGGCGTTCGACTGGTGCCTGATCTGCGTCTACGGATTGTTCGCGGTGCTTGTCACCTACGCGGTCTGCCTGCCGCTGGAAGCCTGGAAGCCGGTTGAAACATGGCCTGACAGAAAGGCCGTGCTGGTGGATATGTTCTACACCTTCCTCAACCGCGTCGGTGTCGTGCCGATCGTGACCTTCGTGCTGTTCTATCAGGTTCAGACCTGGTCCACCGGGTTTCTGGTGGAGCGCGGCTTCATCCCTCCCACGCTGGACAGCCTGATCCCCGGCCTGCTCGGCCACCCGCTGGTGACGTTCCTGATCTATGCGCTGATCCTGGATTGCGCGGATTACTGGCGCCACCGCCTCTCCCACTCCTTCCGCTGGTGGTATGCGCTCCATGCGCTACACCACGCGCAAAGACAGATGAGCTTCTGGTCCGACGACCGGAACCATCTGGTCGACGACATCATCAGCTTCCTTTGGTTCTTCGCCATCGGGCTGATCATCGGCATCCCGCCGCTGCAATTTCCGCTGCTGCTGATGGGGCTGAAATTCATCGAAAGCCTGAGCCACGCGAATATCCGCCTCTCCTTCGGGCCGCTGGAATGGCTGTTCGTCTCGCCGCGCTTCCATCGTTTCCATCATGGCCTGCGCGCGGCCGGGCGGAATAGCTGCAATTACGCTTCCGTGTTCCCGATCTGGGACATCCTCTTCCGCACCGCCGATTTCCGGGACGAATATCTGCCCACCGGCGATGCAAGGGCGCCCGAGGCGCTGGTGAGCGGCTCTTATCTGGCCCAGCAAATGACCGGGCTGAAATTATTCTGGCAGGCTTTGGGAAAAAGCTGGGCCTCCCTTGGCATCGGGCGCGCGGCGTAATAAGCCGCGCTCATGGAACAGAAAGTCAAAAAGGTCGTCCTGGCTTACTCCGGCGGGCTGGACACTTCGGTCATTCTCCGCTGGTTGCAGAACACCTATCACTGCGAGGTGGTGACCTTCACCGCCGATCTCGGCCAAGGGGAGGAGCTGGAGCCCGCCCGCAAGAAGGCCGAGATGTTCGGCATCAAGGAAATCTTCATCGAGGATCTGCGCGAGACCTTCGTGAAGGATTTCGTGTTCCCGATGTTCCGCGCCAATGCGCTGTATGAGGGTCAGTATCTGCTGGGCACTTCCATCGCCCGCCCGCTGATTGCCCAGCGCCAGATCGAAATCGCCGAGATGGTCGGCGCCGACGCCGTGGCCCATGGCGCCACCGGCAAGGGCAATGATCAGGTCCGCTTCGAGTTGGGCTATTACGCGCTCAACCCGAATATCCGCGTCATCGCCCCCTGGCGCGAATGGGAGCTCACCTCCCGCACCAGGCTGCTCGAATATGCCGAAGCGAACCAGATCCCCATCACCAAGGATAAACGCGGCGAGGCTCCCTTCTCCGTGGACGCCAATCTTCTGCACTCCTCCTCCGAGGGGAAGATTCTGGAAGACCCCGCCATCGCGCCGGACGAGATCGTGTATCAGCGCACCATCTCGCCGGAGGCCGCGCCGGATGTGGCAACCGAAATCACCATCGCGTTCAAGAACGGCGATGCCGTCGGACTCAATGGCGAGGCGCTGAGCCCGGCCACGCTTCTCACCCGCCTGAACGAATACGGCAAGGCCAACGGCATCGGCCGGCTGGATCTGGTGGAAAACCGCTTCGTGGGCATGAAGTCCCGCGGCGTGTATGAAACGCCGGGCGGCACCATCCTGCTCGCCGCGCATCGCGGCATCGAGAGCATCACACTGGACCGCGAAGCCGGGCATCTGAAGGATTCGCTCATGCCCCGCTATGCCGAGCTGATCTATAACGGCTTCTGGTTCTCCCCCGAACGCCGGATGCTGCAAGCCGCCATCGATGCCTCCCAGGCCTCGGTCACCGGCACGGTGCGGCTCAAGCTTTACAAGGGCAATGTCATCGTGACCGGGCGCGAGAGCCCGAACTCACTCTACAATACCCGCATGGTGACATTCGAAGACGATGCCGGCGCCTATAACCAGCAGGATGCGGCTGGCTTCATCAAACTAAATGCGCTGCGCCTGCGGCTCGGCGCCGCCATCGGGCGGCGCGGCGGCGACCTCTGAAAAACCAAAGGGCGCCTCGGCGCCCTTTTTTGTCACTCGGCCATCATCTCACCGGATCCGCCAAGCTCGGCGGGGAAATCCTTGAGCTTCGGCAAGCCATCCTTCATCGGCAACACGGTCTCGGCATAATTCACATGCACGCCCGGCTTGAATTCAAGATCCGGCAAGGTCGCGGCATAAACATCCATCAGCCCGAATCCGGGATGCATCGTCATCAGATGCCCGCCGCATTTGCGGCAATATTGCCGCTCACTGGCCGGTGTTTTGGCATAGGTGGCAATCTCGCCCTCACCTTTCGTCACCTTCACCGCGCCTGGCTTCCAGAGCGTGAAGGCGTTGACCGGCCCCGCCGACCAGGACCGGCAGGAACGGCAATGGCAATACCCCATTGCCTCGGGCTCACCAGTGGCTTCCAGCGTCACCGCACCGCAAAAACAAGCACCTTTATAAGTCTGGGACATGAGCTTCCTCTCTCGTTGTTATGGCGGAGACATCAAGGATGGTGGGGGCGGCGCGGCGTGTCAAATACTGTACCGGAATGGACCAAACCCCCGGAAAACATATGGTATCTCCTTCGAATAAAGATCAGAAGGCCCGGAATGGGCCGTTAAGAACAAACAAGGAACAATTTATTAATATATCTGTTGCTATTTTGTTCTTCGCGTGTCAGGTTCCAGGCGAGAAATCACTCTGGCATCCGAAAGAAAACACGCTATGGTTGCATCCACCGCAAGCAAGAAGCCGCGTTTGACAGAAATCGAGTCGATGTTGGACGCTCAGGAGGCACCTTTAATGGCGACTGTGACACCCATGGCAAAACCCGACCTCGAAAAAAACAAGGCGCTCGATGCCGCGATGGCGCAGATTGAGCGCGCCTTCGGCAAGGGCTCGATCATGCGCATGGGGGCCAAGGGCGGCAATGAGGCGATCGAGGTCATTCCCTCCGGCTCTCTGGGGCTGGACCTTGCCCTGGGCATAGGCGGATTGCCGCGCGGCCGCGTGGTGGAGGTTTACGGCCCGGAAAGCTCGGGCAAGACCACGCTCGCCCTGCATGCCGTGGCCGAAGCGCAAAAGCGCGGCGGCGTATGCGCCTTCATCGACGCCGAACACGCGCTGGACCCGGTCTATGCCCGCAAGCTCGGCGTGGATGTCGACAATCTGCTGATCTCTCAGCCCGATACTGGCGAGCAGGGCTTGGAGATCGCCGACACGCTGGTGCGCTCCGGCTCCATCGACGTGCTGGTGATCGACTCCGTGGCGGCCCTGGTGCCCCGTGCCGAGTTGGAAGGCGAAATGGGGGATTCCCATGTGGGCCTTCACGCCAGGCTGATGAGCCAGGCCTTGCGCAAGATCACCGGCTCGGTCGCGCGGTCCAACACCATGCTGATTTTCCTGAACCAGATCCGTTTGAAAATCGGTGTGATGTTCGGCAATCCGGAAACCACCACGGGTGGCAACGCGCTGAAATTCTACTCCTCTGTCCGCATGGAAATCCGCCGCACCGGCTCCATCAAGGAGCGCGACGAGGTCACGGGCAACCATGTCCGCGTGAAGGTTGTAAAGAACAAGCTGGCGCCGCCATTCAGGCAGGTTGAATTCGACATCATGTTTGGAGAGGGCATCTCCAAATCCGGTGAGCTGATCGATCTCGGGGTGAAGGCCGGGGTGGTGGAAAAATCCGGCGCTTGGTTCTCTTACGACAGCCAGCGCATCGGCCAGGGACGCGAAAACGCCAAGCAATTCCTGCGCGACAATCCGAAGATGGCGGACAGCATCGAAAAGAAGATCCGCGACCAGTCCTCCGCCCTGGGCGAGGCGTTGATGGCCGCCGATGGCGGCGAGGATAGCGGCGAGGATTAAAGGCCGAAGCTTTTGGAACCAGAGGGGTGTTTTCAAAAACACCCCCACTTCCTTGAAAAACGCGGAGGCGGAAAACTTTTGCTCCTTTTGACCCATGGCAGGAGCTGGGCTGGGCTTGGCGAAAACCCGTCCGCCTTGTAATCCAGCGCACATGGTCACCAGCAACGATATCCGCGCCACCTTCCTGAATTATTTCGGCCGCAATGGCCACCAGATCGTGCCTTCGGCCCCTCTGGTGCCCCGGAACGACCCCACCTTGCTCTTCACCAATGCTGGCATGGTGCCGTTCAAGAATGTTTTTACCGGCCAGGAAAAGCGCCCTTATAACCGCGCCACCTCCTCCCAGAAATGCGTGCGCGCCGGCGGCAAGCATAACGACCTGGACAATGTGGGCTATACCGCCCGCCATCATACTTTCTTCGAGATGCTGGGAAATTTCTCCTTCGGAGATTATTTCAAGGAACAGGCGATTTTCCATGCCTGGACGCTGCTGACCAAGGATTTCGGGCTCGACAAGACCAAGCTGTTGGTCACCGTCTACCACACGGATGACGAGGCGGCCGGGCTCTGGGCCAAAATCGCCGGCTTGCCGGAACAGAAAATCATCCGCATTCCCACCGACGATAATTTCTGGCGCATGGGCGATACCGGCCCTTGCGGCCCTTGCTCTGAAATCTTCTACGATCACGGCCCCTCTATCCCCGGCGGCCCTCCCGGCAGCCCGGATGAGGATGGCGACCGCTTCATCGAGATCTGGAATCTCGTCTTCATGCAGTACGAGGAAGGCCCGCCAGGCACGCGCGCCCCGCTGCCCCGCCCGTCCATTGACACCGGCATGGGGCTGGAGCGCTTCGCCGCCATCCTGCAAGGCAAACACGATAATTACGACACCGACACGCTGCGCGCCCTCATTCTCGCTTCCGCCGAGGCCACCGGCCAGGATCCGGACGGCGCCTTCCGGGTCAGCCATCGCGTGGTGGCCGATCATTTGCGCTCCTCTTCCTTCCTGATCGCCGATGGCGTGCTGCCCTCCAATGAGGGGCGCGGCTATGTGCTCCGTCGCATCATGCGCCGCGCCATGCGCCATGCGCACATGATGGGGGCGAAGGAGCCGCTGATGTACCGGCTCGTCCCCGCCCTCACCCGCCAGATGGGCCAGGCATTTCCGGAATTGAATCAGGCCGAGGCGTTGATCGCCGAAACCTTGCAGCTTGAGGAAAACCGCTTCCGCGCCATGCTGGATCGCGGCATGTCCCTGCTACGCGACGAATCCGCGGCGATTCCCGCCGGCGGGGCATTACCCGGCGGCGTGGCCTTCAAGCTCTACGACACTTACGGCTTTCCGTTGGATCTGACACAGGACGCGCTGCGCGAGGCGGGCAAGAGCGTGGACGTGGCGGGCTTCAACGACGCCATGGCCGAGCAGAAGGCCCGCGCCCGCGCCGCCTGGGCCGGCTCCGGCGAGGCCGCGACCGAAACGGTCTGGTTCGAGTTGAACGAGACACTCGGCGCCACCGAATTCCTTGGCTACTCCACCGAAAACGCCGAAGGCAGCATCACCGGCCTGGTGGTGGACGGGCGGCCCGTGGACGAGGCGCTGACCGACCAGAGCGTTCACGTCATTCTGAACCAGACCCCTTTTTATGCCGAAAGCGGCGGCCAGGTGGGGGATACTGGTTTCATCACCGGACCGGATCATTTGCGCATCCGCATCACCGACACACAAAAGAAGCTGGGCGGCTTGTTCGTGCATGTCGGCGTGGTGGAAGCCGGCACGGCGCGCGTCGGCCTGCCGGTCTCGGCCATGGTCGACCATGAACGCCGGAGCAAGATCCGCGCGCATCATTCCGCCACCCATCTGCTGCATGAAGCGTTGCGCCGCGCCTTGGGCGCGCATGTGACCCAAAAAGGCTCGCTCAATGCGCCCGACCGGCTACGCTTCGACATTTCCCAGCCCCGACCGGTCACGGCCGAGGAGCTAGCGGCGGTGGAACGCGACGTAAACGCCCATATACGCGAGAACAGCGAAGTCACCACGCGCCTGATGACGCCCGAAGAGGCCGTGAAGCTCGGCGCCATGGCCTTGTTCGGCGAAAAATACGGCGACGAGGTACGGGTCGTCTCCATGGGGGGCGGGTCGGCGGACAAATCCGCCTGGTCCATCGAGCTATGCGGCGGCACCCATGTCGCCCGCACCGGCGATATCGGGCTGTTCCGCATCGTCTCCGAAGGGGCTGTCTCGGCCGGCATCCGCCGTATCGAAGCCGTGGCTGGCGAGGCTGCCGTGAGCGAGGTCGAGAGCGAGGCGAAATTGCTGGCCGAGGCCGCCGCCACCATCAAGGCTCCCGCCGCCGAACTGCCGGGCCGCATCACCCAGCTTCAGGACGATAAAAAGCGGCTGGAACGCCAGGTCGCCGAGCTGCAAAAGAAATTGGTCATGGCCACCGCGACGGAATTCGAGGATGTGGCGGGAACCCGCGCCATTCTGCGCAATGTCGGCGATGTGGCGGCGAAGGAACTGCGCCCCATCGCCACCGAGCTGTTGAAGGGGCTGGGCACGGGCATCGTGGCACTGGTTTCCACGGCCGAGCGGAAAACCGCCATCGTGGTGGCCGTGACGGAAGATCTGCCGCAAAGCGCGGTGGATCTGGTGCGCGCCGCCGCGCAGGCGGCGGGCGGCCAGGGCGGCGGGGGCAATAAATCCGTGGCGCAAGCCGGCGCGCCAGATGCCGCTCGGGCCAATGTCGCTCTAGGCGCCATCAGAAGCGCCATCGCCGGCTGACAAAAAAGGCCAGAGCCTTTGGCTCTGGCCTTTTCACGATCAACCTTCGCCAGTCCAGCGCGGCACGGCCAGATAAGCCAGGCGCTTGACCTCTCGCCGTCCACGCGCGACCGAATCCAGAATCAGCCCACATGTGAAGGCGAGCATCGCCACCACCTCGAACCCCATGGCGAGCACGGCCGTGGGCAGCCGGGGCACCAGCCCGATGCGAAAATAGGTGATCAGCACCGGCAGGGCGATCAACAAGCCCAGCACCAGCAACACCAGCCCGGCAATGGAGAAAAATTGCAGCGGCCTCTCCTCTTTCACCAGCTTGACGATGGTGTTGAGGATGCGAAAACCATCCGAGTAGGTACGCAGCTTGGAAACCGAGCCGGGTGGGCGCTCACGATACTGGGTCGGCATCTCGGCCAAGGGCATCAGCATATCCAGCGCATGGATGGTAAATTCCGTCTCTGTCTCGAAACCGGACGCCAGGGCCGGAAAACTTTTCACAAAGCGGCGGGAAAAGACGCGATAACCGGAAAGCATGTCCTGGATTCTGTCGCCGAACACATAACGCACCAAACCGGTCAGCAGCAGATTGCCGGTCCGGTGCCCCCGGCGGTAGGCGCCGACCGGCCCCTCCCCCTCCACCTCAACGCGCTGGCCATTCACCATGTCGAGTTGCTCCGCCAGCAAGCAATCGACCATCCGCGGCGACGCGCTGGCCTCGTAAGTGCCATCGCCATCCACCAGCACATAGGCGTCGGCCTCGATGTCGGAGAACATGCGGCGCACGACATGGCCCTTGCCCTGGAGCGTTTCCATGCGGACAATCGCCCCCGCCTCCGCCGCGACCTCGCGGGTGCGATCCGTGGAATTATTGTCATAGACATAGATCCGCGCCCGCGGCAGCGCCGCCGCGAAATCCCTCACCACCTGGCCGATGGCGACTTCCTCGTTATAGCAGGGGATCAAAACCGCGATCCGGGCGTTATCCATGTAATATGTCCACGATCAATTTAGCTCCACAAACTTTAGCGCATGGGTTTTAGCAAGCCTCGCCTCACGCGGGCCACCAGAAGCGCAGAAACAAAACACAAAGATAAACAATCCCGCAGCCAGGCAGAACGCTCCAGAGCAACACACGTTCAAAAATGGGAAATACGCGCTCCCTGATCCAGCCCTGCCCCGCCCAGGCCGCGCCTGCCGTCAGGCAGACAAGCAATGGTGTGAAATAGCGCCCCAACACCCCCCAGGCGGAATTCCGCCCGACCTCGTCCCAGGTCAGATAGGTGGAAAGCGTCGCCCCGGCTCCTGCCATGACGATCAGAAGCCCCAGCAGCAAGAGCCGGAATGCCCTCTGCGCGCGCCATTGCCGTAAGAACAAAAATCCATAAAGCCCCGTCAGCACGGCCGCCAACACGAAGATAACCGTATAGAACCAACGCGGCATGCCCGCATCCACCCACCCGATGGTGGCAATGCTGGTCGCGGCGAGCCACCAGCCACCCCGGATGAAGGTGTTATAAAGCACGGTTGGAACGATGCCTGGGTGAACCAGCATATTGTGAAGCTGCCTGGCCGGTGAAATATCCCCCGGCCGCGTCTGCGTTTGCAGCGGGTGCATGCCAAGGAAACACCAGGCCAAAACAGCCGCCAAGGCCACCAGCAGCATAAAAGCCGTGATTTTGAAATGCTCCCGCCCCACCAGAACCAAGGGCAGAAACAGCACGGACAGATAAGGCGGTTTCGAACTGGCGAACAATGCCAGCAGCAGGACAGCCCCCCCCATTTCCAGCGCCCGCCATGTTCCATACGGCCCCGTACATCTTGTCAGCAACGCGCAAGCCAGCACCGCCGCCGCGATAAAGGGACCATCCTGGGAAAAGGAAGCATAAAGGCCCATGACCTCCGGCAGGCATAAGCAGAACAATAGCCAAGGCCGCGCCTGAGGGGCGCAGAGTCGCAGGGCCATGGCCGAGGCCGCGACACAGCTCACCCCCGAAAAGATCCTGCCAATGTAGAAACACTGCACCAGATGCAGGTGCAAATGCCGCGTCGCATAAAGCGCGACCGCACCAGGGAAATAAAATTGCGGCGGGTAGATCACCGTGTTGGGAAAGGAAGCCGGTTTGAGAACGCCATGCCAGCCATCCTGAAAAACCGAGGCGATCCGCGCGACATCGATCCGCGCCGCCGGATGGAAGGGTAAATTTCCAAAAGCCCAGCCGAAATGCAGAACAGGTTGCGGCAACCAGCCCCCCGCCCAGCCATTCGGGAATTTGATGCCGATCAGCCCGCCATGGGAAATCTGCACGGCCCGGAAAAAATGATTCGGCTCATCCGCGACCAAAAAAGGCGGGTTGACCAACGCCACGGCCACGACGACCAGCCCGGCGATCCAGAAATAAGTCCTGGCAAGGCCAGCAGCCGTGCTATCTTGCGGTTTTATCATCGCGGTCCCTGCCGCATTCACGCCTCCTGCGGATCAAGCCTGGCCTGGACAAACCGCCCATCCATGCGCTTATCAAATGATGCCCTCAAACCGCGCGCGAATCACCGACGGGGCGGCAACTGCATATACCATGAGTCCGGCCAGACGCTGAGCACCATGCGTGGATTTTGCCGCCATTGGCGTATCTGCGGCGCCCAGGCCGGACCATCGGCGAAAGGCGCGCTCCCGGCACGGTAATTCCAGATGCCGACGGCCAGCACATACCCGGCCAGGGCGGCGCGGAGAAATTTCCCTCCCCCCTCCGACGCGCAAGCGCTCCCGGTGAGGAGGAGGCCGGTCAGCACCATCGAGGCAAACGCATAACGCTGATCGCCAATGACGCGCATCACACCACTGAAATCTCCGAACAGGGCATGGTCGAACGAGACGAACGCAAACAGGATCTGCGCGCCGAGCAGCAGGGCCAGCCCCCCCTTATGGCGCTTGCTGCCCAGAACCGCCCAGCCCAGCAAGGCATAGAACAGCAGGACCAGCACGGTACCCGGCCAGAGAAATGCGTGTTGGCGATGCAAGGCCAGGCTATAGGCGGCGAATTTTTGCGCGGCCCCGAACCCCGCCAAGCCGAGCGTGACGACATGCAGGGCGATTGCCGAGAGCAATTCCTGAAAGCTGAGATGCCCATCCCGCGCGGGCTCCAGATGGGTCAGATAAACGCCGATCTGTAGGCACAGCCCCGTCAGAATGACCGCGCATAACAGCAGATCCGCCCGGCGCCGTGTCACCGCCGCCCGCAGCATGAACAGGGGCGTCAAGAAGCTCGTCGCCGGCCCCGAGAGCACCGCAACCGCGATGACCAGCATATCGAAGCCCAGCAACGCGCCCCGCGCGGCCGGTGCCGCGAGAATCAAGGACGCGGCGAGCGCGAAATGAAACTGGCTGGTGATGGTATTCAGCCAGACTTCTCCCGTCACCGGCGGCACGGCGCACAATGCCACCGCCACCAGGCTGCCCAGGCGCGACCCACGCCAGGGAAAGGCATGGGTCAGAATGATGAAGGGCGGCAGCATCTGAACCAGCAGGGCGAGCAGGACCGTGACCAGCGGCGCATGCGCCAGCCCGCCAAGCTCCAGCCCCAGCCAGGCGCCGAACCCGGCTATGAAATTAATATAGCCCGTATGGATGGTGAACCAAGCCTGCCACCAGGGATGCGACCAGGCATGGCTGAAATAGACCACTCCCTCCTCGGCCCAGAACCGCCCGCCTTGCAGCAGGATATTCGGCAGGCGGGCCAGCACCAAAACCGCGAATCCGGCCAGAAGCAGAAAAACATGGCCCCGACCGAGCGTTTTTTCGTCTCCGTGGAGCGGCATGCCAATCTCTCCTTGGTCTGCCAGACTTGTCTGGATAAATACCAGCCCTGTCAAACCCCCCGGCAAGGCAAAACCGCGCCCCCGGAAACCGGGGACGCGGCCTTGATAACAACCAGATTCCCGCCCCGCCCCTGAAACCCGGTGGATTTCAGGTTTGGGCCCCTAGAGGGCCTTAGGCGCTCTTGGCCATGATCTCGTCGGCGACATTGCGCGGCACCGGATCATAGTGATGGAACTGCATGGTGAAGGACGCGCGGCCCTTGGTCATGGAGCGCAGGTTGGAGATGTAGCCGAACATTTCCTTCAGCGGCACATGCGCGCGCACGATGACGGTGGAACCGGAAGCTTCCTGGTTCTGGATCATGCCGCGGCGGCGGTTGAGGTCGCCCACCACGTCGCCCACATGGTCGTTCGGGGTGGTGACTTCCACATCCATGATCGGCTCCAGAATCACCGGGCCGGCCTTCTTCATGCCTTCGCGGAAGCAGGCCTTGGCGGCGATTTCGAAGGCCAGGGCGGAGGAGTCGACGTCATGGTACTTGCCGTCGATCAGCGCGTAGGAGAAGTCGACGGTCGGGAAGCCGGCCAGAACGCCGGTATCGGCCTGGTTCTTGATGCCCTTTTCGACAGCCGGGATATATTCCTTCGGCACCGCGCCGCCGACGATCTTGTTCTCGAACTCGATGCCCTCGTTACGCTCGCGCGGGGTGAAGGTGATCTTGACCTCGGCGTACTGGCCCGACCCACCGGACTGCTTCTTGTGGGTGTAGGTTTCGGTATGTTCCTTGGTGATGGTCTCGCGGAAAGCCACCTGCGGCGCGCCGATATTCGCATCCACGCCATATTCGCGCTTCAGACGGTCGACGATGATTTCCAGATGCAGCTCGCCCATGCCCGAAAGGATGGTCTGGCCGGTTTCCTGGTCGGTCTTCAGACGCAGGGACGGATCTTCCGACGCCAGCTTCTGCAGGCCGATGGTCATCTTCTCAATGCCTTCCTTGGTCTTCGGCTCGACCGAGATGTCGATCACCGGCACCGGGAACGCCATACGCTCCAGCACCACCGGATCCTCGGCGGCGGCCAGCGTGTCGCCCGTGCCGGAATCCTTCAGGCCCACGAAGGCGGCGATGTCGCCGGCGGAAACCTCGGTGATCTCCTGGCGCTTATCGGCATGCATCTTGTACATGCGCCCGATACGCTCCTTGTGACCCTTGGTGGTGTTCAGCACCGAGTCGCCGCTCTTCAGCGTGCCGGCATAGACGCGCACGAAGGTGAGCGAGCCGTATTTGTCGTTGATGATCTTGAAGGCCAGGCCAGCGAACGGGGCGTTCGGGTCGGCCTTGATGCGCCGCGCGTTGGGATCTTCCTCCTCGCCCTCTTCCGGCGCAACCTTGATGCCCGGAACGTCGACGGGGGACGGCAGGTAATCCAGAACGCCGTCCAGCAGCGGCTGCACGCCCTTGTTCTTGAAGGCGGTGCCGCACATGACCGGGCGGAAAGCACCGGAAATCGCGCCGGTCTTGATCGCGCGCTTCAGGGTCTCGACGGAGACGTCGCCCTTCTCGAAATATTCTTCCATGCCGGCATCGTCGACCGCCAGCGCGGTGTCGAGCAGAACCTGGCGGGCTTCCTTGGCCTTCTCCAGCATGTCGGCCGGGATTTCCTCGTCGTGGAATTTCGCGCCCAGCTCGCCGCCTTCCCAGATGATCGCCTTCATCTCGACCAGATCGACCACACCGAGGAAATTCTCCTCAATGCCGATGGGCAGTTGCAGCGGCAGCGCCACGATGTCCAGCTTCTCCTTCAGCGTGTCGAAGGCCCGGTAGAAATCGGCGCCGGTACGATCCAGCTTGTTGATGAAGATCAGGCGCGGCACGTTGTAACGGTCGGCCAGGCGCCAGTTGGTCTCGGATTGCGGCTGCACGCCGGCCACGCCCTCGATGATGAAGATCGCGCCATCGAGCACACGCAGGGAACGGTTCACCTCGATGTTGAAATCGATATGGCCTGGGGTGTCGATGATGTTGATGTTGTGGTCTTTCCACTCGCAGGTCACGGCGGCGGAGGTGATGGTGATACCGCGCTCGCGCTCCTGGGCCATGTAGTCGGTGGTGGTGTTGCCATCGTGCACCTCACCGATCTTGTGAGACACGCCGGTGTAATAAAGGATACGCTCCGTGGTGGTGGTCTTGCCCGCGTCGATATGCGCGGTGATCCCGATATTCCGGATCTTGCTCAGGTCAGTTTCAGCCATCAGTGCCTCCACGGGCGGGAAAAAGGTCAAACGGGTACGGCGCCGCCTGGACCAGGCCGCGCTATTCGCCCGGCTTTTGAGGCAGCGCGCGGCATTTGGCAACCCCGGCTTGGGCGCAAAGATGACAGATTTGCGCCCAAGCCCCCTTCCCTTCCTGGATTTTCAAGCGCTTGATGCGTGTATCGCCAACCGTATCATACGCTCATGAGGTAATTTCATGGCCTTTGCCTGCACCATTCCCGCCCGGCCGACCGTGCAACAGGACGATGAAGACGTGCGGATCACCCGTTGGGATTTCGCCCCCGGCGCCGTCACCGGCTGGCACTCCCATGGCTGGCCTTATTATGTGGTGATGCTGACCGACGCGGTGCAGGAAGTTCATGACGGCGAGAAGGTCAGCACCTTCACGCGCAAGGCCGGGGACTCCTATGTGCGCGAGGCCGGCGCCCAGCACGATGTGCGCAATGGCGGCACCGCGCCGATGGCTTTCGTGGAAATCGAGGTCAAACGGCTCTCCCCCGCCTTGGCGGCGTTGAGCAAGGCGGCTCAATAAGCCGGCATCTTACGCAAAACACCCCTGACAGAAACCCGCCGGCAACGGCATGCCGGCTTCATGGGCCGCCGTTTCACAAAAACCCCGCTTTCGGCAGGTCAGCCTCATGAAACAACTTTTCGGCTGGGTGCTTCTCGCCCTTGGCGTCGCCCTGACCGTTCTGCTGTTTATCTCTCTCGCCTTTATTTTCGGGCTGCCCCTGATTTGCTTTGCCTGGCTCCATCCGACAGCGGCGCGCATCCAGCCCCTCATCGTACCCATGGGGCGCCATGGCACATTGCACATCTACGTCACGCCGCTGGTCGCAAAATTATACGATTGGAGTTGGATTTTCCTCCTGGCGTGCCTCGTTTCGCTGTTGCTGGCGGTAGCGGCCGCGACTTTCCTGGCATGGGTGCGAAAACGGCGTCACCGCTACCGGCGAGGCTGGTGACGAAAACGGCGCCAGAAACGCCGCCCTACCCCGCCGGCTCGCCCTGCACCGGTTCCACCCCCTGGGCGCGGATCAGGTCGGTGGCCTCGACAATCGCCGCGTCGATGGCGGGCAGGTCCGTCCCCTTGGCGACCAGGGCCACGCCCCAGGCGCCATCTCGCTTGAACGGATAGCTGCCGAGATCGAGCTGCGGGAATTTATCCTGAATGACGGAGAGCCCCGCGGCAATGCCGCCTTCCAACACGCCCATGCCGTGCACGGCACGCATCTGGATCCGCTCGCCGCGCGGCAGGCTGGCTTCCAGCGTCTTCATCATGGCCTGCATGATGCGCGGCACCCCGGCCATCACGTGCACATTGCCCATGGTGAAACCGGGCGCGATGCTCGCCTCGTTCTTGATCGGCACGGCGCCGCGCGGCATCGTCGCCATGCGCTGGCGGGCTTCGTTATAGCGCTCGCCCATCACCGCCTTCATTTCACGGTCTGTTTCCTCGTCCAGCTCCCAGGGCACCCCAAAAGCGGCGGCGATGCATTCGCTGGTGATGTCGTCATGGGTCGGGCCGATGCCGCCCGTGGTGAACAGCATGTCATAGGCGGCACGCAATTCATTCACCGCGCCGATGATACGGTCTGGCACGTCCGGCACCACCCGCACCTCCTGCAACCGGATGCCCAGCCCCGCCAGGCTCCGGGCGATGAACTGCACGTTCACATCCTGCGTGCGGCCGGAGAGAATTTCATTGCCGATGATCAGAATGGCGGCGGTGGGGTTGCTGGCCTTGGATACGGTCATAGAAAATCCCTTAGCATCGGAATCAAGGGGCGGTCAGCGGCGGGCATCGGATATTCGGCCAGATCTTCCGGCGACACCCAGGCCAGTTTCTGCCCTTCGCGCCCACGCGGCTCACCCCGCCAGCGCCGGCAGAGAAACACCGGCATCAGCAGATGAAAACTGTCATAAGCATGGGAGGCGAACACAAAAGGCGCGAAATCCTTAGGGTCCGTCTCCAGCCCCAGCTCCTCGCGCAGTTCCCGCGCCAGGGCCGCCTCCGGCGTTTCGCCGGGTTCCAGCTTGCCGCCGGGAAACTCCCATAGCCCCGCCATCTTCTTGCCCTCCGGCCGGCGAGCCAGCAGCACGCGCCCTTGCCCATCGATCAACGCCGCCGCCACCACCAGCAACGTGCTGGATGCCCGCTCCGCCGCCGGGAGGGGCGCCGGGGCGGATTCGGGCTCGGCCTCACGCGTCAAGGTGAAATGCTTCACCGCCAGCTTCTGGCCCGGACGGCATGAAAAAACCCGGTGCCCCTTGCCTGTCTGCGCGAAGCGCAAATGGCGCAGCACCGCCAGAGAGGCATCGTTATCCGCCGCCACCACGGCGGTGAGTTGGGCGATGGGCAAAGCGGCGAAGGCCCATTCGGCGACGCGGCGCACCGCCTCCAGCGCATAGCCCCGGCGCCAATGCGGCCGGCCGATCCAGTAGCCCAGCTCGGCGGATTTGCGGTCCTTGGAGAATTTCAGCCCGACACAGCCGACCAGCATGCCGCCGATCGCCTCGGCGACGGCGAACTGCTCCGCGCGGCGGGCCTCACGGTCGGCGGCGGCGGCCTCGATCCAGTCCCGCGCCTGCGTTTCGGGATAGGGGAACGGCGCGTCGGGCACACGGCGGCAAATGTCCCAATCATTGATCAGGCGATGAAAGGACACGACATCGCCCCCGTGCAACGGCCGCAGGGCAAGACGCGAGGTGCGCAGCACCGGACCGGGCGGCAGCGTGATCCCGGGCATTGGCGAATCGAAGAGGTCAGGCATGCTGGAGACAGTTTAACCCGCAGTTGATTTGACCGCCAGGACCGGGCAAGCATGCGGCGCATGAACGCCGAGACCGACACACACGAGCAAACCATGGCGCAAATGGGCCAAAAGGCCCGTGCCGCCGCCACCGCCCTGGCGAAGCTGCCGGCCACGGCGCGCGACACGGCCCTGCGCGCCGCCGCTTCATGCCTGCGCGCGGATGCGCCGGAGATCTTGGCCGCGAACATGCGGGACATGGCGCATTTCAAGGGCAGCACCGCTTTCGGCGACCGCTTGCTGCTGAACGAAACCCGGCTGGACGCCATGGCGAACAGCCTGGAGGAAGTCGCCGCCTTGCCCGACCCCCTGGCGCGCACGCTGGCGGAATGGACCCGTCCGAACGGCCTGCGGATCTCCCGCGTGGCGCAGCCCATCGGCGTGCTGGGCATGATCTATGAAAGCCGGCCGAATGTCGGCGCGGACGCCTCGGCCATCGCCATCAAATCCGGCAACGCCATCGTCCTGCGCGGCGGCTCGGAGAGTTTCCACTCCGCCCAGGCCATCCATAAGGCCATCGCCGCCGGGTTGCGGGCGGCCGGGCTGCCGGAGGATCTGGTGCAGGTTGCGCCCACGACCGACCGCCGCTTCGTCGCCGCCATGCTGGGCGCGGTCGGACGGATCGACCTCATCATTCCCCGTGGCGGCAAGGCCCTGGTGGAGCTGGTGCAGCGCGAGGCGCGCGTGCCTGTTCTGGCCCATGCCGAGGGGTTGAACCATACCTATATCCACGAAGCCGCCGATCACGAGATGGCGCGCCGTGTCCTGGCCAACGCCAAGATGCGCCGCACCGGTGTTTGCGGCTCCACCGAGACCTTGCTGATCGATGCCAGCCTGGCTCCCGCCTTGCTGCCCGTGCTGGTACAGGATCTCGCCGCATTGGGCTGCGCCTTCAAGGCGGATGAACGCGCGCGCGCCATCTGTGCCGGCCTCCCCGCCGCCCAGCCCCAGGATTTCGAGACGGAATGGCTGGATGCGGTGCTGAACATCGCGGTGGTGGACGGGCCCGACGCGGCGCTGGCCCATGTCGCGGCGCATGGCAGCGAGCATACCGAGGCCATCATTACCCAGGACGAGCGGGTGGCGGAATATTACCTCGCCCGCAGCCAGGCCGCGGTCACGCTCTGGAACGCCTCCTCCCAGTTCTGCGATGGCGGGGAATTCGGTTTCGGCGCCGAGATCGGCATCGCCACCGGACATATCCATGCGCGCGGGCCGGTCGGGCCGGAACAACTCACCACCTTCCGTTATGTGGTGCGCGGCAACGGCCAGGTGCGTCCCTGAGAATACCCCGCCATGGCCACCGGTACCGGCTGAAGATCGGGCTACTCGGCGGTTCGTTCAATCCGGCGCATGCGGGGCACCTCCATGTCGCGCAGCAGGCGATGCGGCATCTGGGGCTGGACCAGCTCTGGCTGATGGTCTCTCCCGGCAATCCGCTGAAACCCACGGCGGGCATGGCCCCGCTGGCCGCGCGCCTGGCCAGCGCGGCGCGAATCGCCGATGGCAGGCGCATCATCGCCACGGACATCGAGTCGCGGCTTGGCACGCGCTTCACACGCGACACGATGCGCGAACTCAAGCGCCGCTTCCCCCGCGCGCGCTTCGTTTGGCTGATGGGCGCCGACAATCTCATCCAGATGCCGCGCTGGGGCCGCTGGCGCGACATCGTCCACGCCATGCCCATGCTGGTGGTGCCGCGCCCTGGCGCCACACGGCCCGCCTTGGCCGGGCAGGTGGCGAAACGGCACCAAAACATTCGCCTTCCCGCGCGGGCTGGGTTATGTCTTGCGGCGAAGCAGGCGCCAGCCTGGATTCTCCTGCCCGTGCGGGAGCATGCAGCATCCGCCACTGAATTGCGCCGCAGGATTTTGGAAGGAACGCAGCCATAACGCGCACGCCCACCCGCACCCCGGCAAGCCGGGGCGCCAAGCCCGCCCTCCCCCGCAAGCGCGCGGCAAAACCCGCCGCCGAGGCCGTTGCCGCCATGCCCGGCACACCGCGCAAGAAGGCCGCCATCGCCGGGCCGAAACGCAAGGCCAGCGAGGCGGCCCCGCAACCCGAGTTCCTGGACAGGCTGCAAGCCGTGATCGTCACCGCGCTGGAAGACGACAAGGCCGAGGACATCGTGGCGCTGGACCTGGCCGGACGCGCCAGTTTCGCGGACCGCATGATCATCGCCACCGGCATCGCCGACCGGCAGATCGCCGCCATGGCCACGCATCTTTACGAGAAGCTGGCCGAGGCGGGCTTCAGGAAGCCCTTGACCGAGGGCGCCACCGGCACGGATTGGGTGCTGATCGACGCTGGCGACATCATCGTGCATCTGTTCAAGCCGGAAGCGCGCACGCTTTACGGGCTTGAAAAAATGTGGAGCGCCGAGCTGGACGAGGCGGGCGCGTAATATTGCGGCTGCTAGCCATCGGCAAGGCGCCGGCCAAGGCGCCGGAGATGGAGATTTTCGCCCGCTACGCCAAGCGCATCCGCCCGGCCCTGACCCTCGTGGAGTTCAGCGACGGCCAGGGCAGCCCCGGTGAAATCAAACGCCGCGAGGGTGAAGCGCTGCTGGCCGCGCTGAAACCGGATGAATTTCTCATCGCGCTCGACATGGACGGCGCCACCCCGGATTCGCCCGGGCTGGCGGGGCGGCTGGCTGGATGGCTGGAGCGGAGCAAAAAACTCGCTTTCGTGATTGGCGGGGCGGAAGGGCTGGACGCGCCCGTGCTGGCCCGCGCCGGAGCCCGGCTTTCTCTGGGCAGCCTCACCTGGCCGCATATGCTGGTGCGCCCGATGCTGGCGGAACAGATTTACCGGGCACAAACGATATTGGCCGGACACCCCTATCACCGGGCGGGGCGGCCTTGAACGCCGCCGCCATGGCCAAGCCAGCGCTTTTTGCCTAAAATCGCGCCGAGAAATGCTGCTGAGTTAAGGACCGCAATGCCCAAAAAACCCGTGATGCTGGTGATCCTCGATGGTTTCGGCTGGAATGAGTCGCACGAGGACAACGCCGTGGCGCAGGCAAAGACCCCGAATTTCGACCGGCTTTGGGCGTCCTGCCCGCGCGCCTTTCTGACCACTTCGGGCCGCGTGGTGGGGCTGCCGGCCGGGCAGATGGGCAATTCCGAGGTCGGACATCTGAATATTGGCGCCGGGCGGACCGTGATGCAGGACCTGCCGCGGATCGACAGCGCGATCGAGGATGACTCGCTGGCGAAGAACGAGACGGTGCAAGGCTTCATCGCCGCGTTGCGTCAGTCCGGCGGCACCGCGCATCTGCTGGGGCTGGTTTCACCGGGCGGCGTGCATTCCCACCAGACCCATGCGGCGGCGCTGGCCAGAATCCTGCACGAGGCGGGCATTCCCGTGGTGGCCCATGGCTGGATGGATGGGCGCGACACCCCGCCCCAGGCCGGGCTTGGCTACATGCGGACATATCTGGCCGATCTGGGCGGCAATGCCAGGCTCGGCACGCTGGTCGGGCGCTATTACGCCATGGACCGCGACAAGCGCTGGGAGCGTGTGCGGCAAGCCTATGAGCTGCTGGTGGACGCCAAGGGCGAGCATTTCCCGGACGCGCAGGCCGCCATCCAGGCCAGCTACGATTCGGGTGTGACCGATGAGTTCATCAAACCCGCCCGCATCGGCGATTATGCGGGCATGAAGGATGGCGACGGCGTGATCTGCGCCAATTTCCGCGCCGACCGCGTGCGCGAGATCCTGACGGCCTTGGTGGACCCCGCGTTTGACGGGTTTGAGGCCAGGCAGCCGAAACTGGTGGGGGTGGTGGGCATGACCGCCTATTCCGACGCCCTGGCGCCCTTCATGCAAACCATCTTCCAGCCGCAGCGCATGGACGACCTGCTGGGCGGCGTGGTCTCGGCCCAGGGGCTGAAGCAGCTTCGCATGGCGGAGACCGAAAAATATCCCCACGTCACGTATTTCTTCAATGGCGGCATCGAAACACCGTTCGAGGGCGAGGAACGGATCATGGTGCCCTCCCCGAAAGTCGCCACCTACGACCTGCAACCGGAAATGTCCGCGCCGGAACTCACCGAGAAGGCCGTCGCGGCGATCGATACCGGTAAGTTCGACATGATTATCCTGAATTTCGCCAATCCGGACATGGTCGGCCATACCGGCTCGCTGCCCGCCGCCATCAAGGCGGTGGAGACGGTGGATGCGGGGCTGGGCAAAATCTGGGAGGCCGTGCGGGCCCAGGGCGGCGCCATTCTCGTCACCGCCGATCATGGCAATTGCGAGACGATGAAGGACCCCGAGACCGGGGGGCCGCACACCGCCCACACCACCAATCCAGTGCCGGTTTTCGTGGCGGGCGGGCCGGAGGGCATCCGCCTGCATGACGGCGTGCTGGCGGATCTCGCCCCCACATTGCTGAAGCTGATGGGCGTGGCGCAACCCGCCGCGATGACCGGCAAGCCGCTGTTCGGCTGAGGTGAGGCTGGCCCGGCGCCTTCCCTGGGCGGCCATGGCCGCCTTGTGGCTCGGCCTGGCGGGGGGGGCTCTCGCCAGGGAACCCCACCATAAGGAAAGCGAAGCCAGCCTGAAGGCCAAGCGCGCCGCCACGCAAGCGGAGATCAAGGCCCACCAGCGGGCGGCGGCGGCGGCGGCGGCGCATCAGAAGGAAATCGCCGCCAAGGCCACCGCCCTGGCGCGGCAGCAAGCCCAGGCGGCCGCCTCCCTGCGCGGACTGGAAGACCAGACCGCCAAGGACACGGCCCAGTTGGCCGCTCTCCTCGCCCGCCAGGACGCGGCCGCCGCCCGGCTGAGCCAGGCCGAGTCGGCCTTGAAAAAACTTCTGCCCGTGATGCAGCGCCTGTCCACCGCCCCGGCGACCACGTTACTCGCCGCCCCGCTGCCACCGCGGGACGCCGTGCGCGGCATCGCCATCATGCAGGGCATGGCCGCCGAGGTCGCCGCCCAGGCCGCCACCGTGAAAACGCAAACCGCCACGCTCACCGCCGCCATCGGCCAAGCGCGGGAAGCCCGCCAGAGGCTGGATGCCGCCGTGGCCGCGCAGCAGGCGGCGGAAGCCAAACTCTCCACCGATATAGAGCAAGCCAAGATCGACGAGCAGGCCGATGCCGACAAGCAGGTGGCCGAAGCCGCCGCCGCCGCCAAGGCCAAGCACGAGCTGACGAGCCTGGACCAGGCCATCGCGCGGCTGGTGCCCAAGGCGCCCCCCCACGCGGCGCCGGTGAATCTGCCGCCCGGCGGTGCCGGGGCCCCCGTGGCGGGACATGTCGTGCAGGCTTACGGCGCCAAGACCGTGGCGGGCCCGGCCACCGGCATTTCCTACGCCGCCGCGCCGGGCGCGCGCGTGACCAGCCCGTGCCGCGGCACCATCATGTATGCCGGACCGTTGACCGGCTATGGCCAAGTGGTGATCGCCGATTGCGGCGAGGGGCTTTCGGCGGTGCTGGCGGGAATGAACCGGCTGGATGTCTCCCAAGGGCAGCATGTCGTGCATGGCCAGCCCCTGGGCACCATGCAGCCTTTCGACCCCGCCTCCCCCGCGCGCCAGCCGCGCCTCTATGTGGAATTGCGCCGGGATGGCCAACCCGTCGACCCGACCGCCTGGCTCGCGGCGGGGCGCTCTGGATAAAGCGGCCAGGATGCTATCTAATAAGACCAGGGCAATGCGCCCGTCAGTTAAGGGGAATATTGTATGCGGTTGCGCAGCGGTTTGATGCTCGGCGGAATTTTTGTGGCGGGACTCACCGCCGGTTCGCTCGCGCAGCCATTGTCACGGGCCTTCGGTCAGGCGGCTCCGAATGACAGCACCTATCAGCAACTCTCCCTGTTTGGCGACATCGTCTCCCAGGTGAAGCAGAATTACGTGATCGACCCGCCCACCGACAAGCTGATCTACAATGCCGCCAATGGCATGCTCTCGGGGCTGGATCCGCATTCCAGCTACATGAACGCGCAGCAATACGCCAACATGCAGGTGCAGACCTCCGGCCAGTTCGGCGGGCTGGGCCTGGAAGTCACCGAAGTGAGCGGCCTGCTGAAAATCATCACCCCGATAGACGGCACGCCGGGCGCCAAGGCCGGGATCAAGCCGGGAGACATCATCGTCGAGATCAACGGCCATTCGACGGACGGGCTGTCCCTCGACGACGCGGTGAACAAGATGCGCGGCACGCCGGGCACCAAGATCACGCTGACGCTCAAGCGCAATGGCATCAACACGCCCGTGCATGTCACGCTCACCCGTGAAATCATCAAGATCGACGACGTCAAGAGCAAGCTGCTCACCAGCAGCGCCGGGCCCATCGGCTATATCCGGCTCGACAGCTTCGACGAAAACGCCTCCGCCCATATCCGCGACGCGGTGAAATCGCTCACCAAGCAGGCGGGCGGGCATATTCACGGTTATATTCTCGATCTGCGCAACAATCCCGGCGGCTTGCTGGACCAGGCCGTGGCGGTGGGCGACGATTTCCTCAATAGCGGCGAAATCGTCTCCACCCATGGCCGGCATCCGGAGGATGATCAGGTCTGGTACGCCCAGGATGGCGACATCACCAAGGGGGCCCCCCTGGTGGTTCTGACCAATGCGGGCACGGCCTCCGCCGCGGAAATCGTCACCGCCGCCCTGCAGCAAAACCGCCGCGCCCTGGTGCTGGGCACCAAGACCTTCGGCAAGGGCTCGGTGCAAACCATCATCCCGATCGACAATGAAGGCGCGTTGCGTCTGACCACGGCGCTTTATTTCACGCCGTCCGGCAAATCGATCCAGGATTACGGGGTGACTCCGAACGTGACCGTGGCCGAGACCGCGACACCGGAAGACAGCTTCTCCCAATTGCGCGAAACGGATCTGTTGAACTCCTTCACCAACCCGACCAAGGAGAGCGCACCGCCGCTGCCTCCAGCACCGCCGCTGCCCCCCGTGGCCTCCAGCATTCCCAGCAAGCCGCCCGCCAACTGGCCCAGCTTCGACCCGAGCAAGCCTTCGACCGACTTCCAGCTTCAGATGGCGCTGAAGCTGATCGCGGACATGCATGCCACGCGGACGACGACGGCCTCCAACTAAACCCGCCCGGGCGCGCGACCGAACCGCCGCTAGCCCGGCACGCTTTCCCCTGCGATAAGACCGCGCGGCCCTGTTCCGCCGTGGCCTGAAGAAACGAGGAGAGAGCAAGATGACGGACAAAGACGCCCTGCCCTACCGGCTCAATGTCGGGGCGGTGCTGTTTTCGCGTGGCGGGCAGGTCTTCGTCGGCAAGCGCAAGGGCTTTCCCGATGCGTGGCAACTGCCCCAAGGCGGCGTGGACGAGGGCGAAAACACACGCCACGCCGTGCTGCGCGAATTGAAGGAAGAAATCGGCACCGACAAGGCCGACATCATGGCCGAGCATCCGGATTGGCTGCTTTACGACCTGCCGCCGCACCTGCTGGGTGTCGCCTGGAAAGGTAAATATCGCGGCCAGCGGCAGAAATGGTATGCGCTGCGCTTCACCGGCACGGATGCGGATATCAGGCTGGATGCCGACGCCCATCCCGAATTCGAGGATTGGCGCTGGGTCCATCTGCATGAGCTGACGGCACTTGCGGTCGCCTTCAAGCGTGACATCTATGAAAGACTCGCGCGGGATTTCGCGCCCTACGCAAAAGACTGACCTCAGAAGGAAGGAGCCAGCCCATGATGACGCTCACCGCCGCCGACGGACATAAATTTCAGGTCTTCGAGGCTGGCAATGTGAATGCCCCGCGCGGCCTGGTGGTCGTGCAGGAGATTTTCGGGGTCAACCAACATATCCGCAACGTGGCGGAGCGGCTGGCCGGGCATGGCTACCGGGTACTTGCCCCCGCCCTGTTCGACCGCGTGGCACCGGACATCGAGCTGGGCTACACCCAGGAAGACATCAAGGCCGGCCTCGAAGCGAGAGCCAAGCTGCCCGCGGAAAAAGCCATGCTGGATCTACAGGCCACGGCCGGCGCCTTTGGCGCGGGCAAGCCCCTCGGCATTATCGGCTATTGCTGGGGCGGCACGCTGGCCTGGGCCTGCGCCACCCAAACGCCCCTCTTCAAGGCCGCGAGCTGCTGGTATGGCGGCGGCATCGCCGCGCAGAAGGCGGCCAAACCCAACTGCCCGGTGCAGATGCATTTCGGCACCGAGGACCATTCCATCCCGATGAGCGATGTGGAGGCGATCAAGGCGGCCCAGCCGGAAGTGGATCTGTATGTCTATGCGGGCGCGCAGCATGGGTTTGGCTGCGAGGCACGGCCCAGCTACAGCCAGAAGGACTGGGAGCTGGCGTCCCTGCGGTCGCTGGCTTTCTTCGCGGAGCATCTGCGCTGACCGCGATGGATCGGCCATTTCATTGTGTCTTCCGCATGCCCGGTTTGACAGAGACGGCTAGGATCGCGTGAACTTAGCCCCAATATAGCGTCAGAGCTTCACTCACAGCCTGAAGGACCGATGCCGCATGGATATTCTCTCCGACCCGAAGCGCCCGCACCGTTCGCCGCTGCTGCCCATTTCGCCGATCGAACGGCCCAAGGGGTGCGACCTCATCGGGCTGGTGCTGCAAGGCGGCGGCGCGCTTGGCGCATATCAGGCGGGCGTCTATCAGGCTTTGCACGAGGCCGGGCTGGAACCGGACTGGGTGGCGGGCGTATCCATCGGCGCGGTGAACTCCGCCATCATCGCGGGCAACAAGCCCGAACACCGGGTGGAAAAGCTTGAAAAATTCTGGATGGACATCACCGCCCGGGATCCATACACAACCTGGTTCGAGGGCGACAACGCCCGCAAGCTGCGCAATGGGCTTTCCGCCATGCATGGCATGCTGTTCGGCCAGCCGGGCTTTTTCCGGCCCGTGCCGGTCTCGGGCTTTCTCGCCCCGCGCGGCGCGCGTTTCTCGACCGCCTTGTACGATACCACCCCGCTCCACCGCACATTGGAAAAGCTGGTGGATTTCAAGCTGATCAACGAGGGCACGGTGCGCCTCGCCGTGGGGGCGGTGAATGTCGAAACCGCGAATTTCGTCTATTTCGACAATGCCATCGGCGAGATCGAGCCCGCCCATATCATGGCGTCCGGGGCACTGCCGCCGGGCCTGCCCATGGTCCGGATCGGCCGGCATCAATATTGGGATGGCGGACTCGTCTCCAACACACCGTTGCAGCATCTGCTGGACCATATCGGCTCGAAGAACTTGCTGACCTTCCAGGTCGACCTGTTCTCGGCCTCCGGCGAAGTCCCCCGCGATATGCCGGAAGTGCTGGCCCGGCAGAAGGATATTCAATACTCCTCGCGGACCCGCACCACGACGGACCATTTCCTGCAAACCCACAAGCTCAAGCAGGCCCTACGCGACGCGCTGGACAAGGTGCCGGAAAAAGATCTGAGCGCCGAGCAGAAAAAAATGCAGGCCGATCTGCGCCAGCTTCCCGAAATCAACATCATGCAGCTCATCTATAAGCAGAAAGCTTATGAGGGCGATGCCAAGGATTATGAATTCAGCCGCATCTCGATGAAGGAACATTGGCGCTCAGGCTATTACGACACGCGCAACACGTTGAATCACAAGGATTGGCTGCAATTCCACGGGGAGTCGGGCATCAGTTCCTATGACCTGCACCGCCTTGGGGAATGACGCATCCCCCTTGCCTGCGCCACAAGGGACATGGCAACCAAGACGCCCGATGAAGTAGGAGTCGGCGTCGTTGAGCGATCTGTTCGAGAATATCCCGTCCAAGGATAGCTACGGGGCGAAGGATATCGAGGTTCTGGAAGGTCTGGAGCCCGTCCGCCGCCGCCCTGGCATGTATATCGGCGGCACGGATGAAAATGCCTTGCATCATCTGGCCGCTGAAATTCTCGATAACTCGATGGACGAGGCGGTGGCCGGCCACGCCACGACCATCGAGGTGACGCTGGCCACGGGCAACCGCTTGACCATCCGCGATAATGGGCGGGGCATCCCGGTGGATCCGCACCCGAAATTCAAGACCAAATCCGCTCTGGAGGTGATTCTCACCACGCTGCATTCCGGTGGCAAATTCTCCGGCAAGGCCTATGCCACCTCTGGCGGACTGCATGGTGTCGGCTCCTCCGTGGTCAACGCGCTCTCCTCCAGCTTCACCGCCGAGGTGGCGCGGGAGAAGAAACTCTACCGGCAGAGCTATGCGCGCGGCATTCCGCAAACCAAGCTGGAAGAGGTTGGCGCCGCCCCCAACCGGCGCGGCACATCCATTGGTTTCGTGCCCGACAGCGAGATTTTCGGCGCGCTGAAATTCTCGCCCGCGCGGCTGTTCAAGCTCTGCCGGAGCAAAGCCTATCTGTTCGCGGGTGTGAGAATCCGCTGGGCCTGTGACCCCGCATTGCTGAAAACCGATTCGGACGTGCCCGCCGAGGCTGAATTGCTCTTCCCCGGCGGATTGCGCGACTCCCTGGCCGGCGAACTGGAGGACACCACCCTGGTGCTGCCGGAAATCTGGGCCGGCGAGGCGAAATTCGTCCCCCTGGACGGCCAGGAGCAGGGCAAGCTGGAATGGGCGCTGGCCTGGGTGGAACGGGGCGAGGCGGCGATCGATACCTATTGCAATACCGTCCCCACCCCCCTGGGCGGCACACATGAGGCCGGCATGCGCGCCGCCTTATTGAAGGGGCTGCGCGCCTGGGCCGAAACGCGCGGCAATAAACGCGGCGGCGCCATCATCGCCGACGACATTCTGGGGGGGCTGCACGCCAAGCTCTCCCTCTTCATCCGCGATCCGCATTTTCAGGGCCAGACCAAGGACAAGCTGACCACCCAGGAAGCGGCACGCCTGACCGAGACCTCCCTGCGCGACCGGTTCGACCATTTTCTGGCGGGCGACCCGGCCAGCGCCGACAATCTGCTGGCCTATGTGGTGGACCGCGCGGAAGAACGCATCCGGCGCAAGGAACAAAGGGACACCCCCCGCAAATCCGCCACGCGCCGGCTGCGCCTGCCCGGCAAGCTGGCCGATTGCGCCACGGAAAGCGCCGAGGGCACCGAGATCTTTCTGGTCGAGGGCGATTCCGCCGGCGGCTCCGCCAAGCAGGCCCGCAACCGCAACTCTCAGGCGATCCTGCCCTTGAAAGGCAAGATCCTGAACGTCGCCTCCGCTTCGGGAGAGAAATTGCGGCAGAATCAGGAATTGAAGGATCTGATCGAAGCGCTGGGCTGTGGCACCGGCACCGGCTTCAACCGCGCCAATCTGCGCTATGAGCGCATCATCATCATGACCGACGCGGATGTGGACGGAGCACATATCGCCTCTCTCCTGATGACATTCTTCTACCGCGAATTGCCGGAGTTGATCCGCCATGGCCATGTCTATCTCGCCCAGCCACCGCTCTATCGCCTCACGCAAGGCGCGAAGAGCATCTATGCGATGGACGATTCCGCGCGGGACAAGGTGCTAAAAAGCTTCAAGGCAGGCGCGAAGGTCGAGATCAGCCGCTTCAAGGGGCTGGGTGAGATGCCGCCCGCCGTGCTGAAGGAAACCACGATGGACCCGGCCCGGCGGACCTTGCTGCGTATCACCGCCACGGCGGAAACGCGCGCGACGACATCCAGCCTCGTGGATAGCCTGATGGGCAAGCGCCCTGAGTTGCGGTTTCAATTCATCCAGGAGAATGCGGGAAAAGTCGAGGATCTGGACATCTGAGGGCAAGCCCGCCCGATCGACTTTCCAGCCTGGGCGATTAAAAAATCTTTCACGAAAAAGCCCGGGAACAGACCCCGGGCTTTTTGCTGGCTATCGCGAAATCGCTTAGACCATCTTCTTCAGGGACGGCGAAGCCTTGAAGCGCACGGTCTTGCCGGCCTTCACCTTGATTTCCTCGCCCGTGCGGGGATTCACACCCTTGCGCGCCTTGGTCTTACGCACGGTGAAGGTGCCAAAGCTCGGCAGGGTGAACTTGCCGTTCTTCTTCATCTCCTTGACGATCGCCTCGATCAGATCGGTCGCCGCGCGGTTGGCCGCAACGCCGGTGATTTCAGCGGAACTCTGAATGACCTCGGCAATGAATGCTTTCGACATCTTACAAGCCTCTTCCTGTTTGCTCAGTCTGGCCGGACTAAAAACCTGACCGAAGATTTCCTCTGTTCAAACCAAGAGACTCTTTAACGCCTCCTGCCTGAATGCCAAATGTCTAGCCTCGGCCTGCGGGAAATACCAGCCTGAGGAAGCGGTTATGGAAGTTTTTTTGCGCCAATACGCATTTTTTCCACCATGGACGACACCATGGGAAAACCCGCTATATGGCTAGAGTTTTAAGGAGAATGGTGCCCAGGGGCGGAATCGAACCACCGACACTGCGATTTTCAGTCGCATGCTCTACCAACTGAGCTACCTGGGCGCTTGGTTCGGGCTGACTAACGGATTAGGCAACCTTTTTCAAGCCCGCTGGTGCTGTCACTGGGAATTGAACCCAGGACCTCTTCATTACCAATGAAGTGCTCTACCCCTGAGCTATGACAGCGAAACCCGCGATTGTGCGGCGGTTCCTACCTTTTTGCCGATTGGCCCGCAAGCCCTCTCGATCATATTTTTGCGTGCGGCCCCAGAACCACAAATGCCTGGCCGCGCATCATCCGCACAACCAGTTCTTTTTTTGTTCCAGAACCCGCTATTTTGGCCGCCTGGCGCGGCACGGCCTGACATATGGCGGGTCTCCCGCGTGCGGAACATCACAAATCCGGCCATGATCCCTCCCCCATCTTTCGGCGCACGCGACACGGAGGGAGGAAGCGGCCAACAGGGCCGATTCGCACCGGCACCAGCCGCATCCGCGCCCGCATCCGCCACCGGTTCATCGGCCGAATCCGCAAATTCAGCGCTTTGGGCTGAAAACCCGGTGAAATGGAGAAGGTTATATAATCCCGGCAAACCCGCGTGACCCGGCCCATGCAGCGGGCCGGGTCAGGCCCTTACCACTTCATCGTGGCGCCGACGGCGATGGACTGCACCTGGGCATTGCCATTGGCGCCCCAGGTGGAGCCGGTGGCACCAGGCTGGTGCTTGTGGCCATACTCGTACTGAACGAACAGGCTCAGCGGCTTGGCGACGGCATAGTTACCGCCCACGGCCACACCATACTCGCTCAGCGTGCGGGCCACACCGGTGGAGCCGGGCACATAAGCACCGGAGCTCTGACCGTTGAAATAGCTCACACCCAGAATATAGGGACCGACCTCATAGGTGGCGCCGACAATATAGCTCAGCGCGTCGCGGGCACCCTTCGGCTTGAAGGTATAACCATCCTCGACCTGACCGGTCTTGATGTTGGCGCCCACGGTCAGACCGGCATAGGTGGTCTGCGCGCCAGCCTGGAACACGCTCAGCTCATCATAGCCATAGGGCGCGCTGGCGCCGTAGGAGCCATTGGTGCTGCCCAGCGGCGAGCCGTGCAGGTAACCGAAGGACACCTTGTTGGCGAAGCCCGCGAGCTTGTTCTTGTAGGCCACCATCACGTCGATGGTGTTGCGGCGGCGGCTATTGCTGCCACCGGCCAGCGAGCTGACATTCGCGCCGCTGGTGCTGCCGGTGGAGGCATAGCCTTCCTTGAGGCCGTTGGAGTTCGGCTCGAAGCCGATGGCGCCGGACAGGCCGCCAGCGAGCACGTCGACGGTCGGGGTCAGATACACGATCTTGTCGGTCGTGTAGAGCGGGCCCTGATTGGCATAGATGAAATTGCCGGGGGCGGTGCCAGGATACAGCATGTTCTGGCCGCCATCGGCATGGAACTGGCCAACATCGCCGAATTTTTCGATCACACCGGTCTGCAGCAGGCTGAAGGCGCTGTCGGTCTGGCCAAAGCGCACAAAGCCGTACTCGGGCATGCCGATATAGCCGTAAGCGCGGCGGACATAGATATCGCCCTGGCTGGCGTTGGAATTGTTGGTCACGCCCTTGCCAGCGCTGGAGGTGGTGGTGCGCAGCTCAACCTGGGCGCCATACCAGATGCCGTTCACGGTCTGGGCATCGAAACCAGGATAGATGCGGACATCGCCGAAGCTGCCCGTGTTGCTCAGCTTATAATTGCTGTTGGTCATTCCGTTGGAGCCATAAGCACCAAAGCCAAACTGCAAATACCCATGCAAGTGGACAACGATAGAGCCCGGAGCGGCGACCTGCTTCGCCGGCTGGGCGAACGCGGTGCCCGCGGCGAGCAGAGTGGCCGCGGAGGCCAGAAGTAATTCGCGCATCAATTCTTCTCCTCATTATCTCTTCAAGGCCGAGGCAGCCGCATTGACAACGCAAAGCAACCAGTACGCTCGACGTTCTTAAAATCTGCAACCTTTCCCTGGATGCAATCTCAGACTCTTCATACCAACCCCTATCCGACCAGCTATGGTTTGAGCGCCACCAATATGTGACATTAGCCTTGTCTCTCTCTTTTTTATTTTGTCGAAAAACACACGATGCGTGTCACTTCGACGACAAATCTAGAATGCTCACGGTGTGGCATCGACGGTCCCGCCGCGCTTTTCGTCTTTATCAACGGACAAAATTTTCCCACAAACGAAAAGCTCCCGCGATAGGCCACTTGAATTTTCAGAAGACCAGGCAAAGAAAAATTCAGATTCTCCGCACCGCCCTCCAAAGACAACCCGAAGCCCAAAAGCCGAGCCTCGAGGATCGCCTTCACACGCAATCTGGAAATGTTCGCCGGCCACATCATGCCCGATCAGTGGCGAAATCATGCTGGTTGAGAAGGAAAAACAAAGATGGCAAACAAGCCAGAGAATGCCGCCGAATTCATTGCACGATACGTTTTAAATCCACGGCCGCCTCAAATCGCGCCACGGACAGATCCGCTTAACGACGCGCCCACATTTCAAAAAAACGAAGACTGATTCTAAGAGTAATGAAACGCACCTCCTCTGCCCGTTTCCAGCGCGTCACCGGCAAATGACCGTCAAGCATGCCCTATTCATACCGCGCGATCACATCGCCCGCGTTTTTATAATCCCCCGCCTGAGCCGCCAGCCTGATGGTCCCCGCATGCTCGGCTGTCACCTGCACTTCCATCTTCATCGCTTCCATGACGGCCAGCAGCTCGCCCTGGCGCACCTGGGCCCCATCCTCAACCTTCCAGAGATGAAGATTACCGGCGATGGGCGCCTTGACCGCCTTCTCCTCCCGCGCGGCCAGCACCGCCTCGCCTTCCACATCGCCAGGCGCGCGTGCCGCCAGGCCAGCCAAAAAACCACCCGGCAGGCCAATCTCATGGCGCTTGCCGTCGATCTCCAACGCCAGGCGCACAAGCCCTCCCGCCTCACTCACCGGCTCCGGCCGCGCGGCCGGCTCACACTCCGCCTGGAAACATGTCTCGATCCAGCGCGTATGCACGCCAAACCCCGCCTGGGCGGTAAAATCGGGGTGTGCCACGACAGCCCTGTGAAACGGCAACACCGTCGCCACCCCCTCGACCCGGAACTCCGCCAAGGCGCGGCGGGCGCGGCTGAGTGCTTCCTCACGCGTTCCACCGGTGACGATCAGCTTGGCGATGAGCGAATCATACTGGCCGGGAATGACCGAGCCGGAGACAACCCCGCTATCCAACCGCACGCCGGGGCCGCCAGGTGGCTGAAAATCCGTGATTTTGCCCGGTGTGGGTAGAAAGCCCAAGGCCGGATCCTCCGCGTTGATACGAAATTCAAAGGCATGGCCGCGCGGAACGGGCGTTTCCGTGACCGTGAGGGGATGCCCCTCGGCGATTCGGAACTGCTCGACCACCAGATCGATATTCGCCGTTTCCTCCGTTACCGGATGCTCCACCTGCAAGCGTGTATTCACTTCCAAAAACGAAATCGTCCCATCCTGCCCGAGCAGGAACTCCACCGTGCCGGCACTGGAATAACCAGCGGCGGCACAGATGCGCCGGGCGGCCTCCTCGATGACACGGCGCTGTTCGGGACTCAGAAAAGGAGCCGGCGCCTCTTCGACCAGCTTCTGGTTCCGCCGTTGCAGGGAGCAGTCGCGCGTGCCCAGAACCGTGACATGACCATGCTGGTCGGCGAGGATCTGTGCCTCGATGTGACGCGGGCTGTCCAGGAACCGTTCCAGAAAACATTCCCCCCGGCCAAAGGCCGCCACCGCTTCGCGCACCGCCGAATCATATTGCTCAGCCACTTCGTCGAGCCGGCGCGCCACCTTCATGCCCCGGCCGCCCCCGCCATGCGCCGCCTTGATGGCAACCGGTAACCCATGCTCCCTGGCGAAGGCCACGGCTTCAGCCGCCGAGGCCACCGGCCCGTCGCTGCCCGCGGCCAGCGGCGCCCCGACCGATTGGGCGATGCGCCGGGCGGAAACCTTGTCCCCCAGCGCATCGATCACCTCGGCATCCGGACCGATCCAGACCAGCCCGGCCTGTTTCACCGCACGGGCGAATTCCGCCCGCTCGGAGAGGAACCCATAGCCGGGATGCACGGCATCCGCGCCAGCACGGCGGGCGATCTCCAAAATGGCGGCGATGTTCAGATAGGTCTCGGCCGGCTTGGCGCCCGGCAGGGCATAGGCTTCATCGGCCAGTTGCACAAAGCGGGCCTCGGCATCCGGGTCGGCGTACACCGCCACGGAGCGCACGCCGTAATCCCGGCAGGCACGAATGATGCGGATGGCGATCTCACCGCGATTCGCGATCAGGATTTTTTTCATGGCGTTGGTCCTTCAGACAGCCACAGTCTTGGGCGTGATTTCGGAAAAAGGCGCCAGGGGCCGGAAACGGACCCTGGCCCCCACGGGAAGCTGCCCGGCAAGATCGAGGTGATATTCCGCCACCGCCCCGATCACGGGGTAGCCACCGGTGAGCGGATGGTCCGCCAGAAAGAGCAAGGGCTTGCCATCCGGCGGGATTTCCACGGCACCGTTCACGCACCCCTCGCTCGGCAATTCCGCATCGCCCGCGCGCGCCAGCCTGGCATCGGCGTTCAGGCGGATGCCCACACGGTTCGATTGAGCGCTCACCTCCCAATCCGTCCCGCGGAGCGTCACGAGCGATTCGGGCGTGAACCAATCCGGGCGCGGGCCGAGAATAAGGTCCAGCATGACGGTCTCACCGGGCTTGGGAAACATGAAGGCCGGCGGCTCGAACAGCGAAACCGGCGGCAATGCGCCGGCGGGTTTCACGCCAAGCCTGTCGCCCGCGCGCACCGGCGCCGGGCCGATGATGGCCAGCGTATCGGCCGAGGCGCTGCCAAGGGTTTTTTCAACCACGAAGCCGCCGCGCACACTGAGATAGCTGCGCGCCCCGGCCTTGGGGGCGGAAAGCCTCACCACATCCCCCGCCTCAAGCGCGAAGGGCGCGTAAGGGCGCGGTGAAAACATCCGGCCGTCTTCGGCGCGAACGGAAATATCGCATGGCGCGCCGGCAATGCCGATCACCGCGCGGCCATGGCTGCGAAAGCTGAAGCCCCCGCCCGTCAGCTCCAGGCAGGGCTCGCGAGATGGGTTGCCCGTGAGACGGTTAGCGGATTTGAAAGCCCCCTGGTCGAGCGCGCCGGACAGGGAAACACCCTGCCCGGTCTGGCCGAACCGCCCAAGATCCTGAAACAAGGCGGGCAACGGCGCGGTAAGGATGGAGAATGCCATCACCGCCTCGCGCGGTGGCGGAACCGGCGGTGGGGCTGGCGGCGGAGCCACGGCCTTGGGGATGGAAAATATGCGCTCACCGGCGGCAAGATCGAAAAACCGCACACGGTATCCCGGCTGAAAATAGGCGGGCGGCGTCCGGCCTATATCCCACATTTTCACCGGCGTGGTGCCGATCAATTGCCACCCGCCGGGGCTCTCCTGCGGATAGACGCCGGTGAAATGTCCCGCCAGCCCCACCGAGCCGGCGGGAATCCTTGTGCGTGGCGTTTTGCGGCGCGGCACATGCAAGGCGGGATCCCCGCCGACAAGATAGCCAAACCCCGGCGCGAAACCGCAAAAAGCCACTTCATATTCGCACCCCGCATGGCGGCGGACGATCTCCGCCACCTCCAGCCCGGTGAGCCTCGCCACTTCCGGCAAATCCTCACCCCGATAATCGACCGGCACCTCCACGAATTTATCCACCCGCCGGACCGGCCGGGAAAGATCCATGCCGGAGATTTGCAAGGCCAGCTCTTCAGCGTTCGTGACCTCGGGAGCGAAGCTGAGCATCAGCGTGCGCGCGGCCGGCACCATTTCCTTGATGCCGGGCAACGGGGCCGCGCGCAGCGCGCCGAACAGGGCCAGGGTCTCGTCGAGATCCTCCAGTTCAACCAGTAGCGTGGTGAGATTGGCGGGCAGAAAACGGATCATGTCCTCACACGTGATAGGCTGTATCGGGAATATCGGTGATCAGCATGTGTCCAGGCGCATGCGTGATGGCGAACGGCACGCCAGAGGCCGTCACGGCGGCTTGCGGCGTGACGCCGCAGGCCCAGAAGACCGGCACCTCGCCAGGTTCGATACGCACGGCCTCGCCGAAATCCGGCCGCGCGAGATCCTTGATGCCGATGTCTTCCGGCGCGCCCACATGCACCGGCGCGCCGTGCACGGCGGGAAACCGGGCGGAGATGGTGGCGGCGTCGGCCACGCGCCCGGCCGGGACAGGCCGCATGGACACGACCATGTTGCCCCGCAGCCGCCCCGCCGGCCGGCAAGGCTGGTCGGTCAGATACATCGGCACATTGCCCTTATCGGTCATATGGCGGATTTCAATGCCCGCGTCCCGCATCGCGGTTTCAAAGGTGAAGCTGCAACCGATCAGAAAGGCGACAAGATCGTCGCGCTCCGCCCAGGCGGCGCTGGCATCGGCGGTTTCCTCCACCAGCTTGCCATCGCGCCAGATGCGATAGAGCGGCAGGTCGGTGCGCAAATCCGCGCCCGGCGCCAGCTTCGTCTCCACCATGCCGGGGTCGGACACATCGAGCACCGGGCAAGGCTTGGGGTTGCGCTGCGTATAAAGCAGAAACTCAAAAGCCCAGTCGCGCGGCAGCACGATCATATTGGCCTGGGTAAAACCCGGGGCGATGCCGCAGGTCGGTTCCACGCGCCCCGCCCGGTAAGCCGCGCGCGCGGCCCGGGCGGCGCTGGCATCCGTGTGGCGCAGATAATCGGTGGGAATCGTCATGCGCGTTTCCTCAAGCTCCAGCGATAAAAGACCGTATCTCGATGGAATCCTCCTCGAAACGTCTTCTTATTTCGCGCGCCATCGCCACGGCCCCCGGGCTATCGCCATGCACGCAGATGGACTGCGCCTCAATCCTGATCAGGCTGCCATCGATGGCGGGCAGCATGCCGGTGCGCACGAAATCCAGCATGCGCTGGGCGACCTCGGCGGGATCGTGCAGTACCGCGCCCGGCTCGCGGCGGGAGACGAGCAATCCCTCGGGCGTATAGCCGCGATCGGCGAACATCTCCGCCACCACCTTCAACCCCGCGGTCCGGGCGAGATCCAGGATTTTCGTGCCCGCGAGCCCCATCAGCGCCAGGGAAGGGTCGATCGTCCTGATCGCCTCGATCACGGCGAGCCCCTGGCGCTCATGATTGGCGATATGATTGTAGAGCGCGCCATGCGGTTTCACATAACGCACGCTGGCGCCAGCGGCCTTGGCAATCCCCTGCAAGGCGCCGATCTGATAGACGATGTCGCCGATCAGCTCCTCGCTGGTCACATCCATGTCCCGCCGGCCGAACCCGGCGCGGTCCGGGTAGGAAACATGCGCGCCGATGACGACATTGTTGCGCGCCGCCTTCCGCACGGTTTTCAGAATTCCCGCCGGATCGCCCGCGTGAAACCCGCAGGCGATATTGGCGCTGGAGACGATGCCGAGCATCGCCTCGTCATCTCCCATTTTCCAAGCGCCGTAGCTTTCGCCGAGATCGCTGTTCAAATCCATGCCAACCATCCGCCTTGGTGTCCTTTGTCTTACATGCTCAGGAAAGCGAAGATGGGCCCAACCGACTTATACGCCATGTACCACGTCAGCAAGCACACCAGCACGCCCACCGCCAGCAGCCAGCGCGGATAACGGTAACCGCCCATCAGTCTGGTGCAGGCATAAGCCGCATACAGGAAGATGGAGAGCCCCACCGGCAGCACCAGCCCGTTCAACCCGCCCACGAACACCAGCATGGCGGCGGGGGTGGTCTTCATCAGCACGAAACAGAGCAGCGAGAAGGCGATGAAGCCGATGGTGGCGATGTTGCGCCCATGCTCGGTCATGTCCTTCTTGAACACGGTCAGGAACGAAACGGAAGTATAGGCCGCGCCGATCACGCTGGTGAGGGCGGCGGCCAGGAACACCGCGCCAAAGATGCGGTAGCCGACATCCCCGCAGGAAGCGAGGAAAGCCTGGCCCGCCGGGTTCGCGGTCTTGCCGGAAATATCCAGCACCGTGCCCGCGGCCACCACGCCCAGAATAGCCAGGAACAAGACATAGCGCATCACGCCGGTGACGATGATACCGGTGAGGGCGGCGCGATTCGCCTCGTGAATATGCTCGGGGCCGACCGTGCCCTTATCCAGCAATCGGTGCGCGCCGGAATAGGTGATATAACCGCCCACGGTGCCGCCAACGATGGTGGTGATGGTGGCGAAGCTGATCTTATCGGGCATGAAGGTCTGACGGATCGCCTCACCCACCGGCGGCGCGGCGGCGATGCAGGCATAAAGGATCAGCACCAAATTCACGAGTGCCGCCACCAGCACCACGCGGTCCATGGCAACACCCGCGCGCTTGGACAGGAAAATGCCGATCGCCACCAGCGCCGCGATGGCCCCACCCAGCTTCGGCCCGATCCCCAGCAGCGCGTTCAACCCCAGCCCGGCTCCGGCGATATTGCCGATATTGAAAAACAACCCGCCAATGATCACGAGAATGGCAAGCAGATAACCCGACCCCGGGATGGCGGCGTTGGCGATGTCCGACGCGCGCATGCGGGTGAGCGTGACCATGCGCCAGATATTGGTCTGCACCACGAAATCGATGATCACCGAGGCGAGAATGGCGAAGGCGAAGGACGCGCCCAGCTTGGCGGTGAAGGTGGCCGTCTGGGTGATGAAGCCCGGGCCGATCGCGGACATGGCCATCAGCATGATCGCCGCGGCGAATCCCTTACGCCGGGCCGAGGGCGACATCGCGCCGGTCGAAGGGGATATTTGCTCCATGAAGACCTCTCCGTTGTTCGATTGCCGCCGCTGCGTAGCGCGTTTCGAAAAAATTGCCTTGAAAAACGTCTGAGCGTCAATATTGTTCAACAATTATATTTCAAAAATCCTACAATATTTTGCCAACCCAAACCATTCATGGCGTGTTTTTGATCAATATGACCACAAACAGATCAAACTCGCCAGAAAAATGCCGCTACCTTCCTCTCGCCCCTCCGGCGCGCGAGCAGAGGCACGAAAAATCTCTCCCTCGCCGCTCGACATCGGATGGCAGGCCGCCCGCGATGGGATAAAGGCTCGAAGGATGGAACCTGATCCCGCGCTGCCGCTCCCCCAAAAGCTGGCCGACACGCTCCGTGCCCGCCTGATCAATGGCGCGTTCACGCCCGGGCAACGCCTTTCGGAGCAATCGTTATGCGCGAGCCTGGATGTTTCCCGCAACACATTGCGCGAGGCCTTTCGGCTCCTGACGAAGGAAGGCTTGCTGGAGCACAAGGCCAATCGCGGCGTCTTCGTGACCACGCCGAGCATCGCCTCGATCATCGATATTTACCGTCTCCGCCGGATGATCGAATGCCAGGCCCTGGCTCAATCCTACCCGAATCATCCGGCGGCGGCACGCATGCGCGCCGCTGTCGAACAGGCCATGGCGGCGCGGCATCTGCGCAACTGGCACGACGTGGGCAGCGCCAATATGCGCTTCCACGCGGCGATCGTGGATTTGGCGGACAGCGTCCGGCTGAGCGCCTTCTACGCCCAGATCTCGGCGGAACTGCGCCTGAGCTTTTTCCTGCTCGACGATCCCGAATTGCTGCATGCGCCTTATGTCGACATGAACGCCGACATCGTCCGCAGGCTGGAGACAGACCAGCCACGGGACGCCGCCATCGCGCTTGAGTCCTATCTCAACCAGTCCGAGCGCACCTTGCTCGCCGCCCTGGCGCGGGCATCCGGCGAGATGCCGTAGGCGCCACCTTCAGGGGCCAGGGCGCGCGGAATCGAAAATCACCAGATACGTCCCCGCGAAGGGCGAAGGCGTGCCACCGGGTGCGAGAATCGCGGCGAAACGCGGGTCCGTCCGCGCGGCTTGCAGATAATCCTTGTCCAGCACCGCGTGGCGATCCAGGAACATGTTCATCCTGGCGGAGATCCGCACGCACCCCATCGAATCCGGCCGCCCCAAGCGCGGTTCCAGAACATCCGGGTCGGTCGCATGCATGAGCAGTCTGATCTCCCCGGTCTCGCCATTGCCCGGCCAACCCTTTTGCGCCGTCCGCCAGCCGAAATCCCACACCCGCCGGCCTTTTATGCCCAGGCCGCGTATATGATTCTCGTTATAGGTTCCCTCCGCGCGATAATCGAGAATCGCGTCGTCATGGGCAAACACGCCGGTGGGGGTGACATAATAGCCTTTCCGCCCGCGCCGGCCGGTGGAAACCTTGTCACCGCCGATCACCTCCCATTGCCCCCCGGGCACCGCCAGAATGATGCGCATCTGCTGCACCGCCGGGTTCCTATCCACCGCGACCAGCAATTGCGGCGCGGTGAGCCGGTAGGGCGACGCGGCAAGCTGCGCCTTTGTCCTGGCGACCCATGCCGCGTTCTCCGCCGGGCCGGAAATCACCGCCTGGGGCACCTCGCGGAGGAGCATCTGGCGTAAAACCGCGGCATCCGCCGTGTAATCATGGGGCGGCGGCGCGGGTTCGGCCGGCGCCGGCGGGGATATCGCCGCCACCGGCGCTGGGCGCGGCGTGGCGCAGCCGGCCAGCCAGATCAAGCTGCCAACCGCCAGGGCGATTTTCGCGGCCCTCATCTGGCCCCTATAAATCCGCGGCGACGCGTTCGATCACATCGCTCCATTCATAAGGCGTCCGCTGCCGGTAAAGCCGCATGGAATCATACCAGGGCGTATCCTCCCGGTGCAGCAGCCATCGCCAGTCCGGCGCGTAAGGCAGCAGGATGGAAACCGGCACGCCGCACGCCCCGGCCACATGCGCGACGGAAGTATCGATCGTCACCAGCCTGTCCACATGCTTCAATATCGCCATCGTATCGAGAAAATCCCCGATCTCCGGCCCCAGATTGAGCAGCGGCGCGCGCCCGTAATAACCGCCCGCCTGGGCGATCTGGTCGCCCTTCTGCACGGTCAGAATCGTCACATCCTCCCGTTCGAAGAGCGGTGCGAATTGCGAGAGCTTCAGGCTTCGCTTCTTGTCGTTCTTATGGGTTGGCCGCCCGGCCCATACCAGCGCGACGCGCTTGCGTCCCCCCCGGGGCGCCAGCCGGTCCAGCGCCGCGCCCCAGCGCGCCACCAATTCCGGCGGCGGCGCCAGATAACCAGCGGGCGGGATATTGTCCGTGGTGATGCCCGCCAGGCGCGGCAGGCCCGAAAGTGGGATATAGGCCTCGAAGCCCTTCGCGTCGTCCCAGCGCGTGACGATCTTGCCGATCCCCGGCAATTGCCGCACCAGCGGCATCAGTTCGGCGGAACAAGCCACCACCGGCTTGGGCGCCAGCAGCGCCGCCCAGGGGACGAAGCGCCCGAACTGGATGCAATCGCCAAACCCCTGGTCCCCGACAATCAACAGCTTTCCGGGCTCCAATGGCTGGCCATCCCATTGCGGCTTGTCCGTCTTGGGCAGCATGCCCTCGGCCTGTTTCAGCTTGAAGCGCCATTCATAGCTCTCCCAGCCCTCGCGCAGCCGTCCGCCCAGCAGCAGCGCCTCCGCCTTTTCGAAATGCGCCTCGGCGAAATCCGGGTCGATCGCCACGGCCTCGTCGGCCACGCGCACCGCCTCGTCCAGCTCCAGCCTTTCATAATGGATCAGCGCGAGGTTGAAATAAGACCGCGAATCCTGGGGTGCCAGTTCCACCGCCCGGCGCCCGGCGCGCAACGCATCGTCCAGCCGCCCCGCGCCGCGATACACCTCGCAGATATTGCGCGGGTAAAGCGGCATTTCCGGTGCCAGCGCCTCGGATTTCTCCATCCGCTCGATCGCCTCGGCGATACGCCCGTTCCGGTAGGCGACAATCCCCGCAAGTTGCAGAATATGCGGATGCTCCGGCATCGCCGCCAGCATCCGCGCGGCCAGATCGTCCGCTTCGGCCAGCTTGCCGTCCTGTTCCAGCTTGGCGAGCCGGTCCAGCGCCTCGCCAAGCGGCATCACCAGCTTCCCCTGCTCCGCCACCCCGCTCATGCGCCCTGCTCCTCATAGCCCAGCTCGCAAACCCAAGGGGCCAGCACTGGCGCGATATCGGTGAAAAGATTGGGCAAGGCCGCCTGATAAGCCCTGAACCGTCCGCGGGCGTGACCATGCACCATCTCCCTCCCGGCGAAATGCGCGGGCAACGGTTCGGCCACCGGCAGGTCGTTGGCGGCCAGCCCTTCCGGCACCGGCGCCTCCGCGCCGATGAAATCCAGCACCCGCGCGACCACGGCCCGGGGATCGGCCACCAAATCCTCATAGCGCACGGGCAGATAGCGCAGCGTGAGCTGCCCCCGGTAATGGCGGAGCATGTCCGCCAGCAGCGCGTAATAGCGCGCCAGCCCAGGCAAGCCGGCATGGGCATGGCCTTCCAGCTTCCGGTCCTGCGCGATATTGGCGAGCACCAGATCGTAAGGATGGCGTAGCACATGAATGATGGGGGCCTCGGGATAGAGCAATTTGATCAACCCGAGATGCCAGATATTGGGAGCAGCGCGGTCGGTGATGAACGTGACACCCTGGCGCGCCAGCCCCATCTCCACACGGGGCGCCTCGTACATCTCACGCAGCCGGTCGGGCAATTCCATCCCCTCGCCGACCAGCAACTCATCCAGCACCGCCGGATACTCTCCTCCGCCCAGCAGGCCCGGCACCGCGCGCGCCAGCTCCGCCACGGGCTTCACCTCGTCTCCCGGGGCAAACCCTGGGCATTGCGCCAGCAACTGTTCCAGCAAGCCCGTCCCCGAACGCGGAAACCCGAGCAGGAACACCGGCATGAACCGCCCCGGACGCGCCCGTGGCAAAGGCTGCACCCGGTCGGCGGTGAAATAGGCCTTGTACGCTTGCGCCCGCGCCCGCAACGCCTCCGGCTGGAAGGACAGCCCCGTGCGCTCACGCTGAATATTCCGTGCCGCGGCGATGGCGCTCACCGCCTCCTCGATCCGCCCAAGCCGCATGAGCGCCCTGCCCCGCGCCAGCAATTCCGGCGGCATCAACCCGTCTGACGCGCCCAGCCTCGCCAGCGCCTCGGTGGCGCGGCCACGGGCCAGCTCGGCCATGACCTTCAGCAGCCGCAGCATGCGGTCCTGCGGCCAGCGGGTCAGCGCCTCGTCCAGCAACATGTCCGCCCGGTCATGCTCTCCCTTGGCGAACACCACCTGCGCCAGCCCCCCGGCCCCGCGCATATTGTCAGGTCGCAATTTCAGCGCCGTTTCATAAAGCGCCTCCGCCGCCGAAAGCCGGCCCTGTAGCTTCAGGTTCCAGGCCAGATTGCCCAGCAGCATGCCATCCTCCCGGCCCAGCAGCTCGATGGCCCGGCGGTAATGGCGCTCACCGGCCAGCAGATCTCCGGTTTCCGTCAGCGCCACCCCCATCACGTGATGCGCCAATGCCGCCCTGGGTGTCGCCTTCACCACCGCGGCCGCGTAGGGCAGCGCTTCCTCATGGCGCGACTGAGCGATCAGATATTGCGCATAATGCCCATTGGCCTGGGCGCGCGCGCCCGCCGGGCCGGGCAGCCCCGCCAACCGCGCCCCCAACGCATCGGCCGCCTTGCGCTGTTTCTGGGCATTGCGAATCTCGAACAAAACACGGAGCGCGCCACGATGATTCGGCGCCGCGTCCAGCAGCGTCACCACCAGCGTTTCGGCCTCGGCATATTTTTTTTCATTGAAGAAAGCCGCCGCCTCGGCGGCCTTGGCGTCCAGCAGGGCCAACGCCGCCTCGCCAGGCCATTGCGCCTTGTCGGCCGCGCAGCACCGCACCGCCCGCAACCCGCTGCCACAGGCGCAGCGTTCATCCTTGACCTCTACTCCGCTCACCGCCTCATCCCGTATGTTTCGGTTTCATTCTACAGTCTTTGCCTTCCACGGCAACGCGGCATGGCCAGCGCGGCGATCAGTCCCCAGCCGCGCCCGAGCGGACACAAAGCCGACCATATATTTTGAATTCAGAACATATCCAGACCAGAACCAGCAGCTCCCATGCAATAGCCATTCATTCTCAATCCCCTCAAAAATCTTGACGCGCCTCGTCTCTGGCCTCAGATGGCCTTTTCAACCGGAGCCTGCGCATGCGTGATTTTTCCCAGCTCTCAGAGCGCGAGATCCTGGCCCTCGCCATCACCAACGAGGAAGAGGATGGGCGCATCTATCTCGACATCGCGGAACGGCTGCGCGAGGAATACCCAGCTTCGGCCAATATTTTCCGTGAAATGGCGGCGGAAGAGGGTGAACATCGGCGGGAATTGCTGGATCTCTACCAGGAGAAATTCGGCGAGCATATTCCCCTGATCCGCCGTCAGGACGTGCGCGGCTTCATCTCCCGCCCGTCCATCTGGCAGTTTCCCAAGCCCAATATCGACGATGTCCGCAACATCGCCGAAAGCATGGAGCAGGAAACCCAGCGCTTCTACCGCAACGCCGCCGCCCGAGCCACGGATGTGTCCATCCGCAAATTGCTGGGCGATCTCGCGGAAAAAGAAGTCGAGCACGAGCATCGCGCGGATGAATTGTCCGAGCAAAACCTTCCCGACAATGTCCGTGCCGAGGAGGATCAGCACGCCAAGCGGCAATTCATGCTGCAATATATCCAGCCGGGCCTCGCCGGGCTGATGGATGGCTCCGTCTCCACACTGGCGCCGATCTTCGCCGCCGCCTTCTCCACGCATAATTCCTTCGATGCCTTCATCGTCGGCGCGGCCGCGGCCGTGGGCGCGGGCATTTCCATGGGCTTTGCCGAAGCCCTGTCGGATGACGGTTCCCTCACCGGGCGCGGCACCCCCTACGTGCGCGGCGCCGTCACCGGCGTCATGACCGCGCTGGGAGGGTTGGGGCATACCGTGCCCTTCCTGATTCCCAGCCTGCATGTCGCCCTGGTCGTGGCGATCATCGTGGTGGTCGTCGAACTGGCGGTGATCTCCTGGATACGCTGGAAATATATGGACACCTCTCCCCTCCGCGCCACGCTGCAAGTCGCGCTGGGTGGCGTGCTGGTGTTCGGCACCGGCGTGCTGATCGGCGCGGGGTAGCGCCTTCGCTCATCTCTTAAGAACTTCCAGACCGTTTCGGAGGCCTCCCTGTTCCAAGAGGCTCCAGCCCCTTGGGGCGCGTTGATGAAAAGCGCCCCATTCCCCCCGCGAAATTTTCAATAATGTCAGCCTGTCCCGTGGCGATGCGCCAAGGCCGCTCAACGCTACGGCGCCTGCTCCCGCCAGCCTGTCCGCCAAAACGCGGCTTCCAGCCTCGTGGCCTGGGTGAAAACAGCCTGCAACCGGGGCAGCCGCGCCTCGGCCCCCAAAGCGTCCCCCACCCGGTCGATCATTGCCAGAGCGGCCTCGACCGAGGCCAGATAATCCTCTCCGGTGTAGGTGCGTATCCAATCGATATAGGGATTGTCCGGTTGCGCGCGCCGCGCCGCCCAGAGGCCGATCTCAGCATAGCCGGCAAGGCAGGGCGCGAGAGCGGCCAGAAGATCCAGCGCATCCCCCGCCAGCCCCTGTTCCAGCACATAGCGCGTATAGGCCAGCATTTCGAGCGCGGGCGGCGCCTCGCGCATCCGCGCCTCCGCAAGCCCCCACCCCGCGCAATATTTCACATGCAGCGGTATCTCGATCTCAATCAGTGCCTTCGCCGTGTCCAACGCGGCCCGAATATCCGCCAAATCCTCCAGCTTATAGGCCAGCAGCGCATGAGCACGGGCATATTGAATAAGAAACAGATAATCCTGGACGAGGAATTCCTGAAACGCCTCCCGCCGCAGCGAGCCGTCGGCCAGCGCCTCCACGAAGGGATGGCGCACATACTCCTCCCACGCCGCCCCGGCGCCGGCGCGCAGCCGCGTGAACAGTCCGGCCACGGCTCAACTCTGTTCGCGCGCGTAGGTGATGATGGAGAGATAGGTCATGGGTTTCACCAGGAGCTTTTCCGGCCCATGCGGCGCGGCGGAATCGAACAGCAACGCATCGCCCGGCTCCAGATGATAAGACTGATCGCCATGGCGATACAGCACCTCGCCGGTGAGCATATAGATGAACTCCGTCCCCTCATGCTGAAAGGCCGGATAAGATGCGGCACTCTTGCTCAGCGTGATGAGATAAGGCTCCACCACCACGTTACCGCCCAGCGCATGGCCCAACAGCGAATATTGATGCCCCGCCTTGGTCCCTCGCCGCTCGATCACCACCCCCGTGCCCGCCTTCACGAAGGAGCAATCGCGCTTCTCCTCGAAGGTGGAAAAGAAGGTGGTGATGGGAACATTCAACGCCACCGCCAACGACTGCAAGGACGCCAGCGAAGGCGAGATCTGCCCGTTCTCGATCTTGGACAGCATCCCGCCGGACAACCCAGCCGCGGTGGCCAGTTCCGAAACGGTAATGCCCACCCGGCGGCGCAATTGGCGCACCTGCACGCCAATCGCCTGCTCCAACGTCAGATCCGAGACCGCCGCGGCATTGCTGCCGGTGTTATAGGGCTCCGCGATCTCCGCCGGCAAACCGGCCTGTTCCAGGGCTTCCGGCAGAGGAGCCTTGATGATCTGAGCCTTTCTGGCGGCTGGCTTTGCCTGGCTGCGCATGTTTCAACCGTCCTCCTGTCATGATCGTCTTATGACGCGAGGGGGGAAAAGGCCAGCCTTGTTTATATACCCCTTAGCGGCCCTCCTGCCGCTTGGCGGCGGTCAAGGTATTGCGCAACAGGCAGGCGATGGTCATGGGCCCCACCCCGCCCGGCACCGGCGTGATCGCCCCGGCCACCCCAGCCGCCTCTTGATACGCCACATCGCCCACCAGCCGGGTCTTGCCCGCGGTCTGCGCCGGTACGCGATTGATGCCGACATCGATCACGCTCGCCCCCGGCTTCACCCAATCGCCCTTCACCATCTCCGGCCGGCCGACGGCGGCCACCAGAATATCCGCCGTCCGGCACAGGCCGGGCAGATCCCTGGTCTTGGAATGGGCCATCGTCACCGTGCAGTTTTTTTGCAGCAGCAATTGCGCGATGGGCTTGCCGACAAGGTTGGAACGCCCGATCACCACCGCGTTCAACCCTGTCATGTCGGGAATCCGGTCCTCCAGCAGCAAGATGCAGCCCAGCGGCGTGCACGGCACCAGCCCTGGCAGCCCCGCGGCCAGGCGCCCGGCATTCACCACGGTCAGCCCGTCCACATCCTTGTCCGGAGAGATCGCGGCGATCACCTCGTCCGCGTTCAGATGCTTGGGCAGCGGCAATTGCACCAGAATGCCATGCACCTTGGGATCATCGTTCAAGCGCCGCACCAGCGCCAGCAAGTCAGCCTGCGTTGTGTCGCCAGACAGCTTATGCTCGAAGGAGGCCATCCCCACTTCCACCGTCTGCTTCGCCTTGTTGGCGACATAGACCTTCGAGGCCGGGTCCTCCCCCACCAGCACCACGGCGAGACCCGGCTTGTAGGGCAGCCCCGCCACCTCCGCCGCGATCTGGGCACGCAAATTGGCCGCGAAGGCCTTTCCATCGATGATCTCAGCCAATTCAATTCCCCTTCGAGATAGCGCGGGCCTTCTAGCCCATTCAGCTTGCGAACACGACCGTCTTCGCGCCGTTCGGAATGACCCTGTCCTCCAGATGGTAGCGCACGGCGCGGGCCAGCACCCGGCGTTCGATGTCGCGCCCCTTGCGGACCAGATCCTCGGGCGTG
>NZ_JBFWIX010000016.1:0-77792 GCF_050253495.1 Acidocella sp.
CGCGTCGTTGCCTTATGCGGTTACGCTGGTCGGTGTGCTGGGCGGTGCGCTGGCATTTGGCGCGTTGGGAATATTCCTGGGACCGGTATTGCTGGCACTAGGTATTGCCATGGCCGAGGAATATGCCATGATGACCGCATCGAGAGCTCGCAAGGAGTTACAGTCGAGGTATGCAAACCAGAGCACCCTGCTCTTGGCGGTACACCGGCGGACTGGCCTCAGCTTCTCGGCTATAACAAACTCATCTCGAAACAAAATGCCACGGTCGTGGCGCGGACTGGGGAAGACCCAATGCTTGTCGTCGGCGAGTATGGCCAAGGGCGGACCGCCGCGTTTGCGTCCGATCTGGCTCCGCACTGGGCCCCGCAGGCGTTCCTCGACTGGCCCCACTATGCTGGCTTATGGGCTGCCATCCTCTCATGGACGGCGCAGGCACAGCAGGAGCTGGTCGAGCAGGCATCAAGCATCTGAGCCAAGCGACATGATGCCATCCCCTCAAACAAGCAAGAGAGCGAGAGCATTGAGATGCCGTTCAGCGGATCAAGCATGACCGGGCGGTTGCTTGTGGTCGGTGCCGTGAATGTTGACATGGTGGTGATGGCGCAGAGGCTGCCAGGACCAGGCGAGACCGTTGTCGGGAAAGACCTGCAACGTCACGGCGGCGGCAAGGGCGCGAACTCGGCTGTTGCCGCGGTGCGTTCGGGAGCCGAGGTCCGGTATGTTGGCGCCGTGGGAGACGATGAGTTCGGTAGAACCGCACTGGCCGAATTGCGTGCCGAGGGCATCGATATCGCCGATGTGACAATCAAGGAAGACGTGGCCACGGGGGCCGCCCTCATCGTCGTGGACAGCACTGGCGAAAACCAGATCGCCGTTGCCGCCGGTGCAAACGCCGCCATCACGGCCAAGGATGTCGGCACCGCGCTGGCGAGAGCGGACGGTTGGCCTGGATGTGTGCTCGTCAGCACCGAGATCTCGACCGAAGCGGTCATCAGCGTGGTCGAGGGGGCTTTCGAGAGAGGCTGGCCATGCGTGCTGAATCCAGCTCCAGCTATTTCCTGTATCCGACAGCTTCTCGATCTTTCGCCTATTCTGACGCCGAACCAAGGTGAACTGCACGACATATACCATCTGCTCGGCGGTACGGGGGGGGCAACGGTGGAAAGCGCGGCGGCCATGCTGGCTGTTCGCACCGGGGCGCCAGTGGTTGTTACGCTGGGTGCCGACGGCGTGCTCGTCTGTGATGCTCATGGAGTCAGCACAAGAATCCCAGCAAGGCCGACTTATTGCGTTACAGATACTACGGGGGCTGGCGATACATTCAACGGCGTGTTCACCGCCTGCCTCGCCGCTGGACAGGATATACTCAGCGCGGCCCGTCGCGGCGTGACGGCCGCTGCCTTGTCGGTCGAGACGGCGGGAGCGCGCACGAGTATGCCACGCGCTTCGGCGATCGACGCGGCACTCGCAACCGCTGATCATGTTAGCCCATGATCCGGACCAATCATCCTCAATACTCCAGAAAGGCCGCTACGTCATGAATCATAGTCCGCAGGGGAACGGAGCATTGCATACGCGCCAAGGTGACGCTGCTAAAGGAGCCGTGAGGGCATTGCTGCAACCAGGTTCGAAGCAACTCATGGTATTCTCTGGACGCTCCAACTCGCCGTTGGCGGATGCCATTGCGGATCGTCTCGAACTCGAACTCGGAAAAGTCACGCTTAAGACGTTTTCCAATGGAGAAGTCTATGGCAGGTTTGATGAGTCGATCCGTGGTGCGGATGTCTTTATTGTCCAACCAATGTGCGCGAATCCTAAAACCGGCGTTAATGCCAATGATTCGCTTCTCGAACTTCTCGTGATGGCCGACGCCGCTGTTGGTGCGAGCGCGCATCGGGTGATCGCTGTAACGCCGTGGTATGGATATTCACGTCAGGACAAAAAATCAGCTCCACGTGAGCCCATCTCCGCGCGTGTCGTCGCGCGAGCGCTTGAGGCGACGGGCGTCGACCGTGTGCTGACGATGGATCTGCATGCCGGCCAGCTTCAAGGCTTTTTCGGCATTCCAGTGGACCACATGACGGCTCTCGGCATTTTGGGCGACTATTTTAGCGGCTTCGACGATGACCTGGTGGTTGTCGCTCCGGATGCCGGGCGTGTTAAGCTCAACAAGCAGTTTGCGACTCAGATAGGCGCCAGGCTCGCGATTCTCGATAAGGAACGGCCACAGCAGCAGGTTGCCGAGATCAATACCGTTATTGGTGACGTGCATGGGAAGACCGCGATTGTGATTGACGACATGATCGACACGGCAGGAACATTATGCGCCGCGGGTGAGACGCTCATGAGAGCTGGAGCGCGTCGGGTACTGGCCGCGGCGACCCATGGCGTCTTCAGCGGGCCTGCATTTGAGCGTCTCGCGGCATCTCCGTTCGAGCAGGTTGTTGTTACGGATACCATCCCGTTGCGAGACGGCGCTCCGGACAAGATTAAAGTTCTCTCTTGCGCCACGCTGCTAGCGGAATCAATCAGCAGAATCTTCACTGATGACTCCGTGAGTGCGGTCTTCGGCGGCAAAAACCACACATTCTAGTCAAGACAGAAGGAAAGATTACCATGCCTCATATCGAAGCTTCGTTTTTTGCTCATCGGTTCGATGACGATACGTTTAGCGCGCGGATGATCGAGGCGCTGACCGAAGCGGTTTGCTCGGTTATCGGTGAAGAGGCGGGAAGAGATGCAACGGTTGTCCTCCATGGTATCGACCCATCCCGTTGGGGATATCGTGGCAAGCCGCTGGCAGGAAGAGTGCTCCTCCACAAGGCGGGGCTAGCGGATACCACGACCGACACAAGTGATTAAAAAGCAAGATAACTGATTCAGACTTCAAAAATTATAACCAGGCGACCAATCATGTCATTGATAAGGTCATCGGCGACACGGCTCAACCCTAACAGTTAAAGGAGCTATAAATGGCAAGCGAAGCCAAGATATTTATGGATCAGGTTGCGCTTTCTGGCTATCTGGAAGCCGTTTTCTACATTCTCGCGACGCTGGGAGTCATGATTGCCATCGCCGGAATCATCCTTATCGACGTGAGTCTCGTGAAGAAAGAAAATATCGTCGATACCGCTGTGCAAAAGATCTTGTGCGTGTTCATCGGAGGCGCATCATTCATGGTGGTCGGCTATGCAATCTGGAATTGGCAATATGACCAAGCATTCGCTGTTCCAAATAGTTTAGGACAAGCGATTTCAGATTGGTCAATCTTCGGAACGGCGCTAACGCATTTTTCACAAAATCTCGATCCCGCGGCTTATCCAACCGCAGATACATTTCAGATATTCAGCATATTCTTTTTTTGTTTCGCCGGTTTGGCGGCGGTTCTCTTGCACGGTGCCGGCCTCGAACGGATCAAGCCGCGCGCGGCCTATGCCACCGTTATCATCATGGCCGGTATTGTTCTGCCGGTTGCTGAATATCTAACCTATGGCTCGGCAAGTTTCCTTACGAATATGGGCTTGCATGATTATGTTGGCGCTTATTGCGTTTATATGGTGGTTGGCGTGTGGGCTGTTGTTCTGGCCTGGCGCCTTGGTCCGAGATTAGTTATTCCCAGCGGCCCAAACGATTTTACGATGCTTTCGGTCGGGGTTTTGCTGTTGCTCATTGGCATTCCGCTCTTTGTGGTCGGGTGTGGTTTTCTTGTGCCAGGGCAGGGGTTTTTTGGACCCTCAATGTCCACTTCTGGTCTTGGTATCGTTTTTACCAATGTGTTCTTGGCATTCAGCGGCGGTGCGGTTGCTGGTGGCTTGATTTCCTATCGTACACGCAAGCCAGCCTATATTCTGCTTGGCCCGGTCGCGGGTTATGTTGCATGCACGGCATTGTTCGATATCGCTTTGCCATGGCAAGCTTTTATCATTGCGTTGTTTGGCCCCGTGATCTTGTACGCTGGCGAGGCGGTTTTGAGGCGCTTTAAGATCGACGATGCGAAAGTTGCACCGCTTGCTCTCGGGCCTTCAGTGTTCAGCGCAATCGTTGCCGGGATAATCGGACGGGGGATACCTCAGGGTGGTTATTTTGGTCTCAAGGATGGAAGCTTTGCATTTCAGCATGCTCATATCTCACTGGAAATGCAGCTTCTGGGGATAGCCGTGATTGTAGGTGGCACTGCAATCATAGCTTTCATCGTGACGGTGCTGATTGAGAAGACGATCGGGTTGCGTCTAGCGGAAGGAGAAGAAAAATTAGGACTTGATGCTTCTTTCTGGACCAAGCCAGCCATGCCACAAATGACCGACATGCCTTTTGTGCCTGAGCCAGTTTCAGACAATTAAGACTCGGAAACATCCAGGGTTCGAAAGCGGTGGAGTGACGGCTCCGCCGCTTTTTGGATGGCTTGTGATATGATGACGGCGTTGTTGAAACTATAGCCTTATATCATAAAGCTATTTGCGTGGATGGTGACTATGGTAGTCATGATTCGATCGGCCGCTATGTGCGGCAACGAGTTACATTAGCGATATCGACCAAGAACTGTGTCCCTTTCTTCCAGAGGTCAGAGCAATCGCCACAAGACGCTGTGCCTTCAATTGTTTCTAAGGATGTCCGCATGCCCCTTTATCGTGACTTTAACAGTCAGGAAGAATTGGATTGGGAGTATTGTCCGGAGGCGAGGCTCGATGATCCGAAGGCCTTCGACAAGATTATCGAAAGTCGGAAGATATTGGCGGAAGAGGCCAGGAAGGAATTAACGCATCGGCAGACCGATATATATTACGGCCCTACGTTACTTGAAAAGATGGATTTCTATCCGGCGGTGGCAGGTGGCCCGGTCATGATTTTTATCCATGGTGGCTACTGGTTCGATACGCGCCTCAAGAAGGAAAACTACATATGGATTGCCAAGGGGCTCAATCGAGCCGGTGTCAATGTGTTTATTATCGACTACCAAGTTTGCCCAATGGTGACGGTTGATGAAATCACCCGTCAATGTCGTGCGGCGGTGGCCTATGTGTATCGTAATGCCGGACATTTCGATGTCGACCGGGAAAGGCTTCATGTCACGGGTAATTCAGCTGGTGGCCATCTAGCCGCGATGATGGCAATTACTGATTGGACCGGTGAATACGGACTTCCCGCAGATATTATTAAAAGCGGTTATCCGATCAGTGGTCTTTACGATCTTGAGCCGTTCCAGTGGAGCTGGCTGCAACCGAAGATCCAGTTTAATGGCCAGCAGATTCGCCGCAATAGTCCGATGTTCATGGTGCGTGAAAAATTGCCGCCAATGCTGATTAGTTGGGGAGCGGAGGAAAGCGGGGAGTTCTGGCGCCAGTCGGAGGAGTTTGGGGTAGCCTGGGGTGCCAAGGGGAACGATGTGTTCTTGTATCCCCAACCTGGATGCAACCATTCTTCCGCCATCGACGGTTTCGCCGATGCGGGGAGTGAACTCTGCAGAATGGTTATACACCATATGAAAAAATCGTGGGCTTCAGTGGCTTGAAGAAAATTGCGTATCGCCCACGAAGTGACACGGTCCGTTGCCGGACCGCAGACGAGGTTGTGCGAGATCTTGGCTGGATTAACGCATGGCGATGCTGACCGGGGCTTGGCGGGCCTCGATTGCCTCCGCGGCGGCAAGGATGACGTCTTCCCGGTATTGCCCACCGACGAGTTGGACGCCAATAGGCGTGCCCGTGGCGTCTAGCCCCGTATTCAGGGCCAGGCTTGGCAAACCCGTCACGGGCAGGCCGATCATCGTCATCTGTGCCGTCCATACGCGCGCATAATCTTCCGGGCTTCGCAGATCGAGATCGTCGGCGAAGGGAAGTTCAGCGCTGGGTGGCAACAGCACCACGGAATAGCGCTGCATGAACATGCTCCAGGCGCGGGCGATACCAAGCCGGCGCGACAGCGCGGCCGAGAAATCAGCTAGGCCGACTGAAAGTGCCAGTTCCTTCTGGCCTGCCAATGCCGCGATGGCGCCGGGGTCGCCTTCTTTTTGCGCGGCGGCGACAAGACCGGCATAATCGTCGCCAAACCAAAGCGTGAGTTGCACGCCAACCGCCTCTTGAATAGGAGGTAGGGTATCGCATTCTTCCACCAGCCAGCCCGCATCGCGCAGTTTTTCCGCCGCCTCCAGTAGGGCTTGCTGCAATTGCGCGCATGTGTCCAAACCATCGGGCCGTAGGCAGAGCGCGGCACGCCGTGGCGCGGGTGGTCCCACAAGAGGGGCGGGCACCCACCAGGGGTCACGCGCATCAGGCCGGGCCATGGCCTCCAGTGCCAAGCGCAAATCATCGACCGTGCGTGCCAGCGGGCCTGAAACCGCCATGACCTGTCCGCCAATGCCACGATCTTTCCCCGAGGCGTTATAGGCGGCGACGCGCCCGAGTGAGGGCCGCAGGCCATGCACGCCGCAAGCATAGGCGGGGTAACGTATGGAGCCGGCAATATCCGTGCCGTGACCAATGGCCCCGATGCCGGCCGCCACCGCGGCACCCGCGCCGCCAGATGAGCCGCCGGGTGTGAGATCACGCCGGCGTGGATTACGGGTATGGCCGTGCAGCAGGTTGTTGGTGAACCAGCGATAGCTGAAGGCCGGCGTATTTGTCCGCCCGATGGGCACGGCTCCCGCGGTGAGGAAACCATCCACCACGGGGCTGTTGGTCTTGGCGATCAGATCCTTTTGCGCCCGAATGCCGTTGGTGGTGGCATAACCCTGCTGATCGACCGTGACCTTGATCGTCACCGGCACGCCCGCAAGCGGACCGGGGTCGTGCCCTTCCGTCAACGCCCGGTCGATACCGGCCGCGATTTGCAGCGCTTCGTCCGGACGGTATTCCACAACGGCGTTGAGGGCGGGATTCACCGCCTGTAGCCGCGACAGCGCGGCATGCGTTACCTCCGTGGCCGAGACGGCGCGGGCGCGGACCAGCGCGGCGATCCGGCTGGCGGGGAGACTCCAAAGTTCTTCTTTGGTCATATATCGTTCCTCTCAGGGCAACAGGTCTTCGCCTTCCTCGACGGCATCGGCCCAGGAATGCCAGGGCTCGGTCATGCCTTCATTGATGCCATCCCTGCGGCGCACCGCGCCCAGCGTGGTAAAGCTGTTGGGATGTTCCTGCCGCTCACTCAGCACCAGCGGAAAATGCCGGGCGAGTTGGGCAAGGGTTTCGGCGTCTAGCCGGGCATCCGCCACCAGCGTGGGCGGGGCCGAAAGATCGTAACGCGGTGCTGAAATGGCTTGTTCGAGATCCTGTTTCCCCTCCGCGACATGGATCAGCGCCTGATAGATGGCGGGCAGAATCTTGCGGCCGCCGGAACCGCCGATCGCGATGACATCCTCTCCCGGTCCGGTCATCATCATCGGCGCGTAATTCGCCAGGGCTTTCCGCGCGGGGGCAATGGCATTGATTCGCCCGGGGCGTGGGTCGAACCAGTTCATGCCATTGTTCAGAAGGATGCCGGTACGGGGCGACACCACGCCCGAACCGAACAAGGACAGCAAGGTTTGCGTTTGCGTCACCGCCATGCCGTCCCGGTCGATGACCGAAATATGCGTGGTGCAGCTTGGCAGGGTGCGTTCCGCCCCGTCGCCCAAATGGGAAAAACGGTGTTCCCAGGCCTTGGCCATGGCCTGGGCGCTGGCCAGCACGGCCTGTGCTCCGGTGGCGGGGGGAAAGGCGTTGAGCAGCCGCAATGCCATCGCCACCGTTATCCCGCCATTGAGGTCCGGTACCAGATGCACCGTGTGGCCGCGGAACGCTTCGCGCGTCGCCTCAGCTTCAATGGCGGTGAACCCCGCCAGATCCTCCGTGCCGAGATAACCGCCCAGTTCCCGCACATCCTCGGCCAGCGCTTGAGCAAGGCCGCCGGTATAAAGCGCACCTGGGCCCTCCGCGGCGATTTGACGCAGCGTTGCCGCCAGCGCCTTGTTGGGTAGGCGTAAAACCCGGCCGGTAACAGCGGCGGGCGCGGCGGGAGGCAGACCGCCCGGCAGAAACCAAGCGGCGCAGGCGGTGTTGCGGCGCAAGCGCGCCATGTCCTGAGCAATCCAGAGCGTGGTGGCGGCATCTACCACGGGGCCTTTTTCCGCCAATGCCACGGCGGGCTCCACCAGGGCTGCCCAAGGCAGCCGGCCAAAGCGGCCATGCGCGGCTTCCAGCCCACGCAGCAGGCCTGGAACGCAGATGGATTTCGCGCCGATGACATTGCGGTCCTCCAACACATTCGGCCAGCCGAACAGATCGGCGTCCTTCCCTTCCGTCAGCGGAAAATCAGCTGGGTCGAGCTTGGCGGGAGAACGCGCCCCGGCATCGAAGGAGGTGACGCTTCCTCCCGCCGGGCGAACCAGTAGCGCACCCACGCCGCCAATGCCGCTCATCCATGGTTCCAGCACACCGACCGCGAATGAGGTGGCAATGGCGGCATCGACGGCGGAGCCGCCGGCCCGCAGTATTTCCGCGCCGATATGAGCAGCCTGGCGGTTTTGCGCGGTGACGATGCCGCCCTTGCCGCGCCGCGCGGGTTTAGACAGCCGTAGGCTCCGCGAGAGATTGGGGGACCTGATGTCGGTAATCTGCATCTCTGCTCTCATGTGGGAAGGGAGGTGGCGCTGGCCGAGCCGCGTGTCTCGACAAGCCGTGCCAGCAAGCTGGCACCGATCGGCAGGATGCGGTCGTCCAGAACATAGCCAGGATTGTGCAGTGGCACCTGGCCACCATGGCTCAAGGTGAAATAAGCGCCGGGAACCAGCCTGAGCATATCGGCCATATCCTCGGATTCCATTTGTGGAAGGCTTTTTTCCATGGCGGCATTCTCGCCGACGATGTCCGCCGCCACTTCTAGGCATTTCGCGGCCAGGGGCACGTCGTTTTCCAGCACGTCGAAAACGTTCCAGATTTTCGCTTCGATCTCGCACCCATGAGCGAGGGCAAACCCGGCGCAAATCTGGCGGATGCGCGTGGCGATCGTGGTGCCGGTCTCCTTGCTGAAATAACGCACGGTGCCGCCAAGCAGGGCGGTTTCAGGAATGACGTTATAAGCGAGGCCGGCATTGAATTTAGTGACGGAGAGCACGGCCGGAGCGAGCGGCGCGATATTACGGGAGACGATTCCTTGCAATTCCTTCACCAGCCCTGAACCAATGACGATGGGGTCTTGGCTGAAATGCGGATTGGCGCCATGGCTGCCCCGGCCCTTGATGGTGATGTCGAAAAAATCCGCTCCGGCCATCGCGGGGCCAGGTTTCACGCCGACATGTCCCAGCCTGCCGTCAGGCTCGTTATGCAGTCCGTAAAGCTCATCGCAAGGAAAGCTCTGGAACAGCCCATCTCGGATCATGGCTCGCGCGCCACCGAGCCCTTCTTCCGCCGGTTGGAAAATGAAAACGGCCCGCCCTGCGAAGTCGCGCGTTTCCGCCAGATAACGGGCCGCGCCAAGCAGCATGACGATGTGCCCGTCATGGCCGCATCCGTGAAACATGCCGGGTGTTTTCGAGGCCCAAGGCAGATTTGTCATTTCCTGCATGGGCAAAGCATCCATATCGGCACGCAGGCCAATCGTAAGGCCGGGGCGGTTGCCTTCGAGCAGCCCGACAATACCCGTTCCGCCAATCCCCTTGGTCACCTGGATGCCATGTTTTTCCAGTTCCTCCGCGACGATGCACGAAGTTCTGTGCTCTTGGAAACCAATTTCGGGATAAGCGTGAAGATCATGGCGCAAGGCGGTCAATTCATTGGAATAGCCGGCTATACGATCAATGACGGGCATTGGCGCTCCTTCTGGTCATGGGGTTGATGAACCAGCGCATGGCGCATGGCGTGTCCAGCCTGTTGCCTCATCATAAGCCATGGCGAGTTGCAGAAGCTCAAGCTCTCCGCGTGGCTTGCCGATCAGTTGCATGCCCATGGGCCGGCCTTGTTCGTCGAACCCGACAGGCACGCTCAGGGCTGGCAATCCACCCAGCGTGGCGGGCGTTACCACTTCCATCCAACGATGATAGCTGTCCATTGCCACGCCATTGATGGTGTGCGGCCAATGTGTTTGCGCCGGGAAGGGAAAAACCTGCGCGGCGGGTAGAACCAGATAGTCATAATGCTCGAACAGGTTCAGGGCATGGCGGAACCAAGCGGTGCGCTCATCGATAAAATGCGCGACATCCAATGCCGAGAGACGCAGCCCCTGTTCGGCTTCCCATTGGGCCTCCGGCTTCAGCACGTCCCGCTGATGTGGATTGCGCATCACCGTATCCAGCTTATGGGCGATGCCCCAGGCGCGTAGACCTGACCAGCTCCGCCAGATGCGCTCCTGCGCGAAGCCCAATTCGGTTTCCTCTATCTTCGCGCCCAGCGTCGCGAGGGTTGCCAGAGCGGCCTCGCATAAAGCGAGAATACCAGGTTCGACCTGCAACTGGCCCGCAAGATCGCCAAGCCAGCCAATGCGCCGGCCGGAGATATTGGCGCGCAACTGGTTGCTGAAGGTGAGGCCGCCTTCAGGCCATGAGACTGGAACCGCTTTGTCGGCTCCGGCCTGCACTGAAAGTAGCAAGGCAAGATCGGGGATGTTGCGCGCCATCGGGCCCAATGTGGAAAGGCTGAGTGTGAAGGCGTCGCCGCTGAGGCTTGGAATCAGCCCTGGCGTGGGGCGGAAGCCAAATATATTATTGAAGGCAGCCGGGTTGCGCAAAGAGCCGCCATGGTCGCTGCCATCCGCCAAGGCCAGCATGCGGGTGGCTAGAGCGACGGCGGCTCCCCCGCTGCTGCCGCCAGCCGTTAACGCATGACAATAAGCATTTCGGGTCGGACCAAAGATCTCGTTATAGGTTTGTGAGCCAAATCCAAATTCAGGAACATTGGTTTTGCCGATGATGAGAGCGCCTGCCGCACGCAGGCGCGCGACCATAAGGCTGTCGGATTCAGGAATATGGTCTTTATATAAAAGTGAACCATATGTGGTGCGCAACCCGGCGGTTTCTTCCAGATCCTTGACGGCGAAGGGCAGCCCATGCAGAGGCCCGCATGGTTGTCCGGCCGCCAGTTCCTCATCCGCCCGCCGTGCCATGGCGAGAGCCCGATCTTCCGGCAACAAGGTGATGATGGCGTTGACTAGCGGATTGACCTTATTGATGCGTGCATAGGTCAGCCGCATTAGATCTACGGCGGAAAATGTTTTCGCGCGGATAGCTAGGAGCAGATCCCGTGCCGATGAATTCAACAAATCTCGTGTCAAGACAACATATCCAATTCAGGTGACACGAAGCTATTATGAATGACGGTTTTTAATCAACCCAAGGGTGGGGGAGGAAGGGTTGCTTCAAGAAGGCAGGATTTGCCTAGTAATTGCGCCGGCTTGTTTCGAGTTGGCCGGTTTGGAATGTGGAGTGGACTTACAAAACCAAGAGCATTCATGTTGGTATGGATTATGCTTAAGGTTGTATCGCGGGCCATCCGCCATGATTGGTGGCCTCAGATCCATGAGTTTGATTGATCTTTGTGTTTTTTTCGGGGTGGGTATGAGAAATTCACAAGTAACTGGTTTGCATATGGGTAGTGCACGCCGGAATGCGGTATTTTCATGTGTTTGCCAATGACGACGTTTCTTGAGTCCAGTTTATGAGTTTTCTGTTCAAGTACGGCACGGAGGAGGGGCAGATATGGGCGCGGGCTTTTGCCGAGGCTCTGCCGGGTATCTCCTTCAAATTGTGGCCCGATATAGGCAAGCCAGAGGAAGTCCGGTTTCTGTTGTTTTATGAACCTATCGAGGATTTGTCGATTTTTCCAAATCTCGAAATTCTTTTCACGATGAGTGCCGGTGTTGAGCAGGCGTTGCGTTTGTCCTTGCCGGCGCATCTTAAACTCGTCCGTATGGTTGAACCTGGCCTGACCGCCAGCATGGTCGAGTATGTGGTGGGATCCGTGCTGGCCCTGCATCGAGAGTTTCCGAAATATCTGACAAGACAGACTAAAAAAATCTGGCAAGACGACCCCGTGCCACGTGCTGGAGAACGTCGCGTGAGCGTTATGGGCGCGGGCGTGTTGGGGGTTGCTTGCCTTGAAGCGTTGAAGCCGTTTGGGTTTCCCTTGTCGGTATGGAGCCGTTCGCGCAAGAATATCGAAAATGTGGATTGCCATGCGGGCATGGAGGAATTGTGGAGGTTTCTGGCGCGGACGGACATATTGATCTGCCTATTGCCGTTAACATCCTCAACCCGAAATATTTTGAATGCCAGAACTTTCGGCGGGTTGCCCCGTGGAGCAAGCCTGATCAATGCCGGTCGAGGTGGGCACCTGGTCGAAAGCGATCTTTTGGCGGCATTGGAAACGGGGCAGTTGGACCATGCCATTCTGGATGTATGTGCAGAGGAACCCTTGCCAGGGACATCATTGCTCTGGGACCATCCGCAAGTCTGGATTACGCCGCATATTGCCAGCAATACGCAGGCTGGAACAGGAGCTGATGCGGTGATTCAAAACATCAAGAATTATTTGAATAATCTGCCGCTCACAGGTTTGGTAAACCGGGAGCAAGGCTATTGAAGCCTCGATGTGCCCATGGGAAGATTGTATTTCGATCTCAGGCTGATCCGATGAATGGACAAGCTTGTGCGAATAAATTCATGGGTCTTTCCGGCATAAAGTATTTTTAAAAGGAACCAGGGGATGTTGAAATTTTTTATAGGAATTGGAATTCCGTTCATTGCCGTGGCGGGACTGCTGCCGTTTGTTAATTCAGTGCAATGGACATTCATGAATGTTCCGTTCGCATATTTATGGATCTTTCTGTGGTTTATCCTCACGACGGTTTGCCTGTTCATATGCTGGTTCTGTTTCGACCGTCACTCCACCGAAACGCATTGAAGGGAAATCGTCGTGGCGACATTCGTATTTCTGCTGATCATCGCAGCCTCCCTAGTCGTCGCTTTGCGTGCGAAGACGGGGCATAATACACAAGAGCTGGGCGAGTATCTGGTTGCATCCCGGCATTTTGGCAGTGGCTTGTTTTTCTTTCTTGCCGTTGGGGAAATTTACAGCCTCGGTACCATGTTGGGTTTTCCAGGCGGTATCTATTCCAAGGGCATTACCTATGGCGTTTGGTTCATGGGGTATATTCTGTTGGCTTATCCGGTCGGGTATTTTTTGAATCCTTGGATTTGGCGGGCTGGCAATATTTATAACGCCATGACACTGCCAGACTTGTTCAAGGGCCATTTCAATAACCGTGCTCTTGAGTTGACCGTGACAATCACCGCGGTGCTGTTCATGATCCCTTGGGGACAGCTACAATTCACGGGACTTATCATTGCCTTGCACGCGCTTGGTTGGCATTTGAATCCGGTTGTACTTTCCGTTCTTGCCGCATGCTTGGCTTTTGCTTATATCGCCTCTTCAGGCATTCGCGCTCCTGCGATGGTTTCCATCATCAAGGATATTCTGCTGGTGGCAGCACTGGTGGTGACTGGCGTGGCGGCGATGTCAAGCGTGGGTGTAAGCCATATTTTCTCAGCGGCGAACAGCCACTTTACCAACAAGATGACGGATAAGGAACTGCATTTCTCCATCACGACGATTATTTTTCAGGCGCTTGGATTCTATATGTTTCCATTCAATATTCCTACTGTATTCACGGCCAAAAGCCCAAATACCATTCGCCGTAGTCAGATTATCATGCCGTTATACATGCTGATGTTCCCGTTTCTTGTGGTTTCAGCTTATTACGCGTTGGGGCAGAATATTAAACTGCCTTCCGCCAACCAGGCTTTCATGGCGGCGGCGATAGGGCTTTTGCCCCATTGGTTGCTGGGCATGGTCGCGGCTGGTGCCGCCTTGTCTGGCTTGGTCGTGCTCTCTGGCATTTGTCTGTCCATTGGACCGCTCATCACACGCAATATGATCGGCCATCTTCCGGAATCGACTCAGCGGCGTGGCGCTCAGATCGTGATTTTGTGTTATCTGGCTTTCTCCATCGCGTTTACCCTGTTTACCCCTTCACTGATGGTAACACTCATCAATACCGCTTACTTTGGTATAACGCAGTTTTTTCCAGGTATCATGGCCTTGCTCTTTCTCAAGAAAACCAGTCCTTGGGCGGTTATGGCAGGGATCATTTGTGGGGATATCCTGGCGGTTTCAATGTATCTCATGCATGTGAATATTGGCGGGCTGAATATCGGTTTCATCTGTCTGCTTATCAATATTGCGATTGTCCTGATAGGAACGGCTTTGTTTCCAAAGAACGATATTGAGTCCGTGGCGAGGAAAATGGTGGCCTAGAAGAAGGTTTGGGTATGGAAAACGGAAGCCGACAAACTATGCGGTTGTATTTTAGCCAAGTCGCAACGGTGCACGCCCATATTCATTGCCAGAATCAACAAGGCATTTAAGTGCCGCCATGAAAGCGTGCCGTTCCGCCGGCGCCAGAGCGGCGATGGTACGCTGGTGGGCGCGGGTCACGGCATTGTCCATTTGCGCGACGGTATGTTGTCCGACGACCGTCAGGTGAACGCATTTCAAGCGGTGGTTTTCCTTTGAGCGTGTGCGGCGGAGTAATTTTCGTTTTTCGAGCCGGGCAACGACATTCGCCAGCGTGGTTCTGTCCACGCCGACTTCGTGGGCAAGAGTGGTTTGGTCTAACCCTGGGTATATTGCTGCCACGCTCATGATGCTGAATTGCACGGGGGTGATATCGAAAGCCGCGCATTCCTCAGCAAATAGCGCCTGGTGGATCTGGTGCAGGCGGCGGACCAGAAAACCCGGGCGTTCGGTCAAGGGAGATGTTTCTGGCTTGTTCATGATGGAAGGCTAAACAATCATGTCGGGAAAGACCAGGGCGCAATAAGTGTGCTGATTGAGAAGAGGGCTTATAGACGCTCTGGCCTTTGGCGGCTCGTGGATTGGCGGTGCGGCATCAAGGGGTTTGTGGGTTGATAAAGCAAGTTATGGCGTGGGCTGTGTGATTAAATCATCATCAACATGCACATTTATTCGTCTTGGTGGGCGTGAATGGGTTCTCTGGATGATTTGTATGCTGATTTTGTCCGCAAAATGCCGTTGCTAAATAATGGTATACAATTTACGCCTTTGGTCGGGGTGATGAGTCTGCGTGGCAAGAGGCTGCGCGGCTCATCCGTATAACCAGCATGTGAGTGGATGCAGATGAAGATTTTTCCTAAAATCCAGAAACAGGCTTTGTCGATGGCGGTGGGAGCAGCCCTTGCCTTACCGGGCGTGGCTGTGGCGGCACTACCGGCTTCGATTATGTCCACCAAGACCATTACTTATTGTAGTTCCCTCACTCAACCACCGATGGAGTTCGTGAACGCTCAGCAAAAACCAGAAGGCGCGGATATCGAGCTTGGCGATTTATTGGCCCAACGCCTGGGATTGAAGACAAAATGGGTGAATATTCCCTTCGCGGGGCTGATTCCCGCCTTGCAGGCCGGGGAGTGCGACGCGATCATTTCCCAGCTCTTTATCAAGCCCGCGCGCCTGCAGGTGATCGATGAGTTGCCCTATATGTATTCGCAGGAAATCATTCTCTTTAAGAAGGGCTCGCCCACGGTGGATACGCTGTCCGGGCTTTCGGGTAAGAAAGTGGCGAGTGTTACAGGCACCACGGCAACGGTGCTGCTGCAAGCGGAGAATGAGAAGCTGAAGCAGGCGGGCGCCCCCCTGATCAAGATCGTCGACTTCCCATCCAATACGGCTGCCTTGCAGCAGTTGCAGTTCGGTCAGGTGGCGGCCTATGGCGTCTCATATGAGATCGGACTTTATTATAATCAGACCGCGCCTGGAGAGTTTCAAATTGGAGGCAAACCCTACTTCAAAATCCTCACGGGCATAGGCATTCGCAAGAGCGATTCGGGGCTGCGCGACGCATTGCAAGCCACGCTGGCCGATACGATGAAGGATGGTAGCTATGCCGCCATTTTCAAGAAATGGAACCTTGCCACGGATATGTTGCCGGCGCCGATGAAGGCGCAACCCTGAAACGGATTTGAATCGTGCATTTTGATTGGCCCTATTTCTGGAGCCAACTGATCACACCGAGCAATGCGTTTCTGGTTGGTCTGGGGCTCACGGTCGCAATGGCGGTCTCGGCGGAGATTATCGGTGTCGCGCTTGGGCTTGCCGCCGCCGAGATGCGTCTTTCACGCTATCGTCTGCTGAAGGCGGTCGCTGCTTTTTATGTGTGGGTGATACGGGGCACGCCGTTGTTGGTGCAAATCGTGTTCATCTACACAGGCCTCGCGGCGGCGGGGATCATGCGTTTTCAGGATGTGACCATTGCCGGGTTGACCATCCCGGGTAATCTTCAGGCTGGGATTCTGGCCCTTGCCCTGCATGAGGGCGCCTATATGGCGGAGATTTTTCGCGCTGGGATTTTGGCCGTGGATATCGGTCAGTTTGAAGCCGCGAAGTCGTTAGGCATGCCGCCTTGGATGATGATGCGTCGCGTGATTTTGCCGCAGGCCTTGCGGGTGGTGCTGCTGCCGATCGGTAACCAGTTTAATATTCTACTCAAGAATACCACCCTGGTCAGTGTTATCGGTGTATCGGAAATGCTGTTGGTGACGGAGACGATCAACTCCGCGACCTTTCGCACTTTTGAACTTTACGCGGTCCTTGGCATTTATTTCCTCATTCTCACCAGTGCCTGGACTGTATTCATGAATTGGGCGGAGAAACGTCTGGCGCTTGGCAGCAAGGTGATTGTGCGCGGTGTGCGGGTTTCCGGACAAGAGGCGGAGTCCTGACCATGGCGAAGTCCGATGGCATATTGGTTGAAATGCAGAATGTCGATAAATATTTTGGCGCCAATAAAATCCTCGATAATGTGAATTTCAACGTGCGGCGAGGGGAGGTCGTGGTTCTGATCGGCCCTTCGGGGTCGGGTAAAACCACGCTGCTGCGTTGTATCAATCATCTCGAAAAGATCGAGCACGGGCGCATCGTGGTGAATGGCAAGATGATTGGCTACCGCGAGATTGGCGGGCGGCTGGTCGAGGACAGGGAGCGCAACATCGCCGTGCAACGCCGTGATGTGGGCATGGTGTTTCAGCGCTTCAATTTGTTTGCCAACATGGATGTGTTGCGCAATATTACCATTTCCCCGCGCTTGGTGAGCGGTGTGCCGGAGGCCGAGGCGTTGGCGCAGGCCCGGGCACTGCTTAAGCGTGTTGGGCTGGCGGATAAGGAAAACGCTTTTCCCACGGAACTTTCCGGTGGGCAGCAGCAGCGTGTGGCTATTGCCAGGGCTCTGGCGATGAATCCGGCGATCTTGTTGTTCGATGAACCGACCTCCGCGCTTGATCCGCAAATGGTACACGAGGTTTTGGCGGTGATGCGCGAGATCGCGCGGTCGGGCATGACGATGGTGGTGGTGACGCATGAGATGGGGTTTGCCCGGCAGGTGGCCGACCGCGTGGTGGTCATGGCTGCCGGGAAAATCATAGAGGAAGGAGCACCGGAACAGATATTCACCGCGCCGCGCCACGAATTGACCCGGGCATTGTTGTCAGCCGTCCTGCATTGAAGGCGGGGTGGTTTGTGCGTACAAAACAGCGAATATAAATTCAGGAAACACGGATTCATGCGGGACTTCCACACAGCCGGGCGTGGCCCGGCTTTTGCCACTAACGCCATGGCGGCGACTTCCATGCCGGAGGCGACGCTCACCGCCATCGAGGTGATGAAGGCCGGTGGCAATGCGCTTGATGCCGCCATTGCCGCCGCCGCGGTGCTGGCGGTGGTGGAGCCGCAGTCCACCGGTGTCGGCGGGGATTTGTTTTGCCTCTATTCCCCTGCTGGCAGCGGCAAGGTGATCGCGTTGAACGGTTCCGGTCGCACGCCGGCGGGCTTGTCGCTCGATGCCCTGGCAGCCAAGGGCGTGTCTTCCTATGAAGCCAGCTCCGTCCATGCCATCACCGTGCCGGGAGGTGTCTGCGCTTGGGAAACGCTGGCCAAAACCCATGGCCGCAAAGGGCTTGATGAGTTGCTTGCGCCCGCCATTCGCTTTGCCGAAGGAGGCTATGTCGTGACGCCGCGTGTGGCGGCGGACTGGGCGGAAGCGCCGGTCGTAGCCAAGCTGAAGAAGAATGGCGCTGGAATTTTCTTGCCTGGTGGATCTACGCCGGCTCCCGGTACTGTCATGCGCAACCCGGATCTTGCCGCCACTCTGCGGGCCATCGCCAAGGAGGGCGCGAAAGCTTTCTATACCGGCCCCATCGCGGCGAGGATCGTGAAGGATCTGCAAGCGCGCGGCGGGTTTCATACCGAGGAAGACTTTGCAGCCGGGCTGTCCTTGGCCGAGTTCGTCACCCCCATCTCACGTTCCTTCGCCGGGCACGAGATATGGGAGTGCCCGCCTAACGGCTCGGGTATCATCGCACTGATGCTGATGGGCATCATGGATGGGTTTGCCCCCAGTGCCGATCCTCTGGACCCGTTGCGTCTGCATCGCCATGTGGAGGCGGCACGCCTCGTTTATCGTGATCGCGATGCCTTCCTGGGTGATCCGGCTTTTTCCGAGGTGCCGGTGGCGCATCTGCTGAGCGATGATTACATCTCCGGCTTGCGGGGGTTGATTTCCGATGAGCGGGCGTTGGAGACACTTCCCGCCGCTGGCAGTCTGCACAAGGACACGGTTTATATCGCTGTGGTCGATGCCGAAGGCAATTGCTGCAGTTTCATCAATTCCATCTTCCAGAGCTTCGGCTCGGGCATTGTCGCGGGCGATACCGGGGTGGTCATGCATAATCGTGGTTTCAGCTTCAGCATGCGCCGTGGCCACCCCAATGAGGTGGCTCCCAACAAACGCCCCATGCATACCATTATTCCCGCCATGGCATTTAAAAATAATCAACCGCAGATTGTGTTTGGCGTGATGGGCGGGCAATACCAGCCCATGGGCCAGAGCTGGGTGGTGGCCAATATGCTGAATTATGGCATGGATCCGCAAGCGGCCCTGGACCTGCCGCGTATTTTCCCCTTCGCGGGGCGCGTGGAGGTCGAGCGGGGGATTTCCGCGTCTGCCCGCGCGAAGCTGGAGGCGAAGGGCCACAGGCTGGCGGAGATTGACTTGCCGCATGGCGGCGGTCAAGTGATCAGGCTTGATCATGAGCGTGGCATTCTCATTGGCGGCTCGGACCCGCGCAAGGACGGCTGTGCCCTGGGGTATTGAACCCAGATGACATGGTAATGAGTTGGCCAAGTTGATTTTCTTATATTCTCCCTGGTCCTCGCCAAGACGTGTTTTGACCGCAGGGGCGTAATCTGGGATTGGTGAGCCATGGTTGTCTCGCTTTCCGATCCTGACGATAGCCTCTTCGAGCGGATGCCCGTGGCGTTGTGGGAAGAAGATTTTAGTGCGTTGAAGGCACTATTCGATGGCTGGCGCGCGGTGGGGGTCCAGGATCTCAAGCTTCATCTCCAGACTAACCCAGACGATGTGCGACGTTGCGCGCATTCCATCAAGATCAAGCGGGTGAATCAGCGAGCCCTGGACATGCTGGGTGCTGCCAGCGAGGAGGAGTTGAAAGCGCATCTTTCCGTTATTATCCGTGACGATGCGCTGCTGCCTTATACTCGTGAATTACTGCAGATTTGGGATGGGCAGACGAATTTCACCACAACGACGATGAATTATCGCCTCGATGGCACCAGGATCGACATAAGGGTCAATGGCAGTATCCAGCCCGATGAACAGGATAGCTGGTCCCGCGTGATTGTCGCCATCGAGGATGTCTCGGCCCAGGAGGATGCGCGCCGTGCCTTGCTTGCCAGCGAGGCCGAGGCGCGCGCATTATTCAACGACTCACCGGTATCCATCTGGTTGGAGGATTTCAGCTTGATCAAGGCGCGGCTGGACGAGCTGCGCGGCCGGGGGATTGTGGATTTCCGGACCTTTATCGATGTGCATCCTGATTTTGTCGAGATGTGCATGCGCGATATTCATGTGCTGGATGTCAACCAGCATACGCTTGCCTTGTTCGGCGCGCCGGACAAAGCTTCGCTGCTCAAACGGATCGGAGAGGTTTTCCGCGACGAAATGCGCGGGTTTTTCGCCGGTCAGCTCGCCGCCTTGTGGGAAGGCCGGTTGCATCATGAGCGCGAGGTGGTGAATTACCGTCTTGATGGCGAATTATTGAACTTGATTCTCCAATTCTCGGTCATGCCGGGACGGGAGCGCGACTGGTCCAAGGTTCTGATTTCGCTGACGGATATCACCGCCCGCAAGAAGGCGGAGGCCTATCTCGAATATCTAGGCAAGCATGACGTGCTCACGGGGCTCTATAACCGCTCTTATTATATGGACGAACTCAACCGGCTGGAGCGCCGAGGGCCGTTTCCCGTCGCGGTCATTCTATTCGATCTGAACGGCATGAAGCTGGTGAACGATGAATACGGACATGGCGCGGGCGATGCGATGCTGCGCCGGGTCGGGGAGATTTTGGAGCAGGTGGTCGAAGAACCGGATTGCGCCGCCCGAATCGGCGGGGATGAGTTCGTGATTCTCTTGCCGGGTAAGAGCAGCGCGGATACGAAGGCCGTTCTTTCGGATTTGGCGCGCGTGACAGCCTTGAACAACCAGTTCCACTCCCATGCCACGCCGATCGTTTTTTCGGTCGGCACGGCGACGTGCACGGTGGGAGAAAAGATGGAGACCGCGATCCAGCGAGCGGATCTCGCCATGTATGAGAATAAGCGGGCTTTTTATCTGACCTCGCCGGATTTCGACCGCCGCAGCTAACTCTGAGGCCAGCTTGTCGGTGCTATATGACATATGGCGGTTCAGGGGGGGGCTTGGTATGCTGGCCACCCGGCCGAGTCACCGCGCCCCGTGCCGGCGGCAGGCTGCCAGACCGGAGAGAACGACATGGATATTCCCGCGGATTTTTCCGCCCCAGGGAGCAATCGCGCTTCCGTGCTTGAGACGATGGCGCCCATTTCCGCCCAGATATGGGACGCGAAATACCGCTTGAAGGACGAGGAGGGAGCCCCCCTCGACCGTACGGTGGAGGATATGTGGCACCGCGTCGCGCGGGCTCTGGCCGAGGTGGAGGCGGAGCCTGAGAAATGGGAAACGCCGTTTTACGAGGCGCTTGAGGATTTTCGCTTCATTCCGGCGGGACGTATTCTCTCCGGCGCGGGGGCCAACCGGCGCGTGACATTGTTCAATTGTTTCGTGATGGGGGACATAGAGGACGATCTCGGCCAGATTTTCACGCATCTGCGTGAAGCCGCGCTGACCATGCAGCAGGGCGGTGGAATTGGATATGATTTCTCCTCTTTGCGGCCAAAGGGGGCGTTGGTGCGCGGTGTGGGGGCAGATGCCTCAGGCCCGCTCTCCTTCATGGATGTGTGGGACTCGATGTGCCGCACCATCATGTCCGCTGGCGCGCGCCGGGGGGCGATGATGGCGGTGATGCGCTGCGATCATCCAGACATCGAGGATTTCATCGCCGCTAAGCGTGAGCCGGGACGGTTACGGAATTTTAATCTGTCCGTGCTGGTGACGGATGCGTTCATGCAAGCGGTGGAAACCGGCGCGTCGTGGGATCTGGTCTTTGCCGGTCAGACCTTCCGCACCGTCCAGGCCCGTGCGTTGTGGGACAAGATCACGCGTGCCACATATGATTACGCCGAGCCGGGGGTGATCTTCATCGACCGGATCAATACCCGCAATAATCTTTATTATTGCGAGACCATCCACGCCACCAACCCGTGCGGTGAGCAGCCTCTGCCGCCATACGGGGCTTGCCTCCTGGGGTCGATCAATCTGGCGCGGCTGGTGCGTGCCCCCTTCAGTGAGGAGGCGCGGATCGACGAGGCGGAGTTAACCGCCTTGGTGGGCACGGCCATTCGCATGATGGATAATACCATCGCCGCTTCCGGGTTTCCGTTGGAGCAGCAGCAGCGGGAAGCGTTGGCCAAGCGCCGGGTGGGGCTGGGCATGACTGGCCTGGCCGATGCGCTGATGATGTGCGGGCTGCGCTATGGCAGCGTGGAGGCCGCGGCTCAGGCCGGTGAATGGGCGCGGCTTGTGGAGCGTGCCGCTTATCTGGCTTCGGCCGCTCTCGCGGAGGAGAAAGGGGCCTTTCCGCTCTATGATCGCGCCAAATATCTGGCGGGCGAGACGGTGCGCGGGTTGGATGAGGATGTGCGCGCGGCGATCGCCTCCCATGGCATCCGGAATGCGCTGCTGACCTCCATCGCGCCGACGGGCACGATTTCGTTGGTGGCGGATAATGTTTCCAGCGGGGTCGAGCCAGTATTCGCCCTGGCCTATACCCGCAAGGTGCTGCAACGAGATGGAACCCGCCGCGAAGAAGAGGTAACGGATTACGCGCTGCGTCTCTGGCGGACTAAATTTGGGGATGAGGTGGCCTTGCCGGACTATTTCGTCACCGCGCAGGACCTCACGCCGGCTGAGCATGTGCGTATGCAAGCCGCCGTGCAGCGCTATGTGGACAGCGCTATCTCCAAGACCGTGAACGTGCCCGCTAATATCGGTTTCGAGGCATTCCAGGAAGTATATCTCGACGCTTATCGCAGCGGCTGCAAAGGGTGCACGACCTATCGGCCCAACGAGATCACGGGCTCGGTGCTGGAAGCCGCGCCTCCCGCTGGCGAGACGCGGGTGGCGCAAAAAACGCACCAGCAAGAGGGTGAGGCCGGTTTTGGCCTTTTGGTGCGTGCCGACAGGCTGGTGGGCGCCACCTATAAGCTGCGCTGGCCGGATAGTGAGCATGCCATGTATGTCACGATCAACGACATCGAGCAGGATGGTATGCGCCGGCCTTTCGAGATTTTCGTGAACTCGAAAAATCTGGAGCATTATGCCTGGGTGGTGGCGCTGACACGGATGATCTCGGCGGTGTTCCGCCGTGGCGGCGAGGTGGCTTTCGTCGCCGAGGAACTGAAGCAGGTTTTCGACCCGCGCGGCGGGCAATGGAGTAATGGGCGCTATGTGCCCTCCCTGGTGGCGGCGATTGGCGATGTGATCGAGCGCCACATGATCGAGACCGGTTTTTTGACCCCGGCATCGGACCGGCTGGTGCCGCATGTCAAGAAAACCAGCCCTGGAGCCGCGCCTCTTGGGGGGCTTTGTCCTAAATGCAGTCAGCCGGGTCTGGTACGCGAGGCCGGTTGCCTGAGTTGCTTGCAATGCGGCTGGTCGAAATGCGGCTGAGCCGTGGTAATTGAGGGCTGCCTTATACGTGCTGGCCGCCATTGATATGGATTTCCGCGCCGTTCACATAGGAAGACGCAGAGCTGCATAGGAAGTGAATGGTTTGCGCCACCTCTGCGGGCGTGCCCAGGCGGCGCATGGGCACCTCCGCGGCCACGAGTTCGTCTGTTCCCTCCGATAGGATGGAAGTGCTGATCTCTCCCGGCGCGATGGCGTTGGCTCGCACGCCGCGTCCACCGAACTCATGTGCCATTTCCCGGGTGAGGGCGGCCAGGGCGGCTTTCGAGCAGGCATAGGCCACACCCGCGAAGGGATGCACCCGTGAGCCGGCGATGGAGGTGACATTCACGATGGAGCCCTGGGCGCGTTCCAGCTCCGGCAGCAGGGCGCGGGCAAGCAAGGCGGTGGAGACGAGATTGACGTTCAGCACCTTGGTCCAGAGTGCCGCGTCCGAGGCCATGACCCCCATGCGTTCGCCCTCCCGCCCCTTGGGCGAGATGCCGGCATTATTCACCAGGGCATGCAGCTTGCCGTCGCTCAACCGGGAGCGGACCTCCTCCGCCAGGGCGGGAATCTGGTCGAGATTTTCAAGATCTGCCTGAACGTGGCTTTCCCGGGCGCTGGGCCAGCGGCATTCAGGTGAGAAAGGCTGGCGTGAGACGGTGAGGATACGCCAGCCACGCTCCTGAAACAGCTTGACTGTCGCATGACCGATGCCGCGGCTGGCCCCGGTGAGCAACAGGACGGGTTTGGGATCAGGCATGGTCGGTCTCCTTGTTGATGGCATTGTCCTTGGCCGTGATGAAGGCCAGAATGGCTTGGCCGCCCTCGGTGATGTCCCGCCGGATGGCGCGCGCGGCGGCGGTTGAATCGTGGGCACGCAGGGCTTCCAATACCGGGTAATGATGTTCGATCATCGCCCGTCCGCCCGCAATATAAGTCTGGGCGATCATCGGCCCCATGCGCAGCCAGAGGCGTTTGAGCTGTGCCGCCAGAATGGGCATGCGCGCGATGGAGGCAAGGCGGAAGTGAAATTCCTGGTTGGCCTGTAGCCCGCCGGACCAGTCCATGGCCCGCATTGAGGCCTCATGCCGGGCTAGAAGCTGTTCCAGTCCGGCAATGTGGTCCAGGGTTGTGTATTTTGCCGCCTCCGCCGCCGCCAGTCCTTCCAGTGCCAGGCGGATGGCGCGGATTTCCAGATATTCCGACAGACCAAGGCTGGGAATGCGAATATCCCGCGCGGAACGGAAGCTCAGCGCCTCGTCCTGCGCCAGGCGCAGAATGGCGTCGCGCACCGGGGTGACGCTGGTGCCAAGCTGAGCGGCGAGGTCGCGGATCTTTAGGCGTTGACCGGGGCGGAAACGGCCTTGGGCAAGAGCCTCGGCCAATGTGACATAGGCGCTTTCGCTCAGTGTCTCGTGGGAGAGGGGAGATAGCTCATCCATCGGCCAGCGCGCCATCCAGGGCGGTCAGCAAAATATCCGCGTGTTCCCGGTTGAAAATCAGGGGCGGTCGGATTTTGAGGACGTTTCCGGCGGGACCGGCGCTGCTGATGAGCACACCGCGTGCGCGCATATTGTTCACCACCCGCGCGGCCAGCGCGCCATCCGTCAGTTCCGCGCCGATGAACAGCCCGGCGCCGCGGACGGCCTGGATTGACGGGCGGGCGCGCAACTCCGCCATCAGATAGACGCCGGTGGTGGAGGCGTTGTCCATGAGCTTTTCATCCTGAATCACACGCAATGTTTCAAGTGCCGCGGCCATGGCTACCGGGTTTCCTCCAAATGTGTTGAAATATCTAATGTTTTTCCCGAATTCATCGATGATGTGGCTTTGTGTCACCAGCCCGGCCGCCGGATATCCATTGCCCATGGGTTTGCCGAGCGAGACCATGTCCGGCACCAGCCCGTGGCGGGAGAAACCCCACATGGTATGGCCGGTGCGGCCAAAGCCGGGCTGCACCTCATCGGCCAGGAACAGCCCGCCAGCCTTGTGGATGGTCTCCACCGCCGGGGCGAGAAAGCCTGGCGGATCGGCGAAGACACCATCGGAGGAGAAAATCGTATCCACAACCAGAAGGGCTGGCTTGATGCCGTGGCGTTGCAGATCTTTGATGGCGGAGTCGACGCCTACGGTGAAATCCACGCCTGGAGTGGGGGCGGGCACGGTCCGCACATGTGAGCCGAGTGGCGCCGCTTCGCCCAGCGAGGGGGATATGTCCGCCGTGGCCGCGGAAACGCCGTGATACGCGTTTTCCGTGACGATGATGCCGGTGCCACCTGTCACGTAACGGGCGAGGCGGATGGCGAGGTCGTTTGCTTCACTGCCAGTGCAGGTGAAGGTGGCGCGGTTGAGACCTACCGGAAACGTAGCCAGCAGCGCATCGGCATAATCGAGAATCGTCTGGTGCAGATAGCGCGTATGGGTGTTGAGCTTGGCGCTCTGCTCCGCGACCGCCGCCACGATGCGAGGATGACAATGCCCGGCGGGGACGACGTTGTTATAAGCGTCGAGGCAGGCTTTGCCGTTGGCCTCGAACAGATAGACGCCCTCGCCGCGCACCGGGCGCAAGGGGTCGTCATAGAATAACCGGTAAGAGGGGCTGAGTGATTCGCGGCGGCGAGCGAGCAGGGAGTCAACCATGGTGTGTCCGTGAGAAAAGACCGTTGAAGACATCGTTGCCAGCGGCGAGGCAGCGCATTGCGCCGTCGCGGTAACGCAGAATATAGGCGGCGTTTTGAGGTGTCTGGCGCACGCGCCAGGAGGCGATGGTGACGGTCATTGCCATGCGGGTGCGGATGAGGCGCGGCAGCAAGCGGCGTTCCGCCTCTGTAAGCGGGGAGATATTTTCATAACCCGCAAGCCAGTCCGGTATGGTGTCGCGCAGAGCCGCGTGCGGCAGGCGGTAGGATAGCGCGACGGCGAGATCATTCACGCGCGGCGCAAGGGCAATGTCCCCAAAATCGATCACACCAGTAATGTGGGCTGGATCCTCTTCATCCACGAACAGATTATGAGGGTTGAAGTCGTTATGGATGAGTTGGGCGGGAAGGCGTGCCAGGCTAGGTTTGACGATGGCGGCGAATTCCTCCAGCACCGGCTCGACCTGGGTGCGAAGGCTGGATGAAAGCCCGTCCAGTTTTGGGGCGATGTCCAGGGCGTTGGAAATATCCCAGACTTGTTGGGGGGCTTTCAATGGCGCGGACAGGGTGGATAGCGCCCGTGCCATCTCGGCCATCATCTGGCCCAGGGCAAAGGCCTGAGCCGCGCCGCCATGGCGCTCGTGCAAAGGGGTGCCGGGTAACCAGCTTAGCGCATAGGTCTCGCGTGTCAGCCCGTCTGCATAGGTCAGAGACTGGTTGGCCAGGATGCGCGGCACAGGCAGGGCGGGAGCGGTATTTTTTAGGTGACTCAGCGCATGCAGTTGCAGGGTTGTCATCTCCGCCGTCTCGTCTGGATGGCAGATTTTCAGGATGCAACGCCGCTCATTTCCCGCATCCAGCAGAAAGGTCAGGTCGCGCTCACTGGCCAGCAGGCGTACTTGCCCCTGCAAGGATAGCGCGCGGGCGGCGTGGGCGGCGGCATCGGGTGGAGAGAGCTTGGACACCAAAATATGATGCATCATATTTTGTCGGCTGCAAATGGGGCATGTCTGGGCTGTGAGCCGGTTGGCGCCGGATTGACGCGCGCGCCCCGTGTGCAAATCTCTTCCTCATCTGGCGTGGCTGCGCCAAGGGATCGGGTTTGCGCAAATCCTTTAATCTGGAGAACGGACGACATGGTGGATACGGCGGCTGACTATATCGCTTCCTACTTGGCGCGGGCGGGGGTGAAGCGGATCTATGGCGTGGTCGGAGACTCATTGAATGGGTTCACGGATTCCCTGCGCCGCCAGGGCAAGCTCTCCTGGGTGCATATGCGCCATGAGGAAGCCGCCGCTTTCGCCGCCGGCGCTGAGGCGCAACTGACCGGTGAACTGGCGGTTTGCGCGGGAAGCTGTGGGCCGGGCAATTTGCATCTTATTAACGGGTTGTTCGATGCGCACCGTTCCCGCGCGCCGGTGCTGGCCCTTGCCGCCCATATTCCCAGCACCGAGATCGGCACGGATTATTTCCAAGCGACGCATCCTGAGATTCTATTCAAGGAATGTAGCCATTATTGCGAGTTGGTCTCCAACCCAGGCCAATTGCCGCAAATTCTGGAGCGGGCGGCACGCACCGCCATTGCTCAGAATGGTGTGGCGGTTGTCATCATCCCCGGCGATGTCGCGCTGCAGCCCCTTGCCGCCATTCCGCCAGACTGGGTGGCGCCCGCCAAGCCGCTCATACGGCCGGCCGAACCGGAGTTGGACAAGCTTGCGGGGTTGCTCAACGACGCCAAGCGCACCACCATTCTTTGCGGCGCGGGCTGTGCTGGCGCGCATGAGGAGGTGGTTGCCCTGGCTGGAAAATTGCAGGCACCCATCGTGCATGCCTTGCGCGGTAAGGAGCATGTGGAACATGATAACCATTACGATGTCGGCATGACGGGTTTTATTGGGTTCGCCTCAGGTTATCTGGCGATGAAGAATTGTGATACGCTGCTGATGTTGGGCACGGATTTTCCCTACCGGCAATTCTATCCCGAAGGCGCGCGGGTTTTGCAGATTGACCTGCGGGCCGAGGCGCTGGGCAATCGCTGCAAACTCACCCATGGCGTGGTGGGCGATGTGAAGGAAACGCTTTGCGCGTTGCTGCCCCGTTTGCATGGAGCCGCGGACCGGGGGCATCTGGAGGCTTGTCTCGCTGACTATAAGCGTGCCCGTGCCGGGCTGGATAAGTTGGCCGAGCAGGAGCCGGGTAGTGACATCATTCACCCGCAACGTGTTTATAAGCTAGCGAGCGAATTGGCGGCGGAAGATGCCATTTTCACCTGCGATGTCGGCACGCCGACCGTCTGGGCCGCGCGCTATCTGAAATTGGGTGGCAAGCGCAGGCTGCTTGGCTCCTTCAACCATGGTTCGATGGCGAATGCCATGCTCCAGGCCATCGGTGCGCAATGCACCTACCCGGCACGTCAGATTGTCTCCATGTCCGGCGATGGTGGGTTTGCGATGATGATGGGCGATGTGCTGAGCATCGGCCAATTGGGCCTGCCGCTGAAGATTGTCGTTTTGAATAACGGCACGCTGGGGTTCGTGGAACTGGAAATGAAAGCCGGTGGATTCCTGGATACGGGCGTGGATCTCAAAAATCCAAATTTCGCGCAAATGGCCGAGGCCATCGGCATCAAGGGCATACGTATCGAAAAGCCGGGCCAGTTGGAGGCGGGGTTGAAGGAAGCCTTCGCCCATCCGGGGCCGGTGCTCGTGGATGTTCTGAGTGCTAGGCAGGAGTTGGTGATGCCACCCAAAGCCGGATTGAAGGAGGTGAAGAATTTCAGTCTATTCATGCTCAAGGCCGTGATGGACGGCCGTGCCAAGGAGTTGATCGATCTTACCAAGGTCAATCTGGTGCGTTGAGCATAAGGAAAGCAGACGTGGCATGATGCCCTTGTTGGAAGAAAGGGTGGTGGATTGGCCAGCCGCATCGGCTGTCGCAAGATCTGTTGTGGGTATCGCCCGCGAATTGTTGACGCGTTGATTGTGTGACAAGCCTGAAGTCAATTAGGTTTTGCCAGATAGGGGAGGATAGCTCTGACCGTAAATAGCAAGGCTCGCTTTCTTTAGGGCGGTAAGCTGCGCGATGCGGTCAGGGTGTTTAGGGATCTTTATATGTGCCAAGTCATATGCGAATTGATTGGCACCGGGGGGTAGAGGATTGCCGGGGCCCAATGCGACCGCCGAAGGTGGTGGGGTTGGAGCCAATGGAAATTGCCATTCGGCATTGACCTGCTTGAGCTTTGCGCCAGTAAGGGGACGGATGCCCAGCATGGGGCCGATACGGCTGATGACCCTGCCGACGGCAGGGGCCGCAACATATCCTCCCGTGGTGAAACCAAAAGAAAATTTCTGCATCTTTTTTGTCGGCTTGGGGTGGATCACCAAGGCATAGACAACATAGCGAGGGCGATTGATTGGAAAAGCAGCAACAAAGGATGCGTTGTTCAAGCTCGTATTATATCGGCCGTTGGCACCCACCACCTGCGATGTTCCCGTTTTCCCACCGACAAGGTAGCCTGGGATATTTGCGTAAACCCCTGTGCCGGACAGTACAACATCGCGCATCATTTTGCGCATATCGACCGAGACGGAGGGACGCATGACACGTATGCCTTGTCTTGGAGGCGCGCCTGGCTGGGAAGCTAACAAGGTCGGTTTGAAGAGGATGCCCCCGTTCAAATCGGCGACAATTGCATTCACGAGGATAATGGGCGGCATGGCGATGCCATTGCCAAAACTAACGGACATTGTCGTGAGAAGGCGCCAGTTGTCACGATCATGCCATAGACCGTATTGTGCTCCTGGAAGTTGTATTGGCGAGCGGTTGAAAAATCCCATTTTCCGGAGCCAGGCACGTTGAATTTTAGGTCCCAAGATCGTTGCGATTCTTGAAGCTCCGATATTCGATGAATAGGCCAGAATGGCGGGCATCGCGAGCCAATGATGGGTTGGCTCATAATCCGTTACGGCAAAACCTCCCACGAATAAGGGGTGGGTTGTATTGAATTTGTCCCATACATGGACCAAGCCTGATTGCAATGCGGAAGCGAGCGTCATGAGTTTCATGACGCTGCCAGGCTCATAATCTCCCGAGATGCATCGATTAACGAGTGCATCGGAACTGGCATCATGAAAATTATTGGCATTGTAGGTAGGCAGACTTACCATTGCGACGATCTGGCCGCTCATGTTTTCAACAATGCCGCATGCCCCGCGCGCATCGTAATTTTTCATCGCTCTTGACAATTCGCGTTGCAAAATATCCTGAACGCGTAAATCTATTGACAGCCTTAATGGTTTGCCGGGCTTCTCCAAAAGCTGTTTGTTGAAACTTTCCTCAACGCCAGCAATGCCATTTTGTCCAGGTGTAACGCCGCCTAATATATGTGACGCGACGGATCCATTTGGGTAATGCCGTTGCCAGTAAGGTTGGAAATAGAGACCCGGCACGCCTAATCTGTTGACGGCCATTTCCTGAAGGGGAGATAGGGCCCTGTCGATATAGACAAAGCTTCGGTTTTTTTGCGACAGAAGCTCTTCTGTTATGTGGTCGTTTAGATCTGGGAGAATGTTTTTTAGTTTTTTTGTAACGGATTGCGCATTTTTGATTTGTTTTGGATCGGCATATAGTTCGGCATCAGGCAAAGAGACGGCAAGTATCTTTCCGTTTGCGTCGAGAATGGGTGCACGGTCTGGAAGAGGAGATGAAAATTTTGGCTTGGGTAAGACGGCCGCCAACCATGATGGGGCCGGTTTAACAGGATGAATTGAAGTAACATAAACCACGCGTGCAAGAACGGAACTAAAGGATACAATAAAAAACACAATACAAACGATAATTCTGAAATGATATTTTCGATGCCAGCCAGAAGGCAAAATATAGGCGTCGCTGAAATCGGATGATTTTGGTTTTTTAAAAGGATGTAGGCTCAAGATCTGATTGTTTTCCTGGCTAGGATTCGATGTTTTCAGGGCTGTTCTGACGCGCGAGAAACCAGGTATCGACGGCTTGCTTCATTGATAAGGAGAGGCGCATGCGAAAAGCCCGGGTGCGCAGGGCTGCTTCGTCTTTGGCGTTCGATAGGAAAGCCGTTTCGACAAGAATGCTTGGAATCGCATCCGATTGCAGAACGGCGAATGTTGCTTTGCGTGCCGGGTTTGTCAGCATGTCAACTCTCTCTGACAGGGAGCTTACCATTGATCGCTGCGCCGCGATGGACTCTATTTTTGTGCGGCGACTCATGAGATCAAACAAGATTTTACTCGTTTCCTTCGATACACCTTTAAAGTTTGGCGTTGACAATATTTCCACGCTATTTTCGCTTTGAGCGATTTCCGCCGCCAAGGGATCCGAGGGGTCGGGTGAGAATGTATAAACCGAGGCACCTCTTATATCTGGATGCCCAATGATTGCATTGGCATGAACAGATACGAGCAGCGTTGCATGGTGACGTTCGGCAAAATCAACCCTGTTTTGCAGGGGAACAAAAATATCCTTCTCACGGGTCATCAATGTTCGATAGCCGGCACGGCGGAGCATCATATTCAAATCGAGAGCTGTCGCCAGGACGATATCTTTTTCATAGATATTTCCGTGGCCAATGCATCCCGGGTCTTTCCCGCCATGTCCGGGATCAATGACGATGAGATGGTGTGGATCGATTTGCCAAGGCTGAGGCTTAGAAGATAATGCTTCGGTGTGCTGCTGCATGGCACGGGCGAGGCGTGCCTGCATCCAGAACGGAATAGATAGCGTTATTTTTATCCCTAAGTCGCACAAAATGCGGCGTGAAAAGATCATTTTGCGTGCCTCGTAGCTGAAGGCAGGTTTGCTTCCAAATATTTTGTTAGCAAATTCAATCTGTTGTAACGAACTTCTGTGATATTACTTTAATTTTTATGGTGTGTTAAGGCGGCGTGGGCACTCATAATGTAATTGAGTATGTCCATGTAATTTCATGGAAATATATATGGTTTTGCGCCGGTGGAAATATTGGTGAATCTTTTGCATGAAGCAGGCTATGTCAGTCGCATCATGAGCAAGAGTGACTTGTTTCTGGTTGTAAGCAGGATGGATGCAAAGCTTTGTTACTTTTTAATCAAATCTGGTCTTTGTGGAATTCATTGAGGCTTTGCTCTTCGCGGTTGGTGGCATATAAAATTTTCTGGCTGTTTGAAATAGGTTTCCTCCTGGCGATCTCATGCCGTCAGCCGTGGATATTGGCGCGGCTGGATTGTTCATACCACCCCTTGGATCGTGTTACGAGTTTGACGACCATGAGCATGACGGGAACTTCGATGAGTACACCAACGACCGTGGCCAATGCCGCGCCCGATTGGAAACCGAATAGGCTGATGGCCGCAGCCACGGCGAGTTCGAAAAAATTTGAAGCGCCGATAAGTGCGGAGGGGCAGGCAATATTATGTTTTTCTCCGGCAAGGCGGTTTAGCGCATACGCCAATCCTGAATTAAAGAAGACCTGGATCATGATGGGAATGGCCAGCATGATGATCACCATAGGCTGATGTAAAATAGCCTGTCCTTGAAACGCAAAGAGAAGGATCAAGGTCAACAGCAGGGCTAGAATGGACCAAGGCCCGACCCTGGTCATGGCGGCTGCAAAATCAGACTGTCCCTTGTTTAGCAAATATAGCCGCCAGAGCTGTGCTGGAATGACCGGAATAACGATATAAAGGACCACGGAGGTGAATAACGTACTCCAGGGCACGGTGATGGCGGAAGCTCCCAAGAGCAATCCGACGAGAGGTGCAAAAGCAAAGACCATGATGGTGTCGTTCAATGCCACCTGAGACAGCGTAAAAAGCGGATCGCCGTTGGAGAGTTTACTCCATACGAATACCATGGCTGTGCAGGGGGCCGCGGCCAGCAAGATCAGTCCGGCGATATAGCTGTCGATTTGTTCCGCAGGTAGGAAGGGACGGAACAAATGCCCAATGAAAAGAGACGCAAGCAATGCCATGGAGAAGGGTTTGACCAGCCAATTGACAAATAACGTGACGCCAATGCCACGCATATGTTGCTTGACCTCATGCAGCGCTCCAAAATCCACCTTTACCAGCATTGGAATGATCATCACCCAGATCAGCAGTCCGAGCGGGATGTTAACCTGAGCAATGGACATGTTGCCTATGACGTGGAACAGACCAGGGACGATCCGGCCGGCGGCAATACCGGTCGCGATACAGAAAAAGACCCAAAGGCTTAGGTAGCGTTCAAAATTATTCATTGGTGCACCAGTGGATTTTTTGGCGGTGACGTCACATTGGATGGACATGGCGGGGACCTTACAGGCCCAGAGCCAGACGAACGGCGGGCACGAGGCGGGTGCGAATTTCGTCACGTAGATTCAAGAAATTTTCCAAGGGTTCACCATGTGGGTCATGGAAAGAAATATGAATGCGTGGCACTTGCCTAGGAAAAATTGGGCAGGTTTCCTTGGCGTTGTCGCAGACCGTCACGACGAGATCGAAAGTTTCGTCGATGACGGCGTTGATATCTTTCGGGTAGAGATCTGCTGTTGGTAAACCCGCGAGCTTTAATGCCTTGATCGCGTTCTCCGCGACCCTGGGCTGAGGTTGTGTGCCGGCGGAAAATACGCGAACTATATCATGTAGATCATGTTTGAGGATGACTTCCGCCATTTGCGACCGGCATGAGTTGCCGGTGCAAAGGATGAGAACTGTCTGCTGTGCCATACGCTTTTTCCCTGAAATATATTTACTCTCGCCTGCTGGAGCGGCAAATTTATCCCAATTTTTTTGTAAAATGGGTCATGCGGGTCTTTGTTGTTTTGGCTTTTGCAGTTTTGATCCATCACAGATTTTAACATTGCAAGCCGAGGAGGTTCCCATGCAGCAATTCTCGGTGAGGTAGGAGAGCAGCGCGTTCATGTTGGTGATCTCGGTTGAGTAGATCAGGGAACGGCTCTCGCGCCGGAATGTAACCAGTCTGGCATGGCGGAGTTGACTAAGGTGAAAGGACAACGTCGCCGATGCCAAGCCCAATTGTTCGCCGATCTGACCGGCGGGAAGACCATCCGGGCCAGCCTGCACGAGGAGGCGGAAAATATCGAGCCGGGTCTCCTGGGCAAGGGCGGCCAATGCGGCAATGATGTCTGTTTTCTCCATTATTCCATTTTTATGGAAATATAGATAAAAGGCAAGTGCGATCCGCGCTGGCCGGGGAGATGGGTCAGACAGACTGCTTGCGGAATAGCCAGCCTGCCGCGACCAAGCTTATCACCGCGAGGGCTGTCATGGCGGCAAACTGCGGCAGCAGCATGCTGAAATCAGGTTTTCCAAGGAAACAATCCCGTATGACCACCAGAGCGTAGCGCATGGGATTGATGAGGGTGAGATCCTGCACGAGCACAGGCATATTCGCGATGGGGGTGGCGAAGCCTGAAAGGATGATGGACGGCACCATGAACAGGAAGGCGCCCAGCAGGGCCTGCTGCTGAGTGGAAGCAAGCGATGAGATCATCAACCCGATACCTGTTACCGCGGCGATGAACAGGAATAGTCCGGTATAAAGCAGGACCAGCCCGCCCAGCAGCGGCACGCCGAACCAAAAATGCGTGGCCAGGATGATGACCGTGCCTTCGACCAAACCAATAATTAGGCCGGGTAGGCTTTTGCCAATGACGATGTCGAGCGGTCTGAGCGGTGTAACCAAGATCTGGTCGAAAGTGCCGGCTTCGCGTTCCCGCGCGACGGACAGTCCCACCACCAGCAATGTGATAACCTGGGTGAGCAAGGCCACGATGCCAGGGACGATGAACCAGTGAGAGTCGAGTGTGGGATTATAGAGCGCGCGTGGTATGAGCCGGGCATAGGGTGCCGTGCCGCCGTGCACGGCGCTCCAGCTTTCGCTAACCGATGAAATGATGTTGTTGGCATAGCCCAAAATCAGCAAGGCTGTATTGGAGTTGCGACCATCGACAATGATCTGCACCGGTGCGGGTTGGCCTAGTAGAAGATTGCGGGTGTAGCGCGGATCGATGTCCAGAACCATTTCAACGGTGCGTGAATCAATGAGCTGTTTTATACGGTCTGGGCTATGTAATACAGCAACCTCCTGGAAACTGGCCGAGCCGGCGAAATCGGCCACCAGTTCACGCGAGAGGGCGGTTTGGTCTTGGTCATAAACCGCGAAGGGGACATGGTTGAGATCGAAGCTCGCGGCATATCCGAATACCACGAGTTGGATGAGCGGCGGGCCGATGAGCACCATGCGGCTCTTGGCGTCGCGCAATATGACCAAAAACTCCTTCACGATCAGGGCGATCAGGCGGGCCAGCATGGGTCAGTCGAGCCTTTTGCGGGCGGCTAGTCGTGCCAACCCCAGAAACATCAAGGCCATGACCAGCAGAGCGAACAGATTGGGTAGAATCACCGACCAGACCGTGCCTGCCAGAAACAAGGTTTGCAGAATAGCCACGAAATATCGTGCCGCGACGATATGTGTGAGTAGTTGAACAGGCACTGGCATGCTGGAAATATCGAATATGAAACCGGAAAGGATGAAGGCCGGAAGAAAAGTGGCGATGATGGCGATTTGTCCGGCGACAAATTGTGTCTTGGCCACGGCCGAAATCAGCAATCCCATGCCGAGCGAAGCAAGCATGAAGAGTGACGAGGCCAAGCCAAGCATGCAGAGCGAACCCAGCAGCGGTACGCCGAACAGAAACACCGCGATCAACACGGATACAACCATTCCCCCCATGCCGAGCAGAAAATAAGGGATGATTTTGGAAATCAATATTTCCTGCATGCTTACCTTGGTGACCATCAGTGCTTCCATGGTGCCGCGCTCCCATTCGCGCGCGACGACCAGGGCGGTCAGTAGCGCGCCGGTGAGGGTCATGATGACGGCGATAAGGCCGGGGACCAGATAGTCCCGGCTTCTGACGGCGGGGTTGAACCAGATGCGCGGCTCGACATCGATCGGAACCGAGTTGGAGATGCCAGTTCGCGCGGCTTGACGTTGAATCCAATCCGCCCAGCTTTGCTCGACATAATTTTCGATCAGTCGCGCATTGTTGGCGTCTATGCCGTTGACGAAGAGCGCGATGGCCGGGCTTTGACCGGTTGCGAGTTTACGGGCGAAGTCGCCCCGCAGCCAGATGAACCCTTCTATGGCGCCGGCATTCATGGCCTGTGTGGCAGCCTTTTCATTGGTGAAATCATGAGGCGTGAAGTAGGGGGAATGGCGGAATTCGGCTGTGAAACTAGTAGCCGCGGCGCTTGGCGTGTCGACCACCAGCCCCAGCCCCACATGGCGGGCGTCAAGTGACACGCCATAGCCAAACAACAGCAGCAGCACTGTCGGCAGAATGAAGGCAATGGCGATGGAGGAGGGGTCGCGCAGGATTTGCAATGTTTCCTTGCGGACCAGCCCGCGCAGACGCATCAGCACCGCGTTCATGCCGCTTGTCCGGCTGGTTTGGGATTGCTGCTGGCCATGATGAGGGACACAAAGGCATCTTCCATGGTTGGGGCCGGCTGGTCAGGTGCGCGCGCCGCGTTTTTGAGGGCCTCTGAAGTGCCCGCCGCCAGAATTCGGCCCTGCGCCATGATGACCAAATGGTCGCAATATTCGGCCTCGTCCATGAAGTGGGTGGTTACCAGTACGGTGACGCCTTGATCCGCCAAGGCGTTGATGCGCTGCCAGAACTCACGCCGCGCTAGCGGGTCGACGCCGGAGGTGGGTTCGTCGAGAAACAATATGTCAGGTTCATGCATAAGGGCACAGGCAAGGGCCATGCGTTGCTTGAAGCCAAGAGGAAGGTCGCGGCTGGTGGCATTGGTATAATGGCTTAGCTCAAACTCGTCTAAGGCCCAATTGATGCGCTCAGTGCGCCGAGCGCCGCGCAACCCATAAGCCGAGGCAAAAAAACGTAGATTCTGAATGACGCTCAGTTCGCCATATAAGGAGAATTTCTGAGCCATATAACCGAGTCGCCCCCGTGCGGTGGCGGCCGCTGTGCGCAGGTCAAATCCATCGACCCGCAGCCGGCCGCTGGTGGCGGGCAATAAACCGCACAACATGCGAAAGGTGGTTGATTTTCCAGCACCATTGGCGCCCAGAAGGCCGAAGATCTCTCCACGTTCAACCGTGAAGCTGATATCGTCAACCGCCGTGAAAGCGCCGAAACGCTTGGTGAGGTTGGCAACCTCGATGGCGGCGTCATGTGGGACGGAGGCGGTGACGGTCGGTGGCGTATGTTGCGCCATTGGTACCTGTAGGCCGTTTTTGGCGCGCAGGAGGTCGATGAATCTGTCCTCGAAGCATGGCGGCACGGGGGTGAGTGTGAGGCCGTCGATGTCGGCTGGTTCAATGGCCTCGGGCGCGACGTGCTCATTCAGCACAAGCCGGACGGCTTCTCCTTGGATCAACGCATCGGTAACGCCTGGCGCGGCGGCCAGAGCCGTTTGCAGCGCCCGCTTGGGCACGCCTTCCGCGCGGGCCAGAAAGCTGCGTCCCGTCATGACCTGGGTAAATGTCTCCGGTCTGCCGGAGCCGATCAACTGGCCTTCATGCAGCAGCAGCACCTCATCGCAGCGCTCCGCCTCGTCGAGATAGGCGGTGGAGAGCAAGACGCTCATGCCGGCGCCACGCACCAGCTGGTCGATAATTTGCCAGAGTTCCCGGCGTGAAACCGGATCGACACCAACGGTTGGTTCGTCCAGCAGCAGCAGGCGCGGCGGGCGGATCAGCGTGCAAGCCAGCCCCAGCTTTTGTTTCATGCCTCCTGAAAGGCGCCCGGCTAGACGCGATGTGAAGGGGCGCATACCGGTCATGTGCAGCAACTCGTCATATTGAGCTGGGCGGTTCGCGGCCGGGACGCCCTGCAGGTCGGCATAGAGGTCGAGATTTTCCTGCACGGTCAGGTCTTCATAAAGCCCGAAGCGCTGCGGCATGTAGGAAATCATGCCTTGTACCTTAAGAGGGGCGGCGCTTACGTCGGTGCCGAATACGGAGATTTTGCCTTTGTCGAGCCGGAGCAGCCCGCAGATTAGGCGCATCAAGGTGGTTTTGCCAGCACCATCCGGGCCGATCAGTCCGGTCACCAGCCCTGGCGATGTTTGCGCGGTCACATCTTCGAGTGCTGTGACGATGCGCTTAGCCATGCGAAACCGGCGCGTGACCCCCGCCAGAACCAATGCCTGCTGGGGAGGGTCAGTTTGCGGGAGCATTGGCGCCGTCACAGACATCCGCGCCACGTGCCGCGTCTTTCGTCCGGTTTTGGGCGAGGTCTATGGTCACGGTTGCCGGCATGCCAAGTTGCAATTGGCCTTGCGAGTTGCAGGCATAAACACGAACTTGATAAACGAGTTGGGCGCGCAGGTCGGGGGTTTCGACCGTCTTGGGGGTGAATTCAGCTGTGGGAGAGATGTAACCAATCCATCCACGATAGATTTTGCCTGGGTAGGAATCCGTGCTGACATTTGCCGTCATGCCAAGCTGGATGCGGCCTAGATCGCTCTCGGGCACATAGGCGCGTACCCAGAGAGGATTGGTGAGGGCGATGATGTAAACCGGCGTGGATGGCGAGGTCATGTCGCCCGGTTCCTGGACGCGATCCTCGACGACACCGCTAGCCGGAGCATGGAGTTCGGTGTCTTCATATTCCTGCTGGGCCAGGGCCGCGTTGGCTTTCGCGGCGTTATAGGCGGCCTGTGCGGCGGCAATGTCCTCGTCGCGCGGGCCCTTCACGGCCAGAATATAGGCTTGCTTGGCGGCTTCGTAATTTTGCTTTGCATTGAGATAGGCGGCTCTGGCGTCGTCACGTTGCTGTATGGTTGCCGCTCCGCCGGGAGCCAGCGAGGCGTAGCGGCTGAAATTGGCCGCGTCGTTTTGATATATGGCGGCCAGCGCATCCATTTGTGCCTTGGCCTGGGCGATCTGCTCGGGGCGCGAGCCCGCGAGCAAGGCGGCAAGGATCTCTTTTTGGTTGGAAGCCTGGGCATTGGCGCTGTTAAGCGCATCGGCGAAACGGCTTTTATCGAGTGTGGCGATCAGTTGGCCCTTGCGAACAGCATCGCCTTCCTGGAGCATCATATGGTTGATGCGCCCTGAATCGTAAAAAGCGGCATTGACCTCGCGGATATCGACATTGCCATAAAGCGTGAGGCGAGCCGCATTGGGTGCCGTGCGCCAATGCAGATAGGCGCCAATGCCCAGCAAAACCACCAAAATGATGGCGATTATTGGAACAATATATTTGCGCTTGCTTGCCATGATGTTGCTGCGTTCCAACCGAATGCCACGTGGGTGAGTCGGCAACAGATAATCAGGCCGTGGGTCAAGTGTAAACGCCCGCAGCCCGCGGGCGGTTGCTTACGGGGAGCTGCCTATGCTGAGGGCATGACCGCCTCGTGTTGGGTGGGGCGCGGGTATGACGCGTCGCTCATGCTGTTGGGGTTGAGCAAATGTAAAATGGCGTAAACTGTCAAGAAATGCCGCTATATGCCGCGCTAATGTCCCTGTTGTCGTTTGCTGCTCAATTTATGATCTTTGTTTGGGCAAAAAACAGGAGATATACTTAATGTGCGGAATTGCTGGTCGAATATTAGGCGGGCTGGGGGATGTGGGGACAGATTTGGTAGAGCTGATGGATGCCCAGGCCCATCGTGGCTCTGACAGTACCGGGTTTGCCGTTTATGCCCAGCCTCGTGAGGTTGGTTATGTCGTGCGCGCCATGGGGTTCGAGCGTGCCAAGCTGGGCAAGGATCTGGAGGATTTTCTGTTCATCCTGCGCGAGCATGGAGGGGATTTTCTTGAAAATCCAACCTGGGACGCCAGTGGCGACAAACATTATTCCGTCCGCATGGTGATCAGCGATCCCACCGATATGGCACGTTGGATTCACGATGCCGATACGATCTGTTCACGGCTTGAAGTGCAGTCGGTGGGGCGGTCGCTCGAAATCATCAAGGACATGGGTGGTGCGGTTCAGGTGGCTGAAAAGCACAATGTGCGCGGCATGATCGGTACACACGGGCTGGGTCATGCCCGCCTGGCCACCGAGAGCGCGGTGCGGCCCAATGCAAGCCATCCGTTTTGGGCGCGGCCATTTCCCGATGTCGCCATTGTACATAATGGTCAGATCACCGACTACACCAATTGGCGCTCTCGGCTGGAGCGGCAGGGGTATCGTTTTCTGACACAGAACGATTCCGAACTGATCGCGGTTTGGGTGTCGCATGAGATGAGCCAGGGCTTGAGCCTGCAAGAGGCGCTTGATCTTTCGATCAAGCAGATCGACGGCGTGTTCACCTACATGATTGCGGATATGAACGGTATTGGTTTCGCCAAGGACCGTTTCGCCATCAAGCCCCTGGCCACCGTGCAGGAGGCGGGTACTTTCTGTGCTGCGACCGAAGAGCAGGCGCTGCGCCGTGTTTATCCAGGCGGTGCGAAAATCATCAATTATGACGGTCCGGCGAAAACGGGCATTTGGGGGCGTGGAGCCTTGGCGGCATGAGCGATTATGTGATCGATGTGGGTGCTAGGCCCATCAAGGATGTCGCCGCGGAGATTCAGGAGGCGGCGCGCATCCATCAATCCTTGCGGGTGATCAATACGCTCTCACGTCATAATTTGGGGGTTGGCCTGCCACCCGGCGTCGATGTCAGCTTTGAGGGATCGGTCGGCTATTATTGTGGCGGCTTGAATACGGGCGCGCGTGTGAACATCGAAGGCGATGCCGGGTGGGGCGTGGGCGAGGGCATGGATTCTGGGCATATCACGGTTGGCGGTTATGCCGGCATGTCGGTAGGCGCGGCCATGCGGGGCGGTCTCATTCACGTTAAGGGCGATACCGGGCCGCGCGCGGGCGTGGCCATGAAGGGTGGCAACATCGTCGTTGAAGGTAAGCTCGGTGCCCAGGCGGGTTTCATGGCGCATAGCGGCAAGATCATCGCGCTGGGTGGTGCGTCTTCCTCCTGCGCCGATGCGCTGTGGCAGGGCGAGATCTGGGTCGCGGGCGAGATCGAGAGTCTCGGCGTGGACGCGATAATTGTTGATCCAACGGCGGAGCAGGTGGCCGAGGTGGATGCAATCCTCGCCCCGCTCGGGCTTGTCGACAACTCACGTAACTGGCGGCGCATCGTCGCGGGCCAGCGTCTTTGGTATTTCGAGAGCAGGGATGCAAACGCATGGCTGATGATCTGAACAGCGGCTATAATTATCCGTTCCCCGATCCTTCCGAGGATATGGTCAAGTTTGGCGATGGCGCCATTCCCGGCCGCCCCGCCGGCGTACCGTCTTCTTACGATGTCGGTGGCTCGTTGCGCTGGACGCCGGAGGCCATTTCCGAGGTGCATGCCCTGTCACAATTGGGCCGTTACCAGGTGCGCGGCTTTAACACGTTCAACAAGCGCTTTCCCACGTTTGATGACCTCACCTTCGTGCCCGCCACCATGACGCGCCTGCCTCTTGAAGGGTACCGGGAGAGTTGCGATACCACCACCGTGCTGGGTGGTGGCCGTGGCATTGTCGAAAGGCCCATCGAGCTTAAGATCCCTATTTATATCGCGTCAATGTCGTTCGGCGCGCTCTCGGCCAATGCCAAGGAGGCGCTGGGCCATGGCGCCAGCAAGGTGGGGACCATGACCTGCACCGGAGAGGGCGGCATGCTGGAGGAAGAGCGCGCGGCCTCGTGCAAGCTGGTCTATCAGATGTCACCGGCCCGCTACGGGCTCGATTTGGACCATCTGCGCCGGGCCGATGGGTTGGAAATCGTCGTTGGCCAGGGCGCCAAGCCCGGTACGGGCGGGTTGCTGCTTGGCATGAAAGTCTCGCCTCGCGTCTCGCAGATGCGTACCTTGCCCGAAGGCGTGGATCAGCGTTCCACCGTGCGTCACCCGGATTGGCTGGGGGCCGACGATCTGGCCATCAAGGTTGAAGAGCTTCGCATTGCGACCAATTATCAGGTGCCGATCTTCCTCAAGATGGGAGCCACCCGCCCGCGTTATGACGTGGCGATTGCCGCCAAGGCCGGGGTCGACGTGGTGGTGGTGGATGGCGCCGAGGGGGGCACCGGCGCTTCGCCGGAATTGCTGCTAAACCACACCGGTATTCCTACGATCTCAGCCATTCGCGCGGCACGTGAGGCGCTGGATGAATGCGGCATGTCCGGTAAGGTTTCGTTGGTGGCGGCTGGGGGAATACGCTCCGGTGTCGATGCAGCAAAATGCCTGGCCCTGGGGGCGGATGCCGTGATGATCGGCAATTCCGCCATGATTTCGCTGGGCTGTAACTCGCCCCGTTATCTGGATGATTACAAGAAGCTCGGTACTAGCCCAGGGGCTTGTCATCATTGCCATACAGGGCTTTGCCCGGTGGGCGTGGCAACGCAGAATCCCGAATTGACCGCGCGCATGGATGTGGCGGCGGGGGCCGAGCGCGTGGCACGCTTCCTCACGGCCATGACCATGGAAGTGACGGCGTTGGCCAAGGCGTGTGGCAAGTCTAATGTGCATAATCTCGACATAGAGGATTTGCGCGCGCTCTCCTTTGAGGCATCCGCCTTCACGGGTGTGAAGATGGCGGGCATCGACCGTGCTTATGAATGGTGACGGGAAGCCCTTGCGATTGTAAGGGCGTCTTCGAACTTTCATGAAACTCAGCCCCTTTTTCATAAAGGGGCTTTTCTCGAAATCCCTTCAGTAAGTGGCAATCATCATGACTGACAAACCGATTTTTCCCTTGCCTGAAGGCACTCATACCATTGCCATGGGTGTGGGTGACCTCAACGGCATTATGCGTGGCAAGCGTTTTCCGGCCAGTCATTGGCCCAGTGTTTGTAAATCCGGCAACGCTGTTTCCATCGCCATGATGGCGCTCGATATGACGTGCGATGTCTGGGATACACCGTATGTTAGTTTTTCTAATGGGTTTCCCGACATGCATATATTTCCCCTGCATGCGCCTGTTGCCGTGCCGTGGGAGCCTGGCGTTGCTTTTTGCCTGGGCTATGCCGAGGGCATGAATCATAAACCCGTGCCCATAGATCCTCGCAATGCCCTGCTGCGTCAGATCGACCGTGCGAATGCTCTCGGTTTTGAGATTAAGGTTGGCGCCGAGCTTGAGTTTTATCTTGTTGACCCTGCGACCAAATGTCCCGTTGAAAAGGGTATTCAGGTCTATTCGCTCGCCCGTGCCGCGCAGAATGAATATGTGTTGGGTCCAATTCGCCAGATGATCAATGAGATGGGAATCCCCATCGAACAATCGAATCCAGAATATGCGGCGGGCCAGGCGGAGGTGAATATTCGCTATGCCGATGCTTTGACGTCCGCCGATAATGTCGTCAAATTCCGCAATCTGGTGAAGGAGCTCGCGCACACCAAGGGGCTACTCGCCACCTTCATGGCGAAGCCTTTTATCGACCAGTCCGGCAACGGGTTTCACGCGCATTATTCGGTCTGGAAGGGCGGCAAGAATGTTTTCGCCGATCATGGGCATTTGAGCCGTATTGGGCTTTCTTTCCTCGCCGGGTTGCAAAAACGCATGGCCGAGGTCACGCTGGCGGGCTCCACGACGCCCAATGCCATGCGTCGTCGTTTACCCTATACATTCTGCCCCACCAATGCGAATTGGGGATTTGATAACCGCACTGTTGGGTTGCGTGTGATTGAAGGGGCCGATGCCGCCGTGCGGATCGAGAAGAGAGACGCGGCCGCCGATTGTAACCCGTATTATCTGATGGCGGCCGATATCGCGGCTGGGCTCGATGGGGTCGAGCAGGGGCTTGAGCCGAGCGAGCCTTGTGTGGGCGATGGCTATGCCCCGGGATGCGAGGGAGCGGGAGCGTTACCCAAAACCATGCCCGAAGCGGTTGCGCTGGCCGAAAAATCCGCCTTTTTGCGCAATGCCTTGGGGGACGACCGTCTGACCATTCTCGCTCAGCAGGCGCGGCGTGAAATCGATTTTGTCGCCGCTCAGGTGACGCCTGTTGAGATCGAGCGTTATTTGGGGAATTTCTGAACCATGAGTGTACAAAAATATTTTTCCGGCGGGCGCTTCGAGGTCGTTGGGTCCTATGCGCGCGGCAAGCGTGTGGGGCCTTATGTGTTTATCGCGGGCACCACCGCGGTGAATGAGCAAAACGAGGTGCATGCGCCGAACGATGCTTATGAGCAGACCATCTTCGTCATGAAACGTATCGAACAAGCGTTGCGGGAGCTTGGCGCGGAACTCAAACATGTTGTGCGTACCGTGGTTTTTCTATCCGACATGAAAAACGGGGTGGCTGGGTTCGTCAAAGCCCATGGCGAGGTATTCAAGGGGATCGACCCGGTTTCCACCGGTGTCGAGGCGGGTTTGACGCGGCCAGGCATGATGGTTGAAATTCAGGTCGACGCGATTATCCATGATGAGGACGGAAAGCTGCTCGACAGATGAGCCTGTACCGTAAAATCGATGGCGACACGGATCTTCCCGATGAAGTTGATGTGGTGATCATCGGTGGCGGAATCATTGGCGCCAGCACCGCGCTCGAACTCGCGGAGCGTGGCCATCGCGTGGCTTTGTGTGAAAAAGGCGAGATTGGCGCTGAGCAATCTTGCCGTAATTGGGGGTGGGTACGCCGCCAGGGGCGAGACCCGGCGGAAATTCCCCTTGCCATTGAAGCCAAGCGGCTTTGGCCTGAATTACGACAGCGGGTGGGGGCGGAAACAGGCTATGTTGAAAGCGGCATCCTTTATGCCGCCGCCAATGCCCGCGAGATGGCCAATCACGAGGCTTGGTTCGCCAAGACACGTGCTTTTGGGCTGGAATCGAAGCTGCTTTCCGCCGTGGAGCTTGCGAATATGCTCCCCGGCACGGGGCGCCACTTTCGTGGCGGGTTGTACACCGCCCAGGATGGCCGGTCCGAGCCTTCGCTAGCAACCGCCGCCATTGCCGAAGGGGCAAGGGCAAAGGGCGCGGTGCTGCTCACGAACTGTGCGGTTCGCGGCATTGACACTCAGGCCGGGAAAGTGAGCGGCGTGGTGAGCGAACGTGGGTTGATCAAATGCGGTGCGGCGCTGGTGGCGGCAGGCGCCTGGACGCGCCTGTTCACGGGCAATCTCGGCATTCATTTTAAGCAATTGCTCGTGCGCGCGACAGTCGCGCGAATTGAACACAACCAACGGGTGCCGCAATTCGCCGTCGGTGGTACGGATTTCGCTTGTCGCAGGCGTCTGGATGGTGGTTATTCAATTGCCGTGCGCAATGCCAATATTGTCGAACTGGGGTTGGATAATTTGCTGCTCGCCCGGGATTTCCTACCCGCCTTCCGTGCGGGATGGCGCGAATTGCAATTGCGCCTCGGCCCCAATACGCTGAATAGCTTTATCACGGCACGGCATTGGCCCAGTACCGAGCCGACCATTTTTGAACGGATCCGCATCAACAGTACTGCTCCATATGGCGACTTGCCGCAAAAGGCATTGCAAAATCTGGTTAAAGCCGTGCCGGGCTTCGTGGGGGCGCGAATCACCGATGCATGGTCCGGCATGATAGATACCACTCCCAACGCCTTGCCGGTCATCTCGGCTTTGCCTCTTCCCGGTTTGTTCATGGCCAGCGGGTTTTCCGGGCATGGGTTTGGCATCGGCTTGGCGGCGGGGCGACTGGCGGCTGAGCTGATGACCGGTAAGGCGCCGTTTACCGATCCGGCACCATTCCGCTTTAACGCGGGATGACATGGAATGCGCGGCCTCGCGGATCAGTCATGGGGCTGTTCCTGGCCGCCATATTTTAATGCCTAAGGCAGGTACGAAATTTGCTTGGATGCAGGCATGCGCGATGAAACAAGGTTTGTTTTGCCATCAACCTCCGCGATCAATGCCGGTATAGCCCGCGAAGCGTTGCTGGCGATTACACGGGGGCGGCCGCATTTGGCCCATCTTGGGCAAATGACCGGCGGTTCTGTGGCGTTGGACCAGGCGATGGACGAAGCTTTTCCGCTTGCGACCTTCACATCGCTGCTGGAGGCCGCCGCCATGGAATTGGCCGATACCACATTCGGTCTCAATCTCGGGCGTGATTTTCACATCAGCGCATTTGGTAAGCTGGGCGCGTTGATGCAGGCGGCTCCCAATATGGGGGAGGCCATCAGCGCCTTTGTCGGTTATTTTGGGCTGGTGCAGACCAATACCACCAACCGCCTGAGTGTGAGTAATGGTGTTGCGCGGTTATCTTATGCCATCACCGACAATGCGGTACGTTGCAGGGTCCAGGATGCCAATTTCACCATTGCCATGGAGGACGGGTTTTTGCGCACCTTGCTGGGGCCTGCTTGGCGGAAGCAGGGGGTTGAACTGGCCCATGGACCAGATGACATGCTGGACGCCTATCAGGCTCAGTTTGATTGTCCTTTGCGGTTTGGTGCAACGCATAACGCGATTTTATTTCCGGCGGCGCTGCTGGCCCGCCAGCCTTTGGGGGCCAATGAGGCGCGCTTTAACATGCTGCGCGCGGAACTTGACGATGAACTCAGGTTGCATGAACGTCGCCTCGACTGGCAAAGCGGGTTGGAAGCGTGGATCAATGCCTGCTTATGTCACGGGCTGCGCATGGATATTGAAGACGCCGCGGCGGATTTCGGTTTGAGCCAGCGCAGCCTGCAGAGGCGCTTGACCGAACTGGGGCTGAATTTCATGCAGCTACGCAACCAGGTGCGCACGCGGTTGGGGCAGTCCTTATTAATAAAGACTTCACTGCCCATCACCGCCATTGGTGAGCGGTTGGGCTATAGTGAAACCAGTGCGTTCTCACGCGCCTTCAGGGCTCAGACAGGGCTGTCTCCAGTTTCTTACCGGCGCCGTGGTGGTCTGACGCGGCAATAGGCACAGTCCCTTATGCCGCGCGTAGGGCTTGGCCGGATTTGTCGAACAGGCAAGCGCGTTCAAGCCGGGGGGTGATGCCGACCCGTTCGCCGGGTTTTGCCGGTTGATCCGGCGCGGCCTTCACGATTATGCCCTCCGTGCCTGGGACCTCGACATAAACCAGAGTTTCCGAGCCAAGATGTTCGACGACATCGATCTTGCCATGCAGCAGGCCGTTTGCGTCCAGATCCAGCGTTTCGGGGCGCAGCCCCAGCGTCAACTCCTCACCTGGCGTTAGTTTGGCGGAGGGGCTGGCGACATCGACCGTGGCGCCCCCCGGGAGCGCGAGCGATACGGAAGTTCCGCTCGCCGATGTCACTTTCGTGGAGATCATGTTCATGCGTGGAGCGCCGATGAACTCCGCCACGAAGCGTGTGGCGGGTGTATGGTACAGCTCCATGGGGGTGCCCACCTGTTCGATATGGCCGCCATTGAGCACCACAATTCTGTCCGCCATGGTCATGGCCTCGACCTGATCGTGGGTGACATAGATCATCGTGGATTCGAGGTCGTGGTGCAACTTGGCGATTTCCGCGCGCATCTGCATACGCAGCGCCGCGTCGAGATTAGATAAAGGCTCATCGAAGAGAAAACATTTGGGATGGCGCACAATAGCCCGCCCGATGGCGACACGCTGGCGTTGCCCGCCGGAGAGCATGCGCGGGCGGCGTTTGAGAAGCGCTTCGAGCTGTAGAATACGTGCCGCTTCCTGTACCTTTTCCTCGATCTCCGCTTTGGGGCGCTTGGCCATCTTCAGCGAAAATCCCATATTTTCCGCGACGCTCATGTGCGGATACAGCGCATAGGACTGGAAAACCATGGCCAGTTCGCGCTTATCCGCTGGAATGTCGTTCGAGAGCGCGCCATCAATGTAAAGCTCGCCGGATGTGATCGATTCCAACCCGGCGATCATACGCAGCAAGGTTGATTTGCCGCAGCCGGACGGGCCGACGAAAACAACGAACTCCCTGTCGGCAATGGAGAGATTTATGCCTTTCACGACCTCCGTGCTGGTGCCGTAGGTCTTGCGGATATTGCGTAGTTCGAGAGTGGCCATGAGAGGCTCCTATTTGACCGCGCCGAAAGTGAGACCGCGGACGAGATGGCGTTGCGTGAGGGCTCCGAAGATCAGCACCGGCGCGACCGTAACCACGGAAGCGGCCGATAATTTGGCCCAGAACAAGCCCTCAGGCTGCGAGAAACGGGTGATGAAGGAGGCGAGCGTGCCGGCATGCGCGGCCGTGAGGTTGATGGCCCAGAAGGACTCGTTCCAGGCGAAGATGATGCAGAGCAGCGCCGTGGACGCGATGCCCGGTGCGGCCAATGGCAGCAGCAGATGGATCATTTGCTGGCGGGTGCTGACGCCATCCACCTTCGCGGCTTCCAGGATGGCGTTTGGAATGTCCCGGAAGAAGGAATACAGCATCCAGACCACCAGGGGCAGGTTCATCAACATGTTCAGGATGATCAGCCCGGTGCGTGTATCCAGCAATCCGACATCGCGATAGATGAGATAAACCGGCACCAGGGCACCAACGGGCGGTAGCATCTTGGTGGACAGCATCCAGACCAGAATGCCTTGCGTGCCCTTTCCGGGACGGAAGGCCAGCGCATAGGCGGCTGGGAAGGCAATGACGATGGCCAGAAGGGTGGAGCCCAGGCTGACGATGACGCTGTTAAGAGCGAAATTGACATAGCCGGTTCCGTTGAGCGCCGCGGCGAAGCTGCTAAGCACCGGATGAAAGACCAGAAGCGGCGGCATGGCGATGGCCTGACGTTCTGTCTTGAAGGCGGTGACGATCATCCAGATGATCGGAAAGGCAAAGCAGAGCGCCACGAACCAAGCCAGAAGGGCCAGCAAGCGGGTGTTGAAGGAGTTTTGTCGCATGGTCGTCATTTCGTGATCGTGCGGGCAATGCTGCGCAGCAGAAACAGCCCAACCAGATTGGCGAAAACGATTGCCAGCACCCCCGCCGCCGAGGCACCGCCAACGCTGAAATTCAGCAAGGCGCGGATATAGACCAGGAAGGTAAGGGTTGTCGTCGCATCGCCAGGGCCTCCCGCCGTGGTGGTGAGAATTTCGGCGAAGATCGAGAGCAGGAAGATGGTCTCCATCATGATCACGATCGCGGCTGGGCGGCCGAGATGCGGCAGGATGATGTAGCGCAGCCGCGAGAAGGGGCCGGCGCCATCCATCCGGGCGGCTTCGATCTGGTCGGTATCCAGAGATTGCAGGGCTGTGAGCAGGATGAGCGTGGCGAAAGGAACCCACTCCCATGAGATGATGATGATCAGGGCGCTCATCGGGGCGGTGGTGAACCAAGCAATGGCGGGAAGGCCAAGAAGATGCAGGCACCAGGCGATGAAACCGCTGAGCGGGTCAAGCAGCAGGTTTTTCCAGATCAGCGCCGCCACGGGTGGCATGACGAAGAAGGGTGAGATGGTGAGCAGCCGGGCCGCCGAGCGTCCCGGAAACTCCTGCGAGAGTAGCAGCGCGAGCAAGGTGCCCAGGACGAGCGAGATGATCAGCACGCTGGCCACCAGCACGATGCTGTTGAGGATCGCATCCAATGCCGTTGGGTCGGCGAAGAGGAAACGATAATTGGCGATACCGACGAAAAGATGTCGATGCGGCTGCAAGAGGTTGTAATAATGAAACGAATACCACAACGTCATGGCCAGCGGCACGACGGCCCAAAGTGCTAGGACCGCGATGGCGGGTGACAAGAACGGCCAGCGGGCCGGGAGCGCTGTTCGACGGCTCATTTCTTCAGATACCCCGCGGCTTCAACGGCCAGTTTGGTGGTGCGCTGGGCGCGCGCGAGGGCTTGCTTGACGCTCATCCGCCCCGCCAGGGCGGCTGCCATGTCTTGCCCCACGGTCGTGCCAATGCCGGTGAAAATCGGAATATCCACATACTGGATGCCAATATAAGGCACGGGCAGGGCGGAGGGGTGTGCCGTGTCGGCTGATTTGATGGCTTCTTCCACAAGCGGAGCAAAGGGGGCGGCCTGTTCATAGGCTGGGTTGTCGTAGGTCGATTGGCGAGTGCCGGCGGGAACGCCGACCCAGCCATGGGTTTGGGCGACCAGCCGGATATATTGCTTGGATGTCACCCAGGCGATGAACTTCTCCGCTGCCTGCTTCTTGTGCGAAGTCACGGGAATGGCGAAAGCCCAGGACCAGAGCCAGTGAGAGCCGGCGGTGGTGCTCTCTTCAGGGGCTTGGGCGACACCGGTGACCTTGGCAACGCGGGAACTATGCGGGTCGAACAACGTCCCGGCGGCGACGGTGGAATCGACCCAGATGCCGCATTTGCCGGAAGCAAACAGAGCCAGATTTTCTGTGAAACCGTTGGAGGCGGCGTTGGGCGGCCCATCCTTGCGCAACAGCCTGACGTAATAGGAAATAGCGGTTTCCCATTGCGGGCTGGTGAGTTGCGGTGTCCAGTTCATGTCGAACCAGCGTCCGCCAAAGGCGTTCACCAAGGTGGAAATGAAGGCCATGTTTTCCCCGAAGCCGGGCAGGCCACGTAGGCAGATGCCATAGATGCCGTGTTTCTTGTCGGTAATTTTGTCGGCAAACTGAGCAATTTCGCTGTAGGTCGGATGCGCCGGCATGGTTAGCCCCGCCTTGGCGAAGAGATCCTTGCGGTAATAGGTCATTGAGCTTTCCGCATAGAAGGGCAAGGCATAAATGCTTCCCTTATAGGATAGCTCGTCACGGACGGTCTGAAAAATATCGTTGAGATCGTAGGCCGGGCCAGGATCGGGGATTTTCGCCAGCCATCCCGCATTGGCCCATAACGGCACTTCATAAGGGCCGATCATCACCGCGTCGAACGTGCCGGAATGGGTGGCGACATCCATTGTCACACGCTGGCGCAGTCGGTTCTCGGGCAGCATCACCCAGTTGATGTGAATGCCTGTCTTTTTGGTAAAGAAGGGAGCTAGATGTTCGACGGTGACCATGTCTGGATTATTGACCATCGCCACCGTAATTGTTTCGGCTTTCGCTTGAGCGGACAAGCCGAAAAAAAGCAAGCTGGTGGCAAGAAGCCGTTGCATGGTTGATGTTTTTTTGTACACAGCCATGGGCATGTTGAAACGTGATTAGGCAGTATCGTCAAGTTTTTTTACAAAAAACTTCAATGTTTTTTCTGGAAAATTTTCTGCGCATTGGATATGTTCTTCTGCTTTCCTTCTTTTTTGAAGAAATGCAGAATTCAAAAAGAATATATTTCATTTGTTTCTCAAAAACATCGTATAATTCCTGGTTTCAGTAAAAATCCTTTGGTCCGGCTTGTCCGTGTCGGTTGTCTGCATGAGGGCATTCAACTAAATAGCAGTGAGATATTCTGATCGGTCGCGTGAAATATTTTTCAAGCCGGTTCCATGAATTTGATCCGCCGACATTGAGGCGGGCTGTTTGAAAGGACATTTGATGACGTTGCATGCACAAGGCGCATTACCGATTGAGGCCGTGATTTTCGATATGGACGGCTTGTTGCTGGACACGGAAACGTTGGCCATGGAAGCGCTGGTGAGTGCTGGCAAGGCGCTTGGATACGATATGCCAAATGAGTTCTGTTATCTGATGATCGGCGCGCCGGCGGATAAATGCCGTGCGTTGGTGACGGAGCATTATGGCGCGGATTTTCCGCTTGAGAAATATTTTGCCACCCAGGAAGTGCATTTGCGCGAAATGGTCGATTCAGGAAAACTTCGCCTGAAGCTTGGCGTTGTGGATATGTTGGACGATCTGGAGCGCCGGGGCCTCAAGCGTGCCATTGCCACCTCTTCGAGCCGGGTTAGGACGGATCACCATTTGCAGCTTGCGGGAATCGCACACCGTTTCCCCCATATTGTCACACGTGACGATGTAAGCCGTGGCAAGCCGAATCCCGACCCTTATTTAAAGGCGGCGGGGCTTCTGGGGGTGGAACCGGCGCGTTGCCTGGCATTCGAGGATTCATACAATGGGGTGAGGGCGGCACATGCGGCGGGCATGCGGGTGATCATGGTGCCAGATCTGCTGCCGCCGACCGATGAAATGCATGGCATGGCCTATAAAGTGGTGAGCAATCTGAACGATGCGGCACCCTATATCGGCCTGTTGCAAAACCCTGCGGTTGTCGCCGGGTAACTGAAGCGGGCTGAATAATAAGGATGGGCTCGCTCTGCGAGCCCATCCTTATATTAGTCCCAGTATTTTAGAGGGCGGTATGGCCTCTCTGAGAGAGGAGACGCCGCCGTAGCACCTCGCGAACCGGCAATTTGGCGAGATCCTCCAGTGAGGCGGCCAGCTGCTGTACGATGGTCTCGTGATCGGGCAGTTCCGGCCCAAAAATCTCGGTCTGCGCCAGAAAGCGACGGGCCTGAAGTAATGGATCGGCGGCCGTTTCGTTGAACAGGGCACTCAGAGCATCTTTGCGTGGGTCGGTGACATGCAGATGCGGTGCCTTGGGTCCTTGTGGCGCAAACCAGCGAATCCATGCCGCCATGGTGAGGATCGCACAGGGGGTGGCGCGACCGGCGGAGAGGTTTTCACGCAAGGGGCGAACCAGCCTCGTCGCCATTTTCGTGGACCCGTTACGGCCGATACGGCTGACATCATGCCGGATCGCGGGGTTGCACAGGCGCTCGGTAAGTTGCGCCACATAGCCCGAAAGCTCCGTGGGAGACATCGACAATGTCATGCCTTGCTCGCGAAGCATGAAGCTTTCGGCGAAGGCCGCGAAAAGTGGGTCGCTCATTGTGTCGGCTATGGTCTTGTAGCCGGCTAGACCACCCAGATAGGCCAGCAGCATGTGGGTGCCATTGAGTAGGCGCAGCTTCGCCAGTTCGAAGGGGCGGGCGTCGGCGACGAAGCGGGCCCCGGCGAGATCCCAGCGTGGACGAGCCCCCTGGAAATCCTCGATGATCCATTGTGCGAAGGGTTCCATGGAGACGGGAGCGGCATCCTGCAGCCCGGTCAGGCGCTCTGCATCCTCATGGTCGGCGTGAGTCAGGGTCGGTACGATACGGTCGACCATCGTGCCAGGGAATGTCACATGACTCTCGATCCAGCTCGCCAGTTTATCGTCGCGCAAAGCGGCGAAGTTGGCCACGGCGCGTTGGAGCGTTCGCCCGTTTTCCGAGACATTGTCGCAGCTTATGAACACGGGAGGCTTACGTCCGGCGGCGTGAATCTGAGCGAGGCCAGCGGCTATGGCACCCACCGCGCTGCGCGGCCGTTCTGGGTGGCGCAGGTCATGCTGAATGTCACGGTGGGATTCCTGCAGCCTGCCGGTTGTCGGCTCTAGCAGATACCCGGTGGGCGTGACCGTCAGTGTCACGATTTCCGTGGTGGGAGAGGCGATGCGGCGCGGCAACCCGACCGCATCGCTGGGCGCATGCACAATCTCATTCAGCGTGCCGATAATTTCGGCCTTCACGCCTTGAGCGCTGCGTTCGAGTGCGGTGTAAAGCCCGTCCTGAGGACGGAGCTGGTTGGGAACCGTCGGCCTGGTCATGCTGACGGCGGCAATTCCCCATTTCAGGGCATTTCTGCCCTCTGCCTCGATGGCGCGCTGTGTCATGATGGCTTGGTGTGCGCGGTGGAAAGCTCCGCAGCCAAGGTGAAGAATACCCGACGTCAAACCGCCAATATCAAATCCTGGCCGCCGGACGCCGTCTTTCAAAGACTTCAATGCCATGCGGGAAAGTCTCTTGCGCGCTTTTTGTTGTACATTGCCGGAGATAACTTCGCATTGGTTCAACAAAGCGGTAAGGTTTCCTTTCAAAAAATGAAACGTAAAATTGATTCACCGGTATTAATGCCATATTTCAGACAAAAAGATCAAGAAAAAACGAAATAATTTGAAATATCCTGTATTTTTCGGTTGTTTTTTTATTTCTATTTCAAATCTTTTTTCTCTTTGTCTGGTTGTTGTGTATTTTTCTATGACAAAATGAATCCAGGTCAAATGAGTTTGTGGCGAGTTGTTTGGTTTGATAAAAAAATGACTTAATAGAATATGAAGGTGTTGAAGAAAATAACGAAATTGACTGCGAAAATGCGGATAATGCTTGAAAATTCGCTTTGTTAAGCCACATACTAATCCCAGGGTTTTTCTGGATTGTTGCCGTAACGGTACGATCTTGAACGGGTGCTCCTTGAGTATGGCGATCAAAATTTTATTTTAAAATTATAATGAAAAATTGGTTTTGTGCGCGTTGGCGATTATTGCGGTAATTATGGTTTAGTTCGTTGATATTAAATCAAAAATGAAGAGTGCACATTTTATGCGGACAATCATGTGGGGCAAGCTTGATGGCCATGCCGCCTGGAGCTTGAGCTGTTCCGGTTAAATGGCTAAATTTTAGGCATGATGAGGGTGCGGTGCCAGATATATTGGATTGGCGTGCGGGCCAGCCTGCTCGTACTGCTGGGGTGTTCTGGTTGTGTTATGTCTGGCGGGCAGGGGGAAGCGGCGGCTTCCTCTTGCGGTGAACATGTGGCTCTTGCCTCACCGGGAGGCAAAGCTTGTCTTGGGCGAAATATCAGCCAGAAGGGCGGGATACAAATTCATGGAGGCATGACAGCCAGCCTCGGTCAGCGGCCTTAGCCGCGCCGCAGAGGACGGTTTCTGGTGCCGGGTGAGGGATTTGAACCCCCGGCCTTCGGTTTACAAAACCGCTGCACTACCACTGTGCTAACCCGGCATAGAGGTGGCTCTAATGGAAAATCTGGCACGCATCAACCGGCGCTCAGGAGGAGCGCCTCTGGAGAAGTCTAGCTGGTTCAGGGCTGCGCTCGGGGAAATCGGGCTTGAACAAAACAGCCGCTTTCGCGGTCAGATACCCATCCAATCCCGGAAGCGATACCACCAGGATCCGGCGACAGTGAACGGTACCCGTAGGCTCCGCCCGCCGGGAAAGGGGAAATAAGGCAATCCGGCGAAAACGTCGAAACGCTGTGTATCGCCGGTTACCGCCTCCGCAAGGAGGCGCGCCAGCAAATGCGTGGTGGTCACGCCGTGCCCGCTATCGCCATGGGAGAAATATATATTGGGTGCCAGCCGGCCCATTTGCGGAAACCGGGTGAGGGTCAAGGCAAAATTGCCACTCCAGGCGAAATCGATGCGCGCCTCCTTCAGGGTCGGGAAGGTTTTGTACATTAGCGGCAGGATCTTCGCGCGCACACTTTCCGGGTCTTGTCCACCATAGACGATGCCGCCGCCATACAGGATACGGTTATCTGCGGTCCGGCGGAAATAATCGAGAATATAATTGCAGTCCTCAACGCACATATCGGTGGGCAGAAGGGTGGTGGCTTCCTCACCCAGTGGTTCCGTGGCGAGCACCTGGGTGGAGACGGGCATGATCCGCCCTTCCAGCTCCGGCAGCACCCCGCGCAGATAGGCGTTCCCGCAAACCAGGACGGTTTTGGCCCGAACTTGCCCCTGGGCGGTTTTCACGGTCACCCGGTCGCCGGGTTTTATCTCGATGACGGACGAGTTCTCGTGGATGACCCCGCCCAGCGTCTCGAAGGCGCTGGCCTCCCCCTGGACCAGATTGAGTGGGTGCAGGTGCCCGCCCTTGTGGTCGATCAACCCGCCGACATAGCGTTCTGTCTTCACATGGCGTTGCAAGGCGGACTTATCCATGAGCTCGAAATCCTTGAACCCATATTCGGCCCAGACCTTCATATGGTGGGCTAGCCCCCGCATCTGTGAGCCATTGAGTGCCGCAAAGATGCCGCCGGGCTTCAAATCGCACTGAATCCCATATTGCGCGACACGAGCGCGGATGATGTCGCCCCCTTCGCAGGCCATGGCGCCGATCGCGCGGCCCGCGGTGTCGCCATAACGCGTGGCGATGACGTCGAGATTGCGCGAATAGCCATTGACGATTTGTCCGCCATTGCGCCCGGATGCGCCGTAGCCAATCCGTACCCCTTCCAGCAGGATCACCTGAACGCCGCGCTGAACCAGTTCCAGCGCGGCATTCACGCCAGTGAATCCCCCGCCGATCACGCAGACATCGGCTTCGACATTGCTATTCAGCGGTGGACGCGCATCCTGCCTGTTGGCGGTGGCGGCATAATAGGAATTGGCATGGTCAGTCATTTTGGTCCGGTCCCATCAACATGATGCCGAAAATGGCTCCAATTACGCTCATGGTGATTACCATGAGCCTGATTTTGTAGGCTGCGCTCCGGGCCTGGGCCACGGCTTCGCGCTGCATGTTCCGGCTCGCCATGGCCACGCGCGCGGGCAGGGGGCCGGTGCCGTTGATGACAATGGTGGCGGTGTCGGGGTCCACCGCCTTGCGCAAAGCCGCGATGGCCGCCTGCTGCGCGGTGGGGGTTGGCGCGGTCAGCACTGAATCGAGGGCCTGCTGCTGGTGCAGAATATCCACCGCCGGGGCGGGAATGGAGAAACTCGCGAACGTGCCGATCAGCCCCGGAAACAGGAAGCAGCACAGCATGAAGCCGATGCGGGAGGGCGAGACCTTGCGAGCCATGAAGCATCGCATCGTGTTAAAACGCGTCCATGTCAAATGGAAGTCCCATGACGTCCCGCATGGGGACGTGGGGATTTTGCCGGTCAGACCCGTTCAGGCCGCCGCGGCGGCCTGTTTGGAGACATGTTCCGCGGGGTTTGGTGGATCGTCCAGCCCCGGTTTCAGAGCTTCCAGCAAGGCTTGGCGGAGCTGGGAGAGCTTGCGCTCGTTCTCCACTTTCATGCCGAACACGTCCTTGACGTAGAATACGTCCACGGCACGCACGCCATAGGTGGTCACGTGCGCGGAGGCGATTTGCAGCCCCTGCTCGGAAATCGCGGCCGTCACGTCGTGCAGCAGGCCGGGGCGATCGCGCCCATTGACCTCGATGACGGTGTGGCGGTTGGAGGCGCGGTTATCCACCACCACGCGTGGCGGGACATGGATGGCCCGCGTGCGGCCGGGGATAAGGCTCTTGGTGGCTTTACGGATTTCCGCCGCTAACCTGATTCGGCCGGTGAGCGCCTGTTCCACCACGGAGGAGAGCCGGGCTAGCCTGTGTGAGGATTCGAAGGGGCCGCCATTGGCGTCCTGAATCCAGAACGTATCCAGTGCCATGCCATCGGTCAGGGTATGGATGCGCGCATCCACGATCGAGGCGCCGGCGATGGCCAGGGCACCAGCGATACGGCTGAACAACCCGGCATGATCGGCCGTGTAGATCACCACTTCCGTCACCGCGCGGGCGGGCAGGGGCTCGGTCTGGATGGTAAGCGGGGCATGCCGGGACCTGGCGTCGCGGATCATGCGGGCGTGACGTTCGATGCTTTCGGGGTCGAAGCCTAGCCAGTAGCTGGGATAGCCGAGCGAGAGAAAATCCTCCCGCTCCTGGGCGGGCCAGTCCGCCAGCAGGGACGCCACGACCTCCTTGACCCGGGCGATGCGCGTGTCGCGTTCGGTGGTGGAGAGCCCGCCTTCCAGCACTTCGGCCACGCGGGTGTAAAGCTCGCGCAGCAAGGTTGCCTTCCAGCCATTCCAGACCTTGGGGGAGACGGCGCGGATATCGGACACGGTAAGAATTTGCAGCAACCGAAGCCGTTCTGGGCTTTGAATGGAGTCGGCGAGATCCAGGATGGTCTTGGGGTCGTCGATGTCTCGGGAGAAGGCGGTCTGGCTGAGCAGGAGATGGTGCAGAACCAGCCACGAGACCATTTCGGTTTCTTCTTGGTCCAGGCCCAGGGCTGGGCAGATGGTCAGCGCCAGTTCGGCCCCCAGCACGGAATGGTCACCCCCGCGGCCCTTGGCGATATCATGCAGCATCAGGGCCACATATAGCGCGCGGCGGGACTGGATCTGCCCGACAAGCTCGGTGGCCAGTGGAGCGATGTCCTTGAGACGCCCAGCTTCCAGATTATTGAGATTGCGGATGGCTTGCACGGTATGCACATCCACCGTGTAGACATGATAGGTGTCGAACTGCATCTGCCCGACAATGCGCCGCCAGTCCGGTAGATAACGGCCAAGAATGCCGCTTTCATTCAGAACCGCCAGCCACTCCGCAGAGTCGCATTCCTGGTCGGGGATCTCGTCGCTCCCCCCGCAAAGCAGATTGAGAAACAGCGAGGCGGCTTGTTTTTGGCCACGCAATTCAGCCCCTAGATAAGCGGAGCGAATAAGGGTGCGTTTGGCCAGGGGGTGCAGCTTGAGCCCCCTGTCCCGTGCCTCGATGAGAATCCGGAAAATGGATGTCGGGTCGATTTCCGGGTCGTGGCCCGGGGCGAAGGAAATTTGTCCATCCGCCAGAACAAAGCCCGCCGCGATCAGGGAGGCGTCCGTGGCGGGGGCGATGGCGGGTGGCCCCAGGGCGGTGCGGATGAGCGCGGGCTCCAGCACGCCGGTCACGCGCGCCACCTCCCTGACCACCAGGAAATAATGCCGCATGAAGCGTTCCACCCCGTCCTGGCGGCCATGGCGGGTATAGCCCATGCGGGCTCCCACAACGGGTTGCAGGTCGAAGGTCAGGCGTTCCTCGGCCCGGCCCGCGACGTAATGCAGATGGAACCGCACCGTCCACAGATATTCCCATGCGCGCTTGCAGGCTCTGGCTTCCGTTGCCGTGAGAATACCGCCGCCGGGGCTGTCCTTGCCCACTAGCTCGGCCATCGCGAAGGTATTGAATACATAGCGCGAGAGCCAATAAAGTGTCTGCAGATCGCGCAGCCCCCCCTTGCCTTCCTTCACATTGGGCTCGACCATGAAGGGGGTCTCGCCAAAGCGTTTATGCCGCGCGGCGCGTTCGGCTTGTTTGGCATGGATATATTCACTAGGGCCCTCGGCGGCGCAATCGGCGCGGAAGGCGGTCTGGAAATCGGCGAAGAGGCTGCGGTCTCCGGCCAGGCAGCGCGCATCCAGCATGGAGGTGCGGATGGTGACATCTCCCTTTGCCTCGCGCAGGCATTCGGAGAGCGTGCGGGTGGCGTGGCCGACTTTCAGCCCCAGATCCCACAGCAGATAGAGAATGAACTCGACGGTCTTGTTCAGCGCGGCGGAGGAAGACGGGCCGGTGAGAAAAAGCAGGTCTATATCCGAGAAGGGGGCGAGCGTGGCGCGGCCATAGCCACCCGTCGCCGCCATGGCGAGCTTATCCTTCGCCCCAAGCGGCATCACGCGCAGCGTATAGGCGAACAGCATGCCCGCCAGCTCATCCATCAGACGCGCATGCAGCCGGGCCGCTTGCAGGCCGTTCAGCCCGTCCGTCTCGAAGCAGGTTTGCACATAGGTTTGCACCCTGCCGAGCTGGCGGCGAAACGCGGCCAGCGCCTCATCACGGGCGGGGGGCGCCCCGGCCTTCAGAAGTTCGGCGAGGGCGGTGGCGATATCGGGCTGTTTCCTGGCGGCGGGCATGTCGGTCAAGCTAGATCAAACCCCTGGAAGTTGGAATTCAAGATGCATTGATCAGCCCTTATTTTCCGCAGGGCTGGTGCGGATTTGCCGCGCCTCTTCGCGCAACCGGTAAAGTTGGGTCAGGGCGTCCCGGGGAGAGAGGGAATCGGGATCCAGCGCGGCGAGTTCCGCCAGCAGCGGATCGCTGGCGGATGTGGCAGGGGCGATGTTGGCGAATAAGGGCAGGGGAGACATTGCCGATTGTTCCCGTTCGGCGGCCTTGAGCAGCAGATCGGCCCGGCGCAGCACCGTGTCGGGCACACCGGCAAGGCGCGCAACATGCACCCCCCAGCTCTTCTGTGCGGCTCCGGCCACCACTTCGTGCATGAATACCACTTCCCCTCGGAACTCCTTCACCCGCATCGTATGGGCCTCAAGGCGTGGCAAGGTTTCCGTAAGCTGTACTAATTCATGAAAATGTGTAGCAAATATGGCGCGGCACCGGTTATTGTTGTGGAGGCTTTCCAGCACCGCCTGTGCAATGGCAAGGCCGTCGCGCGTGCCAGTGCCCCGTCCGATCTCATCCACGATCACGAAGCTTTTGGGGCCGGCTTGATGTAGGATGGCGGCGGTTTCCGTCATCTCCACCATGAAGGTGGAGCGGCCCGAGGCAAGATCGTCCGCCGCGCCAACGCGGGAGAATAGCCGGTCCACCAGGCCCAGCCGCATTGCCTCCGCCGGGACGGGCAGGCCGGCCTGGGCCAGAATCACCAGCAACGCGTTTTGGCGCAGAAAGGTCGATTTGCCGGCCATGTTGGGACCAGTGAGCAGCATGAGCCGCTGGCTGGGGGAAAGGTCGCAGCCATTGGGAATGAACCCAACCCCGGGTGGCAATGCCGCTTCCACCACCGGATGGCGCCCGGCGAGGATGCAAAAGGCCGTATCGTCTGACAGGTCCGGGCAGCAATACCGACCGGAAAGGGCAAGTTGGGCCGCGCCTTGCAGCACATCGGCCAGGGCCAGCATTTCGGCGCAGGCAGCCAGAGCCTCGGCCGATTCCAGCACTTGGTTCACCAGCCAGGAGAAGACCAGACGCTCCCGTGCGCTGGCGCGCGCGGCGGCCTCGGTAATCCGCCGGTCGAGTTCCAAGAGCTCGGGGTGAGTGAAGCGCGCGCCGTTGGCCATGCCCTGGCGGAGCTGCAATTCTGGAAAAGCGCGCAGGCTTTCCACCGCGGCGGCGGGAGCCTCCAGCACGTAGCCGAGTTGGGCATGATGTTTGATCTTGAGCGAGGCGACACCGTAGCGTTGCGCCAGTTCCGTCTGGAATGCCGCGATGATGCGGCGTGTATCATCGCGCAGGGCGCGTTCGGCATCCAGTTCTTCGTCAAAACCGGTTGCGATGGCGCCGCCTTCGTCCAGGCGTAACGGTGCTGGTTCGGCCAGGCAAGCCTGCAGCGTGGCCAACAGGGCCGGGGTTGGAGCGAGGGCGCTGGCGGCTTTGTCCAGCAACACCGTGCCACCCGGCAACAAGGGGGCCAGGGTCATGCCCGCCTCCAGCCCGCCTTTGATGGCGGCAAGATCACGTGGGCTGGCGCGTCCCAGTGCGATGCGTCCCAGGGCTCGGGCCATGTCCGGCGTACCGCGCAGGGTGGTGCGCACGGCTTCGGTTTGGCCGGAATCACGCAAGGCCAGCCAGGCCAGTTGGCGTTCCCGCAGAGGCGTCAACTTACAGAGCGGTGCCGTGACCCAACTGGCCAAAAGCCGCGCACCGGCCGGGGAGACCGTGCGCTTGATGGCGCCCAGCAGGCTGCCGGCTTCCGCGCCGTCCCGGTTGCTGGCGAGTTCCAGGCTTTGGCGGGTGGCGGCGTCCATGGCCAATTGCCCGGAGAGGCCGGCGCTGGCGGGGCGGGAGAGCCGCGGTTGGCCACCCATCTGCGTGGCTTCGATATAGGCCAGCACAAAGGAAGCGGCGAGCGCTTCGGCGGAGGAGAAATCTCCGAATGCATCCAGGCTGGCGGCGCCGAATTTTTGCGCCAGATCCCGCCGCGCGGCCTCGGCGTTGATGGGCAGGGCCAGCGCCATGCGCTTCGTCTCCACCCGGCGCGCGGCGTGAGGGCCGAGGGGAATTTCCTCCGAAGCCAGGATTTCGGCTGGATCCAGCCGGCCCAATATGGCGGCGAGGCCGTCCGCGTTGGTTTGTTCGGTCTCAAATTGTCCGGTGGAAATATCCGCCCAGGCCAGGCCGAATTTACCCTCATGTGCCACGATGGCGGCACAGAAATTGGCCCGGCCCGCTTCCAGCAGGGCTTCCTCCGTCAGCGTGCCTGGGGTGACAAGCCGCACCACGCCGCGCTTGAGCGGCCCTTTCGCGCCACGGGCCTTGGCCTCGGCCGGATCCTCAAGCTGTTCGACGATGGCGACCCGGAAGCCGCGTCGGATCAGCCGGGCCAGGTACATCTCCGCTTGGGAGACCGGCACGCCGCACATCGGTATGGGTTGGCCTTGATGCTGTCCGCGTGCGGTGAGAGCGATGTCCAGCGCCGCGCTCGCGGCTTGCGCGTCGGCGAAGAACAGCTCGTAGAAATCGCCCATGCGGAAAAAGAGCAGCGCATCCTCATGCTGTGCCTTGATGGCGAACCATTGCGCCATTGCCGGCGACGCACCCGAAGCTTCCCTCATGGGCGCGCATTAAGCCATTGCCCGCCCGAGAGGCCAAGAGGTGTATGGTGGATTTAAAATGCCGGGCTATGCGGTGCCGAGGCGACATTGCCGCCGCTCGCCTGTGAATCCAGCAATTGGGCGAAATCCTCCGCGCTCATCGGCTGATGAAACAGGAACCCCTGTGCCTGCGCGCAGCCATAGCTGCGGAGCAGTTCGGCCTGTTCCACATTCTCGACCCCTTCCGCCGTCACCAGCATGTTCATGCTTTCGGCGAGGCCGATAATGGCCAGTATGATGGAACTCCCCGCTTTTTCATAACCAATGTCGCGAATAAAGGATCTGTCGATCTTCAGCTTGCCGAAGGGGAAGCTGCGCAAATAGGAGAGAGAGGAATAGCCGGTACCAAAATCGTCCAGGGCGATACGTACCCCATGACCGCGCAATTGCTTCAAGGCTTCCTCGGTGGGGCTGCCCGCCTCCAATATGGTGCTTTCGACGACTTCCAGTTCCAGGCGCGAGGCTGGCAGCCCCGTGGAGGCCAGGATGTTGGTGATGGTATCCACGATCTGCGGGTCGCGGCTTTGCAGCGGGGAGAGATTGACCGCCACCGTGATGTCGAGCGGCCAGGATGCCGCGGCGGAGCAGGCGCTGTGCAGGACAAAGGTGCCTATATCCTCGATCAGGCCACTTTCCTCGGCGAGGGGGATGAACTGCGAGGGGGGAATAATGCCATGCTTGGGGTGCTCCCAGCGCACGAGGGCCTCGGCACCCGTGATACGGTTATCCATGAGGTCCACGATCGGCTGGTACGAGACGAACAACTCTCCGCGTGGCAGGGCTTGGCGTAGCGCCGCCTGCAGTGAGCGGCGGGCTTGCATTGCCTCGTCCATCTCGGGATCGTAGATGCGCACGATGCCCCGCCCGTCATTCTTGGCGCGATAGAGGGCAAGGTCCGCGCATTTCATCAATTGCGTGGGGGTGGTTCCGTCTTGTGGGGCCATCGCGATCCCGATGGAAATGCCGATCTGCACGAACTGACCGTCGAACCGGAAAGGACGCATGATCCGCTCGACGATGCGCCCGGCGATGGCTTGCGCCTCGCTCCGCTCGCTGGTGACGACGATGATCGCGAACTCATCCCCGCCCAGGCGGGAGGCTATGTCGAACTCGCGGATTGAGCCCTTCAGCCGTTCCGCCACGGCAACCAGCACGGCATCGCCCGTGGCGTGGCCCAGCGTGTCGTTGATGATTTTGAAATTGTCGAGATCCAGGCAGAGCAGCGCAAAGCCGGTGGTGCCCGCCTTTTCGCAGCATTGGTGGAGAACCTCGGAAAAGAGCATGCGATTGGCCAGCTTGGTCAAGCTGTCATGCCTAGCCAGGAAGGAGATATGTTCCTGCTGGCGGCGCTGGCCGGTAATGTCCGAACCCACGCCATGGTAGCCGCCAAACCGGCCGTTCTTGTCCAGGATCGGCTTGCCGGTGAGAGACCAATAGCGCAACTCCCCCTCGATATTCACGGGAATGACCAGGTCGCGGAAAGGGGAATGCTCCGCAATGGCATGTTGCAGCCGGGCGGCGGCTGACCCGGGCTGGGCCGCGCGCAATGCCTCTTCGCCCAGCAGGACCTCCGGAAAAACCCCGTGGAAGCTCTCAGCCGGGCGCCGCGCCACCTGTACGAGGCGCTGGCTGACCGGTTGCATTTCAAGCTGGGCATTGGTTTCCCACAGCCAGTCGGAGGCGCTTTCCTCGAAATCGCGCAGCAGCAGGCGGATGACCTCTGCGTTTTCCTCCAGCCTGATGGCGCCAATGGCGCGTTCGTTCATGCGCCGATTGAGGTAGAGAATGCAGAAGCCTGTGAGCGCCACGAAGGCGATGAGGTCAGTCATCGCATATGGGTCGGCATCGTAGAGCATCAAGCTTATCATCGCGCCGAGGGAGGTGGGAGCCCAATAGCTGATGGCGCAGGAGGGGGGGGATACCAGCACGGGGGTGGCGATGCACCCGACAGCAACGGCATAGATGAGCGAACGTTGATTAGGTGAGCCGTGGGCCATCAGCAGCACGAGCAACACCCCCCAAAGCAGGCCGAGAGCCACCAAAACGGCGCTGACCTGTCTGAAGTACTGTGCGGCGTCCCGCCCTGATGTATCTGAACGGCGCAGCCAAGTTTGGCCGCGCAATATAATCACGACATAGACGGCTGCTGTCAGCAATAGTATGATATTTCGCCAAAATACGCCTGGATTATCATGAAAATCCAGGAATATAAGAGCGAGCGTATTGAGCCCCACCATTGAAATGGCGCGGATGACATAGCTGAAATCCTTGGCTTGATCGAGAAACAGTCTCTCGCTCAGATCCGGAGGAATTTGCATGCCAAGGGTCAGGCCGCCTGCCTTCAGGCGAAGCCGTTTGGCAAGATGACGAAGCCATTGTCGAGGAGGCGGGTGTTTAGGAAAGGTAGACGTGGAGTCGGTCATGCCGAAGGGGATGTTCGCCTTTCACGCGGTGAAAAAAACATGAAATGCCACCTCAACAGGGATACAACCTTACGTACTTTCTTTTTTTAGAAAACGCCATCTTTAATTGATGGCTTGGTTTCGAAGCTCAAAAGTTACCAAAAAGATTTTAGCTGTGTGGATATTGGTTGTAAACGGACCTATTCCACCAGTCTGGATTGAGGTTTTGAATTCGAAACGAAACTTAAATAACAATTAACTATTTAAAAAAGTTAAGGTAATAAAATAAAAAAATCAAATTTAAGTGGGTTTTCGCGGGTGGCTTGGATGAGGGCTCGTGCCGGTTGGCCAACCAATATTAAGTCTACATCTTGGGAGGGAATTCGTTTCTAATCTTTCTTGTTTTGGTTGCAAATCAAGGAGGTTTAGAATGAGTTCTTTAAAATCGCATACCGCAGGGCTTGTCCGTGGCGAGATGCTGCGCAAGCCAGCCAGTGGGCTGACGGCAAGGTTGGCGATGGATGAACAGACGAAGGCTGATGCCTATTCCATCCGCCATGCCAGCTATCTATCCGGCGGTTATATCGACCCGCGCCCAGACGGGTTGTTTTCCGATGCGGATGACCTGCGTCCCAACAACCGTTCTGTGGTGATCTACCGGCATGGGCGGCCGGTCGCCTCCGTGCGGATGTCTGTCTATGACCGTACCCCAGGCCTTGCCGGGTTCGATGAAATCCCGGCTTCGCGTATTTTCCCAGCCGAAGTGTTGGCTCTGGCGGATAGCGTAACCTCTGGCCGACCGGCGAAGTTGACTGAGATCAACCGGCTGGTCCGTCATCCGGACTTTGCCACTGATTATGAACTCGTGTTCGTTTTGTACCGTTTTGTCGGCTTCTTCGTGGCGGAAGAGCAGGCAGATATGACGCTTTCATGTGTCCGGCGCAATCACACGCCTTTCTATAAGCGGTTGCATTTTGAATATGTCGCGGGCCCGCGCCGCTATGCGGGGGTGAAATTCGAAACCAATCTTATGAGTTGTCCGAACTCCTCTTACGGCAATGTATTGAAAGATATTCCGGTGGTTGATGCCGGGTCCGGCGCATATTCAGGCTTGTTGCGTGGTGAAACCGTGCCGGTTTTCGCCGACTGAGTTTCCCAGACATTTCCCTTCATTCAAGTCTCAAAGGATCGATCAAATGCACATCTTCTCGACCGCCCTCACGGGTTTTGACGCCATTGTCTGTTTCGCCGCTTTTTCCTGGGGTGTGAAAAAGCATTTTCGCTCCACGGGCGCGATGCCGCTGGGCATGAAGATCACCAGTCTGCTCAGCCTCGGACTGTTCGGGCTGTTTTTGTGGAATATCTCGCCTGGGGCATCCTCTGGCTGGCTGGTGTCGTTGGGGTTGTTCTCCGCCTCTCTCGCGGTGTTCGCCGCGGCCGTGGCAGCCAGCTACCGTACCCCACCAACCCTGGCCTTCGACACGGATGCCCCTAATTTTCTGCTTCAGCATGGGCCGTACCGCTATGTGCGACATCCATTTTACTTGGCCTACGTGCTGTTCTGGCTGGGGACGGCCGTGGCGGTCCATGGTCTGCTGGGCTGGATCGCCCCCGTGCTGATGACAGCGCTCTATATCGAGGCGGCGTCCCGGGAAGAGCGTAAATTCTCAAAATCCGAGCTAGCGGGGGCTTATGCGGCCTATCGTGCCCGCGCCGGCATGTTCTGGCCCCGCCCGCTCGCCTTGCTGGCTGGCTAAAGTGTAAAGGTGTCTGTTTGGCCCGTTCATGGGCCAGGCAGACGCCCGCGCCCCCTTATCGGATTTATGACGGTTTGTCAGAGGTTTGGTCTGTGATGGGCCTCAACACAAAAAGCCCGGCATGACGCCGGGCTGCTTGCCGCCAATGACAAAAGCGAACCAGGGTTTAGCCCTGGCGTGCCTTCATGCGTGGGTTCTTTTTGTTGATCACGTAGACCCGGCCATGGCGGCGGACAACGCGGCAGTTCTTGTCACGAAGTTTCGCGGACTTAAGGGAATTGCGGATCTTCATCGGAGGTCTCAGCTAAAAATTGAACAATTGGTGGCGGGGTATGCCGTCCTGGCGGGAGTATGTCAACTCTTGGAGAGGGTTTGCATGCCAAAGCGCGGGGTTCAGCCGGATTCATGACGCGTGGCCAAAGAGAAACGGGTTTCATCAAATAATCATTCGCCTTCCGGAGGACTCCCCTGTTGATAAAAGGTCGAGGTGGCTCCCGCCACCGAGTCTCAGGAGACTATATGCAATGAAGATCAGTTTCGTCGTGCCGGCTTACAATGAGGAAGTGCTGCTTTCCCGCTCCCTGAGCGCGATTCGGGACGAAATTGGCCGCGTTGGGCTGAAATTGGGCGAAGAGGCCGAGATCATCGTCGTGAACAATGCCAGCACGGACCATACCCGAGATGTGGCCCTTTCGGTGGGGGGAGTCCAGGTGGTGGATGAGCCGCGCAAGGGGCTGGTTCAGGCCCGCTGGACCGGCTTTGAAAGTTCGACCGGCATGCTGATCGCCAATATTGACGCGGATACAGTGATTCCCCCTGGGTGGCTGGCCGAAGTGTTGCGCCAATTCGCCCGGTCGGAGACGCTGGTGGGGCTTTCTGGGCCATATATCTATTATGGCGTGCCCAGGAAGGTGAATATGGTCGTTGCCTGTTATTATCGGCTCGCTTGGCTGGCTTATATATTCAATCATTATATCCTGAATGTTGGCGCGATGCTCCAGGGGGGCAATTTCGTGGTCAAGCGCTCGGCCATGCTCAAGCTTGGCAATCCGGATTTGCGGTTTTCCTTTTACGGCGAGGATACCGACATGGCGAACCGGCTCTCCAAGGTCGGCACGGTCAAATTCACCTTCCGCTTGCCGGCGCAATCCTCGGGCCGGCGTCTGGTGGGGGAGGGGGTGTTCACCATCGGGTTGCGCTACACGATGAATTTCTTCTGGGCGACGTTCCGGAAAAAACCCTTTACCGAGGAATGGCAGGATATACGCGAAGCCTGAAACGGGCTGGCCTGTTATCCCTTGGTTTTCTGGTAATGCGCAGTAGGATGTGGCTGCTTCCTTGTCGCCACGCCCCGTGGTTTGGCGGCGAAAAATTGCCGGTTGGTCAAGAACCAGTAACGGAAAAGCAAATTTTCCAGGTAGGTCCGGCGGCGAAAGCGCGGGCAACGCAGGGCGGTGATCCGGCTAGCGATACCGCCGGTCAATCCGTCACGCACCAGTTCCAGGTCTTGCCGTGCCTCCGGCGTCAAGCGTGAGGATTGTGCCAGCAGCGCCATGGCGTGGCGGCGCATCATGGTCATGTAGACCGCGGAGCCGCGCCGCAGCGCCGCCAATGCGCGGCCATGAAAAGGCTGGTAGCGGCCGATTAGATTGGTTTTGTGCAGCCGGTACAGCACTTGCGGCCTATCGTCGAACAGAATTTTGCCGCCGCAGGCGGAAACGATGATATAGCTCCACCAATCATGCACGGTACCCGCCGGTTCGCGGGAAGCGGCGACTAGCGCGGCGGCGGCGTTATTCATCACGAGTGTATTGCCGTTGGCGATGTTCTGAGTCAGGCAGGCGGGAAACCCTTCTGTTCCGGCATGGGGGGCGGAGAGGCGGGCGGCGTGCAGGTTCTGGTCCACCAGATATTGCCGGGCGCAATAAAGCGCGGGGCTGTCACCCGCCATGCTCAGCCGTTCTAGCGCGCAACGCAGTTTTTCGGGCAACCAGACATCGTCCTGGTCGGAAAAGGCCACGGCCATGGCGCCGATATTCTCGCGCAGCAGCGTAAGGAAACTGGCCGTGACACCCAGATGCGGCCCGGAGGAGGGGGATTCGACGCAGCGCTCCGCTCCGGCCTGGCGGGCAAAAGCCCGCATGATTTCCACGGTGCTGTCGGTTGATCCGTCGTCGCGCCAATGCAGCACCCAGTGCTCATGGGTTTGGGCCAGAAAGCTGTTGAGCTGGGCAGGCAGAAACGATTCCCCATTATAGGTGGACAGCAGGATGGCGACATCCTTATCCGGGAAAGTTGCACATGAAGCGGGGCTCATCAGGCCTCAACGTCTCCTTCAATGCCCATTCAAGCAGCCGGCAATGATAATTCGTGCACGTAGCAATATGAAGTGGCGACTTTGTAAGCCTCTTATAACCGCTCTCTGGTATATATGAAAGTCATTCCACATCTTTAGCGTGTGCATGTTCCCGTCCTGGTTTCAGGCGGGGGCATCGCGCAGTAATTCGTCGACGATCCCGGGCAGGCTCCGCCGCCATTCAGGCAGGGTCACGCCAAATACGCGGGCCAGCTTGTCACAATCCAGCCGTGAGTCGGGTGGACGGCGAGTGGGCGTCGGCCAATCGGCCGTGGCGATGGGCTGTATCTCCGGAGCCTTATAGCCGTGCCTGGCCGCGTCTTCGAATATGGCGGTGGCGAAACCGTGCCATGTGGTTTCACCATGATTGGTGGTGTGGAAGATGCCGCGGTATTCCGGCCGCCAGCCCGTGGCCTCGATCTTGTCCATGATGGCGAGAACGGCATCCGCGAGATCGCCCGCCGCGGTGGGGGTGCCGCGCTGGTCGGCCACCACGCGCAGAACCGGCATCTTGCGCCCGGCATTGATCATGGTGCGCGCGAAATTCTTGCCATGGGCGGAATAGACCCAGGCGGTGCGCAGAATGACGGCTTTGGCGCCGGTGGCGAGAATGGCGTCTTCCCCGTCGCGCTTGGTGGCGCCGTAAAAGCCGGTGGGGCTTGTGGGGTCGGTTTCCAGATAGGGCGCGCCCTTGTTGCCGTCGAACACATAGTCGGTCGAGACGTGAATGAAGGGTATGTCCGCCGCCTCGCACAATTTCGCCAGCGCTAGTGGACCGGTATGGTTGCCGGCCCTCGCGGCCTCCTGGTCGGTTTCGGCCTTGTCCACCGCCGTGTAGGCGGCGGCATTGATCACCAAGCTGGGCTTGGCGTTTTCAAAGCAAGCCGCGATCGTTTCCGGCTTTTCAAAATCGAAGCCGGGGCGCCGGACGGCGATGAAGGGAATGCCGCGTGTGGAGAGGCGGCGGGCGAGTGCATCCCCCAATTGCCCGGAGGCACCGGTGACGAGAATCATGGCTTCTCCTTACCCATGATCGAACCAGTGATCCCGTGGGTCGAAAAGCGGCGCGGCTTGGTCCTTGTCGGACAAATGCGCCGCCTCCGCTGTCACGGGCCAAGGCAAGGCCAAGGTCGGGTCGTTCCAGCGCACGGCGCGTTCGCACATTTTCGCGTAATCGCCGGTGACCTTGTAGATCACCTCGGTGTTGGGGGAGAGTGTGCAGAAGCCGTGCAAAAAGCCGGGAGGAATCCAAAGCTGAGCCCAGTTCTCCTCGGAAAGTTCCGCGGCAACCCATTTGCCAAAGCTGGGCGAGCCTTGCCGTATATCCACCGCCACGTCCCAGATCGCTCCCTTGGTCACACGCACGAGCTTGCCTTGCGCATGTGGCGCCACCTGGCAATGCAGCCCGCGAATGGTGCCTTTCTGCGCGGAAAGGCTTTGGTTGTCCTGAACGAAATGTTCATCGAATCCTTGGTCCTTGAGCTTCGAGGCGCTCCAGGTTTCAGAGAAGAAACCTCGGCTGTCGCCGAATTTCGGCGGGGTTATCAGCCAAATGTCAGGGATAGCGAGACGTTCGATTTTCATCAGCCCATTGTCCCTTCCGCGATATGATGCAGAATGCGCCCCAATGTGGTCTTGGAAATCAACGAAGCGCGGGATTTGAGCTGCGCGGCGTCGATGAAGCCCATGCGGAAGGCGACCTCCTCCGGACAGCCAACGAGATTGCCTTGCCGGTCCTGGATAGTCTGCACGAAGGTGGCGGCCTGCAGCAGGCTGTCGGGCGTGCCGGCATCCAGCCACGCGGTGCCGCGCCCTAGCCGTTCCACCTTCAGCGTCCCTTCCTGAAGGTACATATTGTTGAGATCGGTGATTTCCAGTTCACCGCGCGCGGAAGGTTTGACCTGTTTGGCAAGTTCGGTCACGCGCCGGTCATAGAAATACAACCCGGTGACTGCCCAGTTGGAGAGGGGATTGACGGGTTTTTCGACAATATCGATAGCCTTGCCATCGGCATCGAACGACACCACACCGTAACGTTCCGGGTCGCGGACCTGGTAGGCGAAGACGGTGGCGCCATCGGGCCGCGCGCCGGCGGCGCGCAACAAGGTGGAAAGATGGTCGCCATGGATGAGATTGTCCCCTAACGCCAATGCGCAGGCTTCACCGCCGATCCATTCCTCGCCGATCAGGAAGGCCTGCGCCAGGCCGTCGGGGCTTGGTTGTTCAGCATAGGCGATGCGGATGCCAAGATGAGAGCCATCGTGGAACAAACGCTGGAATTGCGGTAGGTCTTGTGGCGTGGAGATGATCAGCACCTCCCGGATTCCCGCCAGCATCAGGGTGCAGAGCGGATAATAGATCATCGGCTTATCGAAAACCGGCAGAAGCTGCTTGGAGGTCGCCTGGGTGATGGGATGCAGGCGCGTGCCCGAGCCGCCGGCGAGAATGATGCCCTTCTGGATCATGCGACGGCTCCCAGGCGCTGGCCGGAATAGTTCCTGGCCCGGATGCCTTCCCACCAGGGGCGATGATCCAGATACCAGCCGATGGTCGCCGCCAAACCACGCTCGAAATCATGTTCGGCTGTCCAGCTCAAGGCGGCCTCGGCGGAGGATGGGTCGATCTCATAACGGTTATCGTGGCCAGGCCGGTCGGTGACGTAGGTGATCAGCCGTTCGTGGGCACCATGGGCGCTGGGCAGTTTTTGGTCCAGGATGGCGCAAATGGCCTTCACCACGTCGATATTCTTGCGCGGTTGGCGAGCGCCGATGCAATAGGTTTCGCCGGGCGTGCCGTGGGCGACCACTTTCAGCAGGGCCTCGGCATGGTCGTCCACGAACAGCCAGTCGCGGGTGTTCTTGCCATCGCCATAAACAGGTAGCGGTTTTTCCTCGATCGCGTTGATGAGCATCAGCGGGATCAGCTTTTCGGGGAACTGCCATTTGCCGTAATTGTTGGTGGTGTTGGAGACAATCACCGGTAGGCCGTAAGTATGCATCCAGGCGCGGGCCAGATGGTCGGAGGCGGCCTTGGAGGAAGAATACGGGCTGCGTGGATCATAAGGGGTATGTTCGTTGAACGGAGGGTCCTGATCGCTGAGCGCGCCGAAAACCTCATCCGTGGAGATGTGGTGGAAGCGGAAGCGCGCCTTTTTCTCACCTGTCAATGTCGAGAAATAGTCGCGCGGCTTCAAGCATTACAAAGGTGCCGGTGACGTTGGTGTGCACAAAAGCGGCGGGTCCATCGATGGAACGGTCCACATGGCTCTCGGCGGCGAGATGCATCACGGCGTCAGGCTGGTGCTGGGTAAAGGCGGCGCGGATACTGGCGGGGTCGCAAATATCCTGTTTCAACAGCGTGTGGTTGGCATGGGTGCGCGCATCCTCCAGCGCATCCTCGGAGGCGGCATAGGTCATCTTGTCGATATTGACGATCTGATGCCCTTCCTGTCGGATGGCGCGCCGGACAACGGCGGAACCGATAAAGCCGCAACCGCCGGTCAACAGGATTTTCATGAGTGCTCCAATCGTCTCACATTTAGGCCGGGGGTAGTACAATCAGACCTTTTTGCGTCTGGCAACAGGCTTGAGTGCTTTCTTTCCGGTGCGTGTGAACTGGCTTGAAAGCCGGGCGCGATAGGCCGCCTGCGCTTGCCGGGCGGTGTCGTTCAGCGCCAGGAGGTTGGTCGCCACATCATGCAGGCGTTCGATTTCGCGCAGATGCGCCGTTGCATCCAGCTTCGCGGTGACGCCGTCCGCGTGCCGCCTGTGGGTATTCAGCGCTTCGGGTATATAGGCGACACGTCCCGTCTGCCCGGTGAGGAGTTGCAGATAAAGCCGCCAATCTCCGCAAAGCCGCCAGTCTTCCAGGTCGGGAACGGCATCCAATGCCGCCAGCAAGGCTCCGCGCCGCCAGAGAACAGCACTGACATTGGGAATAATGTTGCGGATATTTAAGAATTTTTCCGCGAAATCTCGGGCCTGCCAAACGCCGGGGGCGGCCAGCTCCCGCACGCCGGATTGGAAATAATAATTCTGATAGCTGGACATGGTTTCCCGCCCTTGCGCATCCACGGCGCGGCTATCGCTAAAGGCGATCAGGGCATCCGGTGTATTGTCCAGCACCGCCGTCAGCCGGGCGAGATAAGTGGGATGCGCGGCGTCGTCGGCCTCGCACAGCCAGACATACTCCCCTGTCGCCGCCCGCGCGGCGCGGCGCCATTGCGCGAAAACGGACCCTGAATTCTCAGGGTTAACCAATATCCTGGTGTCTCGCCCGGCCCGCGCGGCGGCTTTGCGGGCAATGTCCAGGCTGTCATCCGTCGAGGCGTCGTCCAGCAGCAATATATCCTGAACCGGGTAGGTTTGTTCGAATATGCTCCGCAACCGCTCCGGCAGGTAAGCCGCGTAGTTGTAATTCAGCACCACGGCGCTGATACGCTTCAGCTCGGGAGCGGCAAGATGCAGCAGCGTATCGGCATAATGCGCGAAATCGAAGCGTGCGGCGGCCTGCTCCATCAGGCGCGGGCGTTGTTTTTTCAGCGCCGCGTGGTTCAGCGACGCCTCCAGCCCAGCCTGAAAATCCTCGATCTCAGCCGCGCGCGCGACATAACCCGCCTGATCAGCGCGCAGCAATTCCGGCACGCCGCCACTGTCATCGAACGCCACGCACGGTATGCCGCAGGACAATGCCTCGATGACGACGCTGGGCAAGGGGTCTTCACGCGAGGTCAGGGCGAATATATCCGCGGCGGAAAAATAGTCGGCCAGTTGATCCGTATAGGGGAGATGGATGAAGCACCCGTCGCGTTGCAGGGCCGCGATGTCTGGTTCGAGATAGGTCTTGAGCTTGAAGTCGATATTGCCGACCCAAAGAAACTGAACATCCTGACGTTTGGCGGATAGCCGCCGCGCGAGCTGCAGGAACAGGTCGAATCCCTTACGCAGATCGGCGAAGCCCGCGCCGAGAATGAGGAATTGTGTGTCCGTCAGTTTGAGTTCGGCGCGCAGCTGGGCGCGGATCAGAGGATCGAAATTGGCGCGCAGATAATTGCCCTGGGGTAGAATCGTCTCGTTTCCACCTTTCAGCTCCACGGTTTCCTTGAATTTTTCCGCGGCATAGGTGGAGGAAAACACCAACCCGCGCGCCGCGGAGGCACCCAGCCGCGCTTGGATTTCTAGATTATATTCTTTCAGGATTTGCGGCAGTTCATGCACCAGAAGCAGGCTTTCGATGCCCCGTGCCGCCGCCCAGGGCACCACCCGTGCCGAGGCCGCTGAGTTGACGACGGCATGGCGCAACCCCAGGCGCTTGTATTGAGCAAGGTGGTTGCAGATGATGGTCTTGTCATAGGCGATCGTCACCTCGGCCACCTCGCGGTAGCGCCCCAGCAGAGGGCCGACGCCAAGCAGCAGCAGATGCACCTTCAGCCCCCATCGGCGGCTGAGATATCTGGCGATATGCAGCAGCAATAATTGCGCGCCGTGGGCCTGCGCGTCATGCCCCACCAGCAGGATGCCGGCGGCCAGATCCCCTGTTTCTCGTGTGCAGATGGCACGTGCCGTGGCGTTGAGAAAAGCAGCCCCCGCGTGAATATCGGGCTCCAGAAACGCGCCTTCCGCCCACTCGTTCCAGGCGTTCACGCAAATGATTTTCTGGCCGTGAAACGGATGGTCCGCGCTGTAGCGGATCAGCCCTTCCAGCCAGCTCTGATATTTGGCCGGGGTGGCGCCGTGCAGAACAAGCCCCTTGCCCTCGCGGCGCGGGTCGTTATCCCAACCCGGCACGATGGTTTTGATCAGCGGGTAGGCGGGTGCCGGAAGGTTGAGTGAAGTTTCCGCCAGGGCGGCGTAATCATGTACTGTCGCGGTGAAGTCCGGGTCCAGTAGGTCTAGCGTTTCATTGAGCCGCGGCGTGACCTGGCTGAGCTTGTGGGGTGGAAATTCCACCGCGCCATCCAGCCCATAGGGGGTGGGGTCGTGATCCTCGCCCATGCTTTGCGCCATGACGATAAGCGGGCGCTCGCCATGGTCGCGTTCGAATAATTCCCGCCATTTGCGCTGCCGCCTCATCGCGTTCGGAATCAGGCTGGCGCGGTAAATCATCAGCAGTGGGCGGCCTTCGATGCGGATATAGCGCGGATCGGCGAACAGCCGGGCGAAGCTCGCCACCAGCGCTTCATCGTCTTCCTCCAGATATTCCTGGGCAATGAGTACCTCGCGCTCCAACCCGTCCCAGCGGCGGGTCCAGTTTTCATTCGCCCACATGACGCAGAAGGAGGTATCCAGCGATCTGTCCGCCAGAAATTGCTCCAGGGGTTTTTCCAGCAGCCGGTGGCGGTTGAACCAGTAATAATAGAACACGAAGCCGCCGAGGCCAGCGGCCTTGGCCATGTCCACCTGGCGGCGCAGTGTCGCCGGGTCGTCCAGGGAATAATAGCCAAGATCGCGCGGCACCCTGGGTTGCACATGACCAACGAAGCGCGGCATGGCCCGGCCGAGATTGGTCCAGTCCGTGAAGCCCTTGCCCCACCAGGCGTCGTTTTCGGCCACATGGTGGAATTGCGGCAGATAATAGGCCAGCAACATGGCCTTGCGGCGCGCATGGGCGGGGGCAGGGTGGAACTCCTCGAAAAACGATGCCGGACGGGTGGAGCGGCGGACAGCGGCGGGGATCAGCCCTTCCTGCTCCGGTCGCATGGGCTGGAACAATCCGCTATCGATATTGGCGAGGTAATGGAGCAGCGGATTTTGCCCGTGCAGATATTTCCTGTACCGGCCAAGGTAGAATTTGATGTCGAAATCAGGGGAGGGGGCGCGTTCCTCGGTGGCGCCAAAGGTCAGGAAATGTTCGAACGGATCAGCTCCCCCCTCGGCCACGTCGGAGTTCTGGTCCAGATACCAGGCGGCGTCGAACATCGGTACCGGATTGACTTGGCCTGAATGGCGCCGGTTGAGGTAATGGCGCAGGCAAGCGGCGTCTGTGGCGAGGCCGTAAGTTGCCCGGTACCAGCCGACCTGGAAATAAGGGCCTGGGTCTCGTCCCTCGGCTTCGCCGGCGGTGATGTAATGCAGCAGCGGGTTGCAGCCATCGGCCGCCACGTCAGGATAACGGCCCAGATACCAAAGCGGATCGAAATAAGGGTTGGGCTGGGCTCCTTCCCGCCAGCCGGAGAGGCAGAAATGGACAATGCCATTTTCTCCCTGGTCCGCCGCCCGAGGATGCTGGCTGAGATACCATTCCGGCAGGAACAGGCCGCTTTGCCGGATAGTATCTATTTCAGCCTGAATTTGTGCGTCCACGCTCAGCCCCTTCCGTGGCATATCATGCCTGGGGCGGTCGGGGCTGTCGATGCCCAGCCCGGACGGGATCAGCGCGGATGCGTGGGAAGGGTGGCGAGAATGGCCGCGAGCGGTGCCGGGCTCTGGAAATAATAGCCTTGCATCAGATCGCAGCCCGCGTGCTGGAGAAAGGCCAAGTCTTCTAGTGTCTCCACCCCCTCCGCCACGACCTGCAAATCCAACGAGCGGCCAAGATTGAGGATCGACTGCACGAGAATCTGATTGCCCTGCGACAGCGCGATGTCCTTCACGAAGCTTTTATCGATCTTGAGCCGCTTCACATAAGGCTGGCGCAGGCTCGCGAGTGAGGAATAGCCGACGCCGAAATCATCGACGGTGATTTGCACGCCGCTCCGTGCGAGGCGAAGCAGTTTTTCCTGGACGGAAGGTATATCCAGCACTGTTTCCTCGGTGATTTCGACCTCCAGCATGGAGACGGGGCAGTTTTGCCGGCGCAATTCCGCGAGCAGGATATCATCCACCGCGAATTGCGATATTTCACGGGGTGACAGGTTCATCGCCACCCTGATATCGGTCAGGTTCCGTGCTTGCAGTGCCTGGATCATCATGCAGACGTTCGTGAGAATCTGACGCAGCAATGCTTCCGCGAGGCCGGTTTTGGTCGCGATGGCGATCACCTCCGGTGGCGGCACCATCCCGTGCTGAGGATGTTTCCAGCGCAGCAAGGCCTCAAAGCTCACGAGTTTGCGCCCATCTCCGGCGACGATCGGTTGATACCAGACCTCTGGTGTTCCCTGTTCCAGAGCCAGACGTAGATCGCGCTCCACATCACGCTGCATGCTCAGCTTTTCACGCAGGACATCGTTGAAGATATGAAGATGATTGCGCCCTTGAGCCTTCGCGGCGTAAAGGGCCTGATCGGCATAGGTCAGAAACTCGGTCGCATTGCGTTCCTGCCCCATATAGAGCCCAATACAGGCTCCGATGCGTCCGGCATCGAAAAAAGGAAATGGTTCGGCGATCGAGGCAAGCAGCCGTGCGGCGAGTTCAGAGGCGGGAAGCCGGGCAATGGCGGTATCGTAGAAAATCGCGAACTCATCGCCGTTCAGGCGCGCGATTGTAAAGGCGGGGTCCAGTGTTTCGGCCAAGCGCCTGGCCACCTCCTCCAGCACCTTGTCACCGGCGGCATGGCCAAAGACGTCATTGATCGATTTAAAGTTGTCGAGGTTAAGAAGCATCAGGCAGAACAAGGATTTCCTGGATTTGATGAGGTTTCTCATCTCGTTCATGAAGCCCGTGCGGTTGAGCAGGTCTGTCAACCCGTCATGCGTGGCGCGGTAACGCATATCCTCGGCCACCGCCAGAGCTCGCGCATGCGCTTTTTCCAGGGACCGGGCGAGAGTCACGGCCTGGTTTTTCAGGAGGTTGGTTTTGCGGAATTCCGCTTCGCCTTGCCGGGCGAAGCGGATCAACGCCGCGGCATAGATCAGCACCGTCAGCGCCAAGCATAATTTTTCAAACTTGCCCGTCAGGATCAAGCAACAGAAAATACTGAGCAGAGGTGGCAGGATATAGGAGGTGGGCATTCGCGCATAAGGGGTGCCATGGGTTATCGCGCCAGCCGTAATGCCGCAGGTGATCGTCAGGTAAAATGCGCTTTGCTGGTTTGTGTAGCCATCGCAGAGAAACAGTATGAAGCTCCACACGATGCCGGAGAGCAAAGCGGTGAGGCAAAGCTGGTCCAGCCGCTGTCTTGCCCGCGCGGGACTGTCTTTCAGCAGGCGGGGAATCTGCAGGCACTGGACGAACCGCACGATGTTGATGGCGCTATTGGCGGCGAACCACGCTAGCCCGCGTCCGCCATGCTGATAATGCAGCGCGACAAACAGTGCGATGGTGCTAATGAGAATATTGACCGGAACAGCGGCCAATATATTCCGGCGGATGGCCAGAAGCTGGTCGTGGAGAATGAGCGGACGCAGGGTATCGCTATGCGGCTTTGCCCCGGCATTGTCGGCTCTTAACCCACATTCCCCAAGTAAATCGCTGATTTTGCTGTCAGGATCTCAATATTTCCGATATAAATCATGGTGTTGATGGCCGTGAGGGGCGCGTTTGATGGATCACCCAGAGGGTGCGGGTTCGA